>JANMTL010000064.1:0-33302 GCA_031390425.1 Rhizobacter sp.
GTGCCTGCCTACGCCTTGGTGGTGGGCGTGCCGGCGCGGCGCATCGGCTGGATAAGCCGCCACGGCGAGCGACTTGAATTGCCTGCGAGCGGCCATGCCGAGGCGGCATGCCCGGCCACCGGCGAGCGCTACCGCCTCGACGACGACACCCTCACGCCGTGCAGTTCACCGACCTGAAGACACAGTACGCGGCGCTGAAGCCGCGCATCGACGCACGCATCCAGTGCGTGCTGGACCACGGCCAATACATCATGGGCCCCGAGGTCGGCGAACTCGAAGCCGCGCTGGCGGCCTTTACCGGCGCCAAGCACTGCATCACGGTGGCCAGTGGCACCGAGGCGTTGCTGATCTCGCTGATGGCACTCGACCTGAAGCCGGGCGACGAGGTCATCACCACGCCATTCACCTTCGCTGCAACCGCCGAGGTGATCGTGCTGCTCGGCGGCAAGCCGGTGTTCGTCGACATCGAGCCCGACACGTGCAACGTCGATGCAACGCTGATCGAGGCGAAGATCACGCCGCGTACCCGCGCCATCATGCCGGTGAGCTTGTACGGTCAGGTGGCTGACATGGACGCGATCAACGCGATTGCACAGCGACACGGGCTGCCGGTGATCGAAGACGCGGCGCAGAGCTTCGGGGCCACGTACGGCATCGGCAGCGGCAGCCGCAAGAGCTGCAACCTGAGCACCGTCGGCTGCACCAGCTTCTTCCCCAGCAAGCCGCTCGGCTGCTACGGCGACGGCGGCGCGATCTTCACCTGCGACGATGCGCTTGCGCAGGCCTGCCGAGAGATCCGTGTCCACGGACAAAGTGCGCGCTATACGCACAGCCGCGTCGGCGTAGGCGGGCGCATGGACACACTGCAATGCGCGATCGTGCTGGCCAAGCTGGAACGTTTCGAGTGGGAAGTGGCGCAGCGGCAGGCGCTCGGCGCGCGCTACCGCGAGCTGCTGCAAGGCGCGCCGGGCCTGCGCCTTCTCGACACGCGTGCCGACCGCGATTGTGTGTGGGCGCAGTTCACCGTGTTCGCCGATGACCGCGCGGCGTTGGTGAGCGCGCTCACGCAACAAGGCATCCCGACCGCCATCCACTACCCGAAGCCGCTGCATTGCCAGCCCGCCTACGCGGCCCTGTGCTGCCCGGATTGCTGCCCGCGCAGCGAACGTGCAGCCGAGACCGTGCTGAGCCTGCCGATGAGTGCCGACCTCACGCATGCGCAGCAGGACCGCGTGGTCTGCGCCTTGCGTTCCGCCTTGAAATCCGAAGCCTGAGCTTCTGCCGAGCCGCACCCCTTTGATGCCGGCAAGCAGTCCTCGGAGCCAGCCGACCGTCCTGGTTGTTTTTGGTACCCGTCCCGAAGCGCTGAAGATGGCGCCCGTCGTGACAGCGCTGCGCAAGCTGGGCAGCTTGCGCGTGCAGGTCGTCGTGACCGGGCAGCACCTCGAACTCCTGGCGCAGGGGCTCGACGTGTTCGGCATCGTCCCCGATGTCGACCTGGGCATCATGCGCGCCGGTCAGGATCTGACGAGCATCACCACGGCCATCCTGGCGGGCATGCGCACCCTGTTCGCCGCGTCGCGACCGAACCTCCTGCTGGTGCACGGGGACACCACGACTTCGCTGGCCGCTGCGCTGGCGGCCTTTTATGCAGATGTGGCGGTGGCGCATGTGGAGGCGGGCTTGCGCACCGGCAATCGAAAGGCACCGTGGCCAGAGGAAATGAACCGGGTGCTGACCGCACGGCTGGCTTGCCTGCACTTCGCGCCGACCGCGACGGCTCGCGACAACCTGCTCGCCGAAGGCGTTGCACCGGCCACGATCGAAGTCACCGGCAACACGATCGTCGATTCGCTGATGTTCATGCGCGCGCGCATCGAGGCCGACCTTCCCTTGCAATCTCGTCTGGGAGAGCGCTATTCCTTTCTTTCGCACCAGCGCCGGCTCGTCTTGCTGACAGCACATCGCCGTGAAAGCCTGGGTGCCGGCCTCGAAAATATCTGCGATGCTGCACGGCGCCTCGCGGCGTGGGGCGATGTGGACATCCTCTACCCGGTGCATCCGAACCCGCGCGTGCGTGAACCGGTCCACCGACTGCTCGCCGGGGTGCCCGGTGTTCACCTCGTCGAGCCGCTGGACTATCTCGAACTGGTCTACGTCATGTCGCGCTCCTTTTTCGTGATGACGGACAGTGGCGGCATGCAGGAAGAAGCGCCGAGCTTGGGCAAACCGGTACTGGTGCTGCGCGAGGCCACCGAGCGGCCCGAGGCCATCGAGGCCGGCACGGCCTGTCTTGTCGGCACCGATGCGCAGCGCATCGTCGAGGCCGCCCGACGCCTGCTGGATGATCCGGCTGCACACGCCGCGATGGCGCAGGCCACCAACCCGTTCGGCGATGGCCGCGCCAGTGAACGAATTGCAACTCAGGTGAACGAATGGCTCCAGTCCTGAGGCGGGTGTTCGGCAGGCTGCTGGCGCGCGCCGGTTGGGTTGTCGTGCGCGCGGACCCGCGTGATCGGCAGGCCTTGGCCGATCTGTCCGAGGGCGTCTGGTGCGAAGCGGGGATCGAAGACGTGCGGGCGAATCTCTGGATCACCGGCTACCCGCGCGGGAAAATCCACTTCGTCACTGGCAAGGTCGAGGACACGATTCCGGGCGCCATCGCCGACCACATCGCCCTGCTGCGGCTCGACACCGATTGGTACGAATCCACGCAACACGAAACGCGCCATCTGTATCCGCGCCTGTCGGGGAACGGCACCCTGATCATCGACGACCATGGGCACTGGCAAGGAGCGCGCAAAGCGATCGACGAGTACTTCGCTGCTTCGGATGCTCCGGTCTTCTTGCACCGGGTCGACGACACCGCCAGGCTGATGGTCAAGCACGGGTCCGCATGACCGCAAACGCGACTCTGCCGACGTTCGGGCGCAGCCTTCCGCTGGTGTTTGCGGCGGCCTCGGTTCGGCTCCTGGTGCCACTGATCGTCCTGCCCTTGATGGCGGTGCGAGTGGGCTCGGCCGAGTTCGGTCGGCTCGGGTTCATCCTGGTCTGGAGCGGGCTGTTGTCCCTGATGGTCGAGTGTGGCTTCCTCGCCTCGGCCACGCGCCTCGTCGTGCTGGCCGATGCGCCGCAGCGTCGGCTGATTGCCCAACGGGTGTTCACTGCGCGCTGTGTGATGAGCCTCACTGTCGTGCCGCTGGCCTTTGCGGCGGTCCTTTGGGCGCAACCCGGTGCCTCACCCGCACCCGTCGCCGAAGCGGCCGGCATCGCTGCACTGGCCTGCGCCCTCGGCTGGCCGGCCAACTGGTACCTGCAAGGCCGGCACCTGCTGGCACGCTGGGCACGCGTCGAACTTGTCGCCTATGGACTTTTCATCGCCCTGTGCTTCGTGTTTGCGCACAGCGTCGTGGCCTACGTGGCGCTTCAGTGGGCCTTGTCTTCGGTGTTGGCCATCACAGGCTGGTGCTGGCTGCGCCTGGACGTGGTGGATGCCGCAGATCGCCCCGAACCGCGCATGCGCCTGTGGGCACCTGCTGAGTTGATGCCCGGGCTACGCTTGGGCCTGACGATGTTGCCGGTAAGCCTGGCGGGCGCGGCCTACTCGTTTGCGCTGCCCGCATCGGCGTCCCACCACCTGCCTAAGGCGGAACTGGGTGCCTACTTCATGGCTGACCGCTGGGTGCGTGCCTTGCTGTCCGCCGCGGACCCGGTGTTTTCGGTCGTGTATCCACGCATCGTTGCCTTGTTCGAAACGGGTGCGCGTGCTGCGCTTCGGTATGCGGCCCGTTGGGCCGTCGCCGGCGTGCTAGCTGGCGGCCTGGTGCTGATGACGGGCGCCTTGGCCTGGCCACATTTGGCCGCGCTGGCGGCTGAACGCTTCGCGAACCTGGACTTGCCGCGCCTTCGGACGGTGCTCGCGGTGCTGGGCTGGCTGCTGCCGCTGCTGTTGGGCTGGAAGTTCATCGGCTACTGGATGCTCGGCAGTGGCCGATTCGACAACGCCTACCGGCATTGCGCCATGGCGGGCGGCGTGGTCGGTGTTGCCGGCGCCTTGTTCCTGGTTCAAGGTTCGGGGGCCGTGGGCCTGGCCTGGGTCGCCATCGCCGCCGAGGGCGTCGTGATCGTCACGGCCTTGATCGGCATCGCCCTGACTTTGGGTGTCGGCGTGCGCAGGCGCGCACGGTAGCAGGCATGGGCATCGACATCCACAACCTCAATTTTCTCGCGCATGCCCAGGACCTCGGGACGCGGTTCGAGCGCACGGTGTCGATCGGCCGACAGGCGCTGTTCATCGAGGACCGATGGCTCGAACGGCATCGTCGATCGCGTGGCCTGCTGCCCTTGCAGCGCCGAACGCCAGGCGCCCAGCCGCATTTCTACGAGCCGATGATGAAGCAGTGGTTCGCCGCGCAGACTGTCGATTCGGTCGATGCTTCGCCCTACGAAGGTGCAGGCCTGATCCATGACATGAACCTGCCTTGGCCGACCGACGGAAGCGGGCGCGGCATATACGACGCCGTGATCGATTTCGGCTGCCTCGAACATGTCTTCAACTTCCCGGTGGCGTGGCGCAACTGCGTGGATCTGTGCCGCGTTGGCGGCCATCTGCTGCATGCCCTGCCGGCCAACAACCTGTCCGGCCATGGCTTTTATCAGTTTTCGCCCGAGCTCTTCTTCAACCTCTACCGACCCAAGAATGGCTTCGAGTTGAAGGCGGTCTTCTTTGCGCTGCGGGCCGAGCCGCACCACTGGTGGCAGGTGGCCAACCCGCTGGAAGTGCGCCGTCGGATCACTCTGTGCAATGGCCACGAGGTCTACCTGCTCGTGCTGGCGCGCAAGCTGCGCGAGGTGGGCGCGTTGCCCGCGCCCCAGCAATCGGACTACGCGCAGGACGAATGGCTGCGCAGGGCCTCACCCGGCCAACCGGAGGCCGCTGCGGCCGGCCTGCGGACGGGCCCGGTCTCGGCGCGAAGCAAGATCATCGAAGCCCTCACCCGCCTCGGGTTGATCGATGTGATGCGCTTGCAGCGCGAGCGCGCACGCGCGCTGCGCCACAGTGGTGTGTCGCTGCAGCCGCCCGACTACCGCCGCGTCGAGGTGAAGAGTCTGGTCACTCGGCCGGCGGTGACATGAATGCGGGCCCGCCCGCGCGCATGCGGGTCCTGCTGCTGTGTGACCAGCTGGATGTCCGGGGGGGCGTGGAGCGGTTCGTCTGCGTGCTGGCCAACCACCTCGACGCACAGGGCTTCGAGGTGGCGGTGGGCACGGTCGACACGGGCACTTCTCAGGTCCGCTACCCGTTGAACCCGGGCATTCAGGTGCTGGCAGGTCGGGAACGTTCGCCAAGCCGCCACGCCGAGCCGTCGGCTGGCACTCGGCTGGGGCGGTTGTGGGGCATGCTGGTTGTGCAATGGCGGACCTCGCGTGCGCTGCGGGGTGTGCTGCACAGGCACCGCCCCGATGTCGTGTTGTTCAACGGGCTGGCGACTGCCTGTGTCGTGCTGGCGGTCGATCGCCGCTGGTCGGCGCGCGCCGTGTGCTGCGATCACAACCACTTCAACGCGCGCTCCAGGCCGTGGCAGTCGCTTCGGGCCCGGCTCTATCCCGGTGTCGCCGAAGTGGTGTCGCTGACCGAGGCCGATGCGCCGAAGTTTCGTGCCTTGAATCCACGTACCCGGGTCATCCACAACACCTCGTCGCTGCGTGCCGAGCGGCCTGCGCTGCCAGCCGCCCCGCTCGCGCTGGCGGTGGCCCGGCTGGTCGCACAAAAGGGCATCGACCTGCTGCTGCATGCCTGGGTGCAGGTGGTGGCTGTCTTGCCGGCGGCACGGCTGCGTGTCGTGGGCGACGGCCCCTTGCGCGAGTCCCTGGTGCAACTGGCCGAGACACTCAAGATCGCAAGCAGTGTCGAATGGCTCGGCGAAATCCAGGATCTAGAAGCTTGCTATCGGGAGGCTGCGGTCTTTGTGCTGGCGTCGCGCTTCGAAGGCATGCCGCTGGTGCTTCTGGAAGCGCAGGCCATGGGTGTCCCTGCGGTGGTGTTCGACTGCCCGACCGGCCCGGCCGAGATCATCACACCCGAGACCGGTGTTCTCGCTCCGCCGGAGGATGTGGGCGCTCTGGCCCGTGGGCTGCTGTTGCTGCTCGGTCAGCCTGCCGTGCGCGAACGCATGGCCTGGGCTGCGCTGCGCCGCAGCAACACGGTATTCAGTCCGGCCCACCAACTTGCGCAGTGGGTCTCGGTGATTCACGATGTCCGCTCGGGCGCCCGGGAACAAGCGTGAGCATGCTGGTGTTCCTGCGCTCCTCCCCGGTCGACGGCGATCCGCGGCTTCAGCGCTATCGACGCGCGCTGCAGTCCGCCGGCATTGCGTTTCGAAGTTTGTGTTGGGACCGCCATGCCTGCGAGCCGGACACGGCCGAGGTGGGCTACTTCAGACGCGTTGCGCCCGTCGGCCAGGGGATGGTCAATGCCCTGAACCTGTTGCTTTGGAATGGCTTCTGCCTGCGCGAACTGTTCGCCACGCGTCGGCGCATCGGGGGCGTTCATGCGGTCGATCTCGATACAGGCATCGCAGCGGCCTTGTTCTGCATGCTGGCCCGCAAGCCGTTCATCTACGACGCATTCGATATGTACTCGGCGTCCCGTGTCACCCGACCGTGGCTCACACGCTGCCTGGACACCGTTGAGCGCTGGGTCGCACGTCGAGCAGATTGCGTGATCCTGCCCGATCTGTGCCGGGTCCGGCAGCACGGCCTGGCGGGATTGCAGACGGTAGAAATCATCGAAAATGTTCCCGTCGACCTCGGCGCAGCCTGCGAGGCACTGCCGCTTCAGCGGCCCCGCACGCTGGCGCTGGCCTACGCCGGCGCACTCGGCGCAACGCATCGCGGCCTGGAAGACTTGATCGACTGGGCCGTGTCCCACCCGAACGACGTGACCCTCGATGTTGCCGGGGCCGGAGTGCTCGCGGGCCGCTGTAGCGAGGCGGCGTCGCGACACCCCCACATCCGCTTTCACGGGAGTCTCACGACGGTGGATGCCTTGGCCTTGATGGCGCGCGCCCATGTCATCGTCGGTCTCTACTACCGCAGCTCGCCGAACCATCACTACGCCGCACCCAACAAGTATTTCGAACACTTGCTGCTGGGCCGACCGCTGCTGACCACCCTGGGGACTCCGCCGGGTGAGAGGGTGGCCGCAGCCTCGACGGGGTGGGCCATTGCGGAGGGGCGCCCGGCCTTGGCGCAGTGGTGGGCTCAGCTCGACTGGGCCAAGGCTCGTTTTGCCGCGCAGGCCGCGGCAAGCCTCTGGGAGGCCCATTACCGGGGCTATTTCGAGGATGCATTGATGGGACGCTACGTACCGATGGTGAAGCGGCTGATGCGATGAACATCCTGCTCATCAACCACTACGCGGGCTCGCCCCGCCACGGAATGGAGTACCGCAGCCACTATCTGGCGCGTGAGTGGGTGCGCACCGGCCATTCGGTGCAGATCGTGGCCGCGTCGTTTTCGCACGTGCGCACCGTGCAGCCGAAGGCGCAAACCGCGCCGCTGGACGAACACATCGAGGGTATCGCCTACCGCTGGCTGCCCACGCCGCCCTACGTCGGCAACGGCATCGGCCGTGTGCGCAACATCGCTGCCTTCCTGTGGCGCGTGTGGCGCGAGACCGATCGCTGGGTCACCCAGTTCAAGCCCGATGTCGTGATCGCTTCCAGCACCTACCCGATGGACATCTGGGTCGCGCGGCACATCGCACGGCGTGCCGGCGCGGAGCTTGTGTACGAGGTGCACGACCTGTGGCCGGCCTCGCCGATCGAGCTCTCGGGCATGTCGCCGCGCCACCCTTTCATCCGCCTGTGCCAGAAGGCCGAAGACGATGCCTGCCGTGATGCCGACCGGGTGGTCTCAATGCTGCCCAAGGTGGCCGAGCACTTGAAGTCGCGCGGCCTGGACCTGCGCAAGCTGCACATCGTGCCGAACGGCATTGCGCTCGACGAGTGGACTGAGAACGCACCCGCAGCCCTGCCCGACGGGCCGCTCGCCGAGCAATTGGCTGCGTTGAGGGCCTCTGGACGCACGCTCGTCGGTTATGCCGGCTCGCACGGCCTGCCGAACGCACTCGATGTGCTGCTCGATGCCGCAGCGCTGTTGCGCGACGAGCCCTTCAGCTTCGTGCTCGTCGGCAATGGCCACGAGAAAGCGCGTCTGGCCGCGCGCGTGCGCGATGAGGGCCTTGCCTGCGTGCACCTGTTCGCGCCGATCCCGAAGGCGCAGATCCCCGCGCTGCTGGCGGGCTTCGATATCGCCTACATCGGTTGGCAGCGGGTGCCGATCTATCGCTTCGGCATCGCTCCGAACAAGCTGATGGATTACATGATGGCGCGTCGCGCCGTGCTGCACTCGGTCGAGGCCGGCAACGACCCGGTCGCCGAGGCCGGCTGCGGCCTGACGGTGGCGCCCGAGTCGCCTGCCGCGGTGGCAGCCGGACTGCGCCAATTGGCCGCCTGCTCGGGCGCCGAGCGCGCCGCCATGGGCGAGCGCGGGCGCGCCTTCGTGGTGGCGCATCACAGCTACGCCGTGCTGGCGGCGCGCTTCATCGAGGGGGTGCGATGAATCAGGACAAGACGCCGGCCGGCGAATCGGAAACCGATGCGGTGCGCGCGCGCTATGCGCGCCGCGCTGTCACGGATCGCCACAGCCCGCTGCAACCCGATGTATGGCAAACCGTGCAGGAAAGACAGCGCGCGATGCTGCAACTCTTCGTGCACCTGGGCTGGACCGACCTGTCCGCCCTGCGCCTGTTGGAAGTGGGTTGCGGCGGCGGCGGCAACCTGCTGGAACTGCTGCGCCTGGGCTTCGCACCCGAGAACCTGAGCGGCGCCGAATTGCTGGCCGAGCGCTGCGCCCAGGCGCGGCGTGTGCTGCCCGTCGGCTTGGGGCTGCACGAAGGCGATGCCTTGGCGATGCCGCTGCAAGCCGAAACGCAGCACATCGTGTTTGTCTCCACCGTTTTTTCGTCCCTGCTCGACGATGCCTTCCAGCAGCGCCTGGCCGACGCGATGTGGCGTTGGGTGCGGCCAGGCGGCGGGGTGCTCTGGTATGACTTCACTTTCAACAACCCGGCCAATGCCGACGTGCGCGGTGTGCCGCTGCGGCGCGTTCGGCAGCTGTTCCCCCAGGCCACCGTGCGTGCCCAGCGTGTGACCCTCGCCCCACCCATCGCACGCTTCGTGACACGCGTACAGCCGTCGCTCTACACCGTGTTCAATTGCTTGCCCTTGCTGCGCACGCATGCCCTGGTGTGGCTGGGCAAGCCCATGTCCTCGTCAGCACCCGCAGCTTGAATGCACTGCATGCATTGCTTACAATGCCTCTTGTGAAGCCGACTCTGGAATCGACATGGCGACCTTGATGATCCGTAGCATGGATGAACGCGTGAAAGCGGAGTTGCGTGTTCTGGCTGCGCGACGCGGGGTTTCCATGGAGCAGCACGCGCGCGACATCCTGGAGCAGGCGGTGCTCGGACCCGCGCACGACGAGCCCTTCGCGCAGCGGGTGCAGCGGCGGTTTGCCGCGGTTGCCATCGATGACTTGCCGCTGCCCGCGCGGCAATTGCCGCGTCTGGCGCCGGGTGGCAAACGGTGAGCGTGCCGCGCATCCTTTTGGACTCCAATGTGCTGTCCGAACTCATGCGCCCGCGCCCCGATCCGCAGGTGGTCGGCTGGTTTGCGGCCCAAGGCCCGCAGACGCGCTTCGTCATCAGCGCCGTCACCCAGGCCGAGATCCTGCTGGGCATCGCCTTGCTGCCGGCGGGCAAGAAGCGCAATGCCTTGGCTTGCGTGGCACAAGCCCTGTTCGAGCAGGAGTTTCAAGGTCTGAATCTCGCGTTCGACGAACACGCTGCGCCCGGGTACGCGGCGATCGTTGCGCAGTGCAGCCGCAGTGGCCGCCCCATCTCGGTGGAAGATGCGCAGATCGCAGCCATCGCCACGCATCACCGCGTGCCGCTGGCCACCCGCAACACCAAGGACTTTGCCCACGTGCCTGGCCTGAGCCTGATGAACCCCTGGGAGCCCGTTTGACATGAGGGCCTCCAAGCTGCCTTTTCTGCCCTTCGCCCTGCCCGACATCGGCGACGCCGAGATCGCCGAGGTGATCGACACGCTGAAGTCGGGCTGGATCACCACCGGGCCGAAGACGCGGCGTTTCGAAGAAGACTTCACCGCCTTTCTCGGCGCATCAAACCCAGGCGAGTCCGGCCTGCACTCGATGGCCGTCAACTCGGCCACCGCGGGTCTGCACCTCGCACTCGAAGCGCTCGGCATCGGCCCGGGCGACGAGGTCATCACGACCACGCACACCTTCACTGCCACTGCCGAGGTGGTGCGCTACCTGGGTGCCGACGTGGTGCTGGTCGACATCGACCCGGCCACGCTGTGCATCGATGTGGCTGCGGTCGAGGCGGCGATCACACCGCGCACCAAGGCGATCATGCCGGTGCACTTTGCCGGGCTCGCGGCCGACATGGCGTCGCTGCTGCCGCTGGCGCGTCGGCACGGCTTGAAGGTGGTCGAAGATGCGGCGCATGCGCTGCCGACCACCTGCGGCGGCAGCCTCGTCGGCACGTTGGCGAGCGATGTCACGGTGTTCAGTTTCTACGCCAACAAGACGATGACGACCGGCGAGGGCGGCATGGTCGTGACGCGCGAGGCCGAGCTGGCCCGGCGCATCCAGGTGATGCGCCTGCACGGCATCAACCGCGATGCTTTCGACCGCTTCACGGCCAAGGCGCCGAGCTGGTACTACGAGGTCGTGGCACCGGGCTTCAAGTACAACCTGACCGATATCGCGTCGGCGATGGGCATCCACCAGCTGCGCCGAGCGCACGACTTTCAGCGCACGCGTGCCGACATCGCCGCCCGCTACGACGCGGCCTTTGCCGATCTGCCGGTCATCACGCCGCCGCGGCCGCTGCCAGGCGACATGCATGCGTGGCACCTGTACGTGCTGCGCCTCGCCGACGATGCCAAGCTGACGCGCGACGCCCTGATCGACGGCCTGTATGCGGCCGGCATCGGTTGCAGCGTGCACTACATCCCGCTGCACCTGCAGCCGTACTGGCGCGACCGGTATGCGTTGACGCCGGATCGCTTCCCGCACAGCCAGCGCGCTTACGAGCGGATGCTCAGCCTGCCGCTGCACACCCGCATGGGCCCGGCCGAGGTGCAGCGCGTGATCGACGCGGTGCGCGCCCTGCTCGGCTGATTGCCTCTTCGCATCCGATGGCCAAGCGGCTGTTCGATCTGCTGGCCTCGGCCATCGGCCTGCTGCTGCTTGCCCCATTGCTGCTGCTGATGGCGGTGGCGATCAAGCTCGATTCGCCGGGGCCGGTGTTTTTCCGGCAGGCGCGGGTGGGGCGGCGTGGGGTCGAATTCCGCATTCACAAGTTCCGCACCATGCTGCACCGCGAAGATGCCGATCCGGGCGCTGCGCTGGCTGCCGCGTCGCCGCTCACCGTCGGTGCCGATCCGCGCATCACCCGCGTCGGCGCACTGCTGCGCCGAACCAAGCTCGACGAGCTGGCGCAACTGATCGATGTGCTGGTCGGCCGCATGAGCCTGGTCGGCCCGAGGCCCGAGGTGCCGCGGTATGTGGCAACGTACCCGGCCGATCTGCGCGACAAGTTGCTCGGCGTGCGGCCGGGCATCACCGACCCGGCGTCGCTCGCCTATCGCAACGAAGCGGCGCTGTTGGCCTGCGCCGCCGATCCCGAGCACGAGTACATCCAGGTGCTGCTGCCGGCCAAGTTACGGCTGTCGGCACGCTACATCGACGAGGCCAGCCTCCAAGGCGACTTGCGGCTGATCGTGCAGACACTGCGTGTGCTGTGGCCCGGTCGGTAGCCCCGGCCAACATAATGCGGCCCACATGTTCTGGCACCGAATCGATCGCACCCTGGCCCGCTGGCGCCCGCATCGCAAGCCGCTCACGCTGCTGATCGATGCCGCCGTGGTGGTGGTTTGCTGGAACCTCACGTACTTGTTCCGGCTCGGTTTCGACGACTGGTGGAGCGCCCGACCGAGCTACGACCGCTGGGTCATGCTGGGCGTGATGGCCGTGTATCTGGGCGTGTTCTTGGTCGCGGGCGTGCCGCGCGGCATGTGGCGGTTTTCGGGCTTCGGGGAGGTCAAGCGACTGACCCTGTCTTGCGCCATCGCGGGTGCGCTGTGCGCGGTCGGGGTGCTGATGGCGCAGTTGTACGGCGTGCCGCGCGCGGTGCTGGCGGTGCACCCGTTTGCCACGCTGATGGGGTTGTGCATGACGCGCATCGCCTACCGGATGTTGTACGAACACGCCCGCGCACAAATCACCGGTGCGAATGGCGCCGGCCATGGCGAGGTGCGACGCGCCATCGTGATGGGCGCGGGGGAAGCGGCGCGGCTGCTGGTGGCCGGGCTGCCGCAACAGGGCTGGACGGTGCTCGGCCTGCTCGACGACGACCTGAGCAAGCGCGGCGCGCGCATCTCCGGCGCGCCGGTGTTGGGCACCTTCGACGACGTGATCGACCCGCGAATCACCGCCGGGGCCACGCACATCATCACCGCGTTGCCTGGCTCCACCGCAGCCCAGCGCCGCCGTGCCTTCGGGCTGGCGGCGGCGACCTCTCTGCCGGTGCTGACCGTGCCGTCGGTCAGCGAGTTGCAGTCGGGTGGTGCGCGCGTCGAGCGCATCCGCGCCATCGAGCCCGAAGATTTGCTGGGCCGCGAGCCGGTGGTGCTCGACGAAGCCGGCATCGCCGAGCTGGTGTCGGGCAAGACGGTGCTGGTGACCGGCGCCGGCGGCTCGATCGGCAGCGAGCTGTGCCGCCAACTGGCCCGCTACGGCCCGGCGCGGCTGGTGCTGTACGAGCTCAGCGAATTCGCGCTGTACCAGATCGAGCAGCAGATCGGCGAGTTTCACCCCGGCTTGCCGCTGGTGCGCCTGATGGGTGATGTGAAAGACCTGGCCCACCTGCGCGCGACCTTCAACGCCCAGCGACCGCACCTGGTGTTCCACGCCGCAGCGTTCAAGCACGTGCCGCTGATGGAAGACGACAACGCCTGGGCCGCGTTGCAGAACAACACGCTCGGCACCCACCATGCCGCGCTGGCGGCGATGGAGTGCGGCGCTGAGCGCTTCGTGATGATCAGCACCGACAAGGCGGTCAACCCGACCAATGTGATGGGTGCCAGCAAGCGCGCCGCCGAAAGGGTGCTGTCGCACCTGGCGACGCAAGGCTCGCGCACGGTGTTTTCGGCGGTGCGCTTCGGCAATGTGCTGGGCTCCAGCGGCAGCGTGATCCCGAAGTTCAAGGAACAGATCGCCAAGGGCGGCCCGGTGACGGTGACGCACCCGGACATCACGCGCTACTTCATGACGATCCCCGAGGCGGTGCGGCTGGTGCTGCAGTCGGCGGTGCTGGCGCGCAGCGGTCAGGTGTACGTGCTGGACATGGGCGAGCCGGTCAAGATCGTCGAGCTGGCGCGCGACCTGATCCGCCTGAGCGGCCACCGCGAGCGCGAGATCGACATCGTCTTCAGCGGCCTGCGGCCCGGCGAGAAACTCTACGAAGAACTGCTGGCCGATGCCGACACGACCGAGCCGTCGGCCCATCCGCGGCTGCGCATCGCCCAGCTCAACGACGATGCAACCGAGGCCTGGACGCGCGAGCTGCTCGATTGGCTGGGCTCGCCGCGGGGTGACAGCGCACCGGCGAGCCAGCGCGAGCGACTCGCCCGCTTCATCCCCGAGTACAAGCCACCGAGCGTGCTCGAGCGACGCACCGCCTCGGCCCACCTCAGTGGCGCGTCACCAGCCACTTCGGCACCTTGAAGCGCACGATGCGCCAGTACAGCACGACGTACGACACCATGAACAGCGCGAGGAACCCGCTGAGCACCGCCGTGTTGTTCCACCAGGCCACCGCCGGGATCACCGACAGGCTGCACAGCAACCAAAGGTAGGGCGAGGTCATCGAATTGCGGGCCCGCAGCCGGTGCTCGTGGGTGTCGCCGATCAACTGCCGCACCAAGCGTCGGTGGATCAGCGTGTGCAGGTGGATGCCATCGGGCTGCAAGGAGGTGACTCCCTTGAGGACCCGGCGCCGGTAGATCGAGAAGATCGTCTCGAAGATCGGGTAGGCGCACAGCAGCAGCGGAAACAGCGGTGAGACCAGCGCATTGCGCACGATCAGCAACACGCCGAGTTCGGCGAGCACGAAGCCCAGCAGGTAGGCGCCGCCGTCTCCGAGGAAGATCAGACCGCCCGGGAAATTCCACACGAAAAAGCCGAGCACCGCGCCGGCGGCGATCATCGCGGCGGTCAGCACCAGTCGGTCACCGACCTGCAGCGCGACATACGCCACCGCCAGCATCATGATCAGCACGCACATCGAGGCCAGGCCGTTGAAGCCGTCGATGATGTTGACCGAGTTGGCCACGCCGGTGACGACGAACAAGGTCAGTGCGATCGCGAACGGCTCCATGCCGACCAGTTGATCGACCCCGGGGATGTCGGTGCGGTGGATCACCGCGCCGAGCAGCCACGCCGCAAGCCCGGCCGACACGACGGTGGCGCCGAGGCGGCGCGCCGCCGACACGTTCTTCGTCATGTCTTCGGCAAACCCGCCGAGGAAGGTGGGCAGGCTGGCGGCCAGCAGCAGCCACAGCGACAGGCTGTGCGCGGGCCGCGTGAACTGCGCCAGCGTCGCGCCCGCCACCATCGCCACCAACACCCCGACGCCACCGATGCGCGGCACCGGGTGGGTGTGGAACTTCTGCGGGCCGGAGATTTCGGTGTCCGACGACAGCCGACCGTGCCGGTCGCTGGAGCGCACCACCGCCAAGGTGGTCAGCAGGGAGACAACGAAACTCAGCAGCAGAAAACTCATTCGATCGGCCGATCGGATCGGCAGGTGACGGCGGGCTTTGCAGCCCGGAGACGGTGGTTGCGTTGCGGCAGCCGGTCGCGATTCAGGTGCGCAGGGCGGGCGCTGCGGCGTCCTTGGCCGACAGCGACGGCGCGCATCCGGCGAGCGGCCAGGGGATCGCGAGGTCCGGGTCGTCCCATCGAATGCAGCCCTCGGCGTCGGGGCGGTAGTACCCCGTGGTCTTGTACAGGAAGTCGGCGCTCTCGCTGGTGACCAGAAACCCGTGGGCCAGGCCGGGGGCGATCCACAGTTGCTTGTGATTCGCGCCGCTCAGTTCGAGCCCGACCCACTGGCCGCAGGTCGGGCTGCCGGGGCGTATGTCGACCGCCACGTCGAACACGCTGCCCTGCGTCACGCGCACCAGCTTGCCCTGCGCATGCGGTGCGCGCTGGTAGTGCAGGCCGCGCAACACGCCGCGCGCCGAGCGCGAGTGGTTGTCCTGCACGAAGCCGACCGCGTGCCCGACCGCCGCCTCGAAGGCCTGCTGGTTGAAGCTCTCGATGAAAAACCCGCGCTCATCGCCGAACACCTTGGGCTCCAGGATCAGCACGCCGTCGATGGCTGTCGGTGTCACCTGCATCAGAACACCTGGTTGTTGACGATCTGCATCAGGTACTGACCGTAGCCGTTTTTCAGCATCGGCCGGGCGAGTGCTTCGAGCTGGCCGGCATCGATCCACCCGGCGCGAAACGCGACCTCTTCGGGGCAGGCCACCTTCAGGCCCTGGCGCTTTTCCAGCGTGGCGATGAACTGGCCGGCTTCGAGCAGGCTGTCGTGCGTGCCGGTGTCCAGCCACGCGTAGCCGCGCCCCATGATCTCGACGTTCAACTGTCCCTGCGCCAGGTAACGCGCATTGACATCGGTGATCTCCAATTCGCCCCGCGCCGACGGGCGGATCGCGGCGGCGATGTCACACACCTGGGCGTCGTAGAAGTACAGGCCGGTGACCGCATAGTTGCTCTGCGGCACCTTCGGTTTTTCTTCGATGCTGAGGGCCCGCCTCGTCTTGTCGAAGGCGACGACGCCGTAGCGCTCGGGGTCCTGCACGTGATACGCGAACACCGAGGCGCCTTCGGTGCGCGCGTGGGCCGCGTGCAGCAGGCCCTGCAGGTCGTGCCCGTGATAGATGTTGTCACCCAGCACCAACGCACTCGGAGCGCCATTGACGAAGCGCTTGCCGAGCAAGAAAGCCTGCGCGAGACCGTCCGGACTCGGCTGCACGCAGTAGCTGATGTCGATGCCCCAGCGGTGGCCGTCGCCCAGCAGCGCCTCGAAGCGCGGCGTGTCCTGCGGCGTGCTGATCAGCAGGATGTCGCGGATGCCGGCCAGCATCAGCGTGCTGAGTGGGTAATAGACCATCGGCTTGTCGTAGACCGGCAGCAGCTGCTTGCTGATGGCGAGCGTGGCCGGGTGCAGCCGGCTGCCGGAGCCGCCGGCCAGCAGGATGCCTTTGCGTTGGGGGGTGTTCATGCGGCGGGGGTCCGGTGGGTTCATCCGAGTATTTCGGCCAGAAGGCGATCGACGCCGACCTGCCAGGCGGGCAGGTGCAGATCGAAGGTGTGTTGCAGTTTGCGGGTGTTCAGCCGCGAATTGCCGGGCCGTCGCGCCGGGGTCGGGAAGGCGCTGGTGGGCACCGCTTCGATGGCTTCGCGCGCAACGCGGATCGGTGTGCCCAGTGCGCGCGCGCGCTCGATCACGTGCACAGCGTAGGCGTGCCAACTGGTCTGGCCTGCCGCAGCCACGTGGAACGTGCCGCTGACCTGGGGTTGTCGTGCGATCTGACGCAGCGCGTGCGCCGACACATCGGCCAGCAATTCCGCCCCGGTCGGCGCGCCGATCTGGTCGTCGATCACCTTCAGCGCATCGCGCTCCTGCGCCAGCTTCAGCATCGTCTTGGCGAAATTGCCGCCGCGTGCCGCGTAGACCCAACTGGTGCGCAGGATCAGGTGCCGGCAGCCACTGCGGCGGATCGCCTGTTCGCCTTCGAGTTTGCTGGCGCCGTAGACGCCGAGCGGGCCGGTGGCGTCGTCTTCGAGCCACGGGGTGCTGCCGCTGCCGTCGAACACATAGACGCTGCTGTAGTGCAGCAGCCCGGCGCCGAGCGCTGCTGCTTCGCGCGCCAGCACGCCGGGGGCAACGGCATTGATGGCGCGCGCCCGCTCCGGCTCGCTCTCGGCCCGGTCGACCGCGGTGTAGGCCGCGGCATTGACGATCCAGGTCGGTGTCACCGCCCGCACGGTGGCGGCCAGTGATTCGGGGTCGGCGAAGTCGGCGGGGAATTCTGGGCTGTCCGATCCGAGCGCGACCAGTTCGCCGAGCGGCGCCAGCGCGCGTTGCAGCTCCCAGCCGACTTGGCCGTTCT
This sequence comes from Rhizobacter sp., assembly GCA_031390425.1. GTDB lineage: Bacteria > Pseudomonadota > Gammaproteobacteria > Burkholderiales > Burkholderiaceae_C > PBB1. The sequence continues at coordinate 17,343 of JANMTL010000064.1, forward strand.
TGCCAAACAGCAGTATCTTCATTCGATGCGGGTGGCTGAAGAACGCGCGGCGTAGTTCGTATCGACCCAGTCGCGGTATGCGCCGCTCTGCACCCGCGCCACCCAATCGGCGTGATCCAGGTACCAGCGCACCGTCTTGCGGATGCCGCTGTCGAAGGTTTCGGCCGGCGTCCAGCCGAGTTCGCGTTCGAGTTTGCGGGCGTCGATCGCGTAGCGCCGGTCGTGGCCCGGGCGGTCGGTGACGTGGGTGATCAATCGGCGGTACGGGCCGGCCGCATCCGGCCGCATCTCGTCGAGCAGCGCGCACACGGTGTGCACGATGTCGATGTTCGGCTGCTCGTTCCAGCCACCGATGTTGTAGGTCTCGCCGACGCGCCCCTGCGCCAGCACCGCGCGGATCGCCGCGCAGTGGTCCTTGACGTAGAGCCAATCGCGCACCTGCCGCCCGTCGCCGTAGACCGGCAGCGGCTTGCCCGCCAGCGCGTTGACGATCAGCAGCGGGATCAGCTTTTCGGGGAAATGAAACGGCCCGTAGTTGTTGCTGCAATTCGTCGTCAGCACCGGCAGGCCGTACGTGTGATGCCAGGCGCGCACCAGGTGATCGCTGGCGGCCTTGCTGGCCGAGTACGGGCTGTTCGGCTCGTACAAATGTGTCTCGGTGAACGGCGCGTCGTTCGGGCCGAGCGAGCCGTAGACCTCGTCGGTGGACACATGGTGGAAGCGGAAGGGTGCCTTCTCGTCCGGCGGCAGCGTCGACCAGAACGCGCGCGCCGCTTCCAGCAACGTGAATGTGCCCTGCACATTGGTGTGAATGAACGCACCCGGTCCGTGGATGCTGCGATCGACGTGGCTCTCGGCTGCGAAATGCACCATCGCGCGCGGCCGGTGCGTGGCGAACAGGGCGTCGAGCAGCGCGCGGTCGGTGATGTCGCCATGAACGAAGACATGGCGGACATCGCCGTCCAGCGAGCGCAGACTCTCGCGATTGCCGGCGTAGGTCAGCGCATCGAGGTTCAGCACCGGCTCATTCGACTGCGCCAGCCAGTCGAGCACGAAGTTCGTGCCGATGAAACCGGCTCCGCCTGTCACGAGGATCATGGTTGCGTCAGGAGGTCGTTGAATCGGATGTCGCTTGCGAGTGCGCCGGATTCTAGGGGCGCCTCCAGACCGTTTCCCCGGACCGAAGGCCAGCGGCGATAATCGGAGGATGACTGAAACACCCCACGAAGACCGCCCCGACGCCCAGACCCCCGAGGCGGTCGCCGCGCCGGTGCGCTTCGACACGCTGGCCCTCGATGCCAAACTGCTGCAAGCGGTGGCCGATTCCGGCTACACGCAGATGACGCCGATCCAGGCCAAGGCGATTCCGATCGTGCTCGACGGGCGCGACGTGATGGGTGCGGCGCAGACCGGCACCGGCAAGACCGCGGCGTTCACGCTGCCGTTGCTGCAGAAGATGCTGAAGCACGAAAACACCAGCGCCTCGCCCGCGCGCCACCCGGTGCGCGCGCTGGTGCTGGCTCCCACCCGTGAGCTGGCCGACCAGGTCGCCAACAACGTCAAGACCTACGCCAAGCACACCAGGCTGCGCTCGATGGTGGTGTTCGGCGGCATCGACATGAAGCCGCAAACCGCCGAGCTGAAAACCGGCGTCGAGGTGCTGATCGCCACGCCGGGGCGGCTGCTCGACCACATCGAGGCGAAGAATTGCAACCTCGGCCAGGTCGAGTACGTGGTGCTCGACGAAGCCGACCGGATGCTCGACATCGGCTTTTTGCCCGACCTGCAACGCATCCTGAGCTACCTGCCCAAGCAGCGGCAGACGCTGCTGTTCTCGGCGACCTTCTCGCCCGAGATCAAGCGGCTGGCCGAGAGCTACCTGCAAAACCCGATCCTGGTCGAAGTCGCCCGGCCGAACGCCACGGCAACCAACGTCGAGCAGCGCTTTTTCAGTGTCGCCACCGACGACAAGCGCGCCGTGGTGCTCAAGCTCATCAAGGATCGCGCGCTGACCCAGGCGCTGGTCTTCGTCAACTCGAAACTCGGCTGCGCGCGGCTGGCCCGCTCGTTCGAGCGCGACGGTTTGCGCACCAACGCGCTGCATGGCGACAAGTCGCAAGACGAGCGCCTGAAGGCGCTCGAAGCCTTCAAACGCGGTGAGGTCGATGTGCTGGTCGCCACCGACGTGGCAGCGCGCGGCCTCGACATCGCCGATCTGCCGGCAGTGTTCAATTTCGACGTGCCGTTCAACGCCGAAGACTATGTGCACCGCATCGGTCGCACCGGCCGCGCGGGCGCCTCGGGGCTGGCGGTCACGCTGGTCTCGCGCGACGACGCGCGGTTGGTGGCCGACATCGAGAAGCTGATCAAAAAGAAGATCGAGCTGGAGCCGATCGAGCTGGACGATGCACCGGTGCGCCGCGAGCCGCGCCCCGAGCGCGTGCGTGCCGATGTCGATGATCCGGTGGCGGATATCGCCGACGCTGCTCCCCGAAGCCCGGCGCCCCGCGCGCCATACCGCGAGCGCAGCGAGGCCGTTCGCAAGGCGCCGTCGGACCCGTTCTTCGACCGACCTTACGAGCCCAGCGCTGCGGCGAGCCCGAGTTGGGACGCTGCCGTGCCGGTGTCCAGCACGCTCTCACGCGGTTCGTCGCCCAACATCAAACCGAAACGCCGTGTGGCGGCCTTGTTCGGCGAAAAAGTGCTGGTCGATCAAAGCGAGTGACCGTCTTCGCCGGGCGACCCGCTGGCCTCAGGCCAGCAAAGAAAACACCGTCGGCGTGTCAGCCGGGACTGCAGTGGGCGCGGCCTTCCAGCGTGCCACCGTGTCGGTCCGGCTCCAGCCCTGTTCGAGCGTCAGCCCGCAACTGACCGACAGGCGCGTGCTGCCCGCCAGTGCGCTCAACAACGCATTCAACAACGCCGCGTTGCGGTACGGCGTTTCGATCATCAACTGGGTTTGCTGCGCTTTGCGCGACAGCGTTTCCAGCTCGCGGATGCGTGCGTGGCGCGCAGCGGCGTCGACCGGTAGGTAGCCGACGAAGGCGAAGCTCTGGCCGTTGAGCCCGCTGGCGGCCAGCGCCAGCATCAGCGAGCTCGGGCCCGACAGCGCCTCGACGCGCACGTTCAACGCATGCGCCGCCTGCACCAAGGCCGCGCCCGGATCGGCCACTGCCGGCAAGCCCGCTTCCGAGATCAACCCCAGGTCTTGACCGGCCAGCGCCGGTGCCAGCAGCGCGTCGAGTTTCACGGCGGGCGCCTGCAGCGCTCCCTTGTTGGCGCGTGGCAACTCGACGATGGCGATCGCCTGCAACGGCTGCGACAGCGGCACCACCTCGTGCACACGCTTCAGGAACGCGCGGGTGGTCTTGGCGTTTTCGGCGACCCAGCAGGGCAGGCGGGCGGCGATGCGGATCACGCCCAGCGGAAGCACCTGTTGCAGATCGGGCGGGCCGGTGGCCGCTGACTCGATGGCGACGCCGAAATCGAGGGTGTTGGGCACCAGGTACAAGGTGCCGCTCATTGGGCAACCGCGCCATCGACGGCACCGAGCGGATCGAGCCCGGCGCGACGCAACAGCGCACAGGTGCGTATCAACGGCAGACCGATCAGCGCTGTTGGATCGTCCGATTCGACCGCTTGCAGCAGCACAATGCCCAGCGCCTCCGATTTGGCGCTGCCCGCACAGTCGTAGGGCTGCTCGGCCAGCAGGTAGCGCTCGATCTCGGCATCGCCGAGGTCGCGAAACGTCACGCTGACCCGGGCCATATCGCTCGCCTCGAAACCTTGCTTCACGCAGACAACCGCCACCGCCGTGTGGAAGATCACCTGGCGCCCGCTCATCGAACGCAATTGTTGTGTGGCACGCCGGTGATCACCAGGCTTGCCCACCGCCACGCCGTCCAGCTCTGCCACCTGATCCGAGCCGATCACCACCGCAGCAGGGTGCAGCCGGGCCACCGCGCGGGCCTTGGCGAGCGCCAAGCGAGCCGCGAGCTGCGCCGGGGGTTCGTCGGCGTGCGCGGTTTCATCGACCTCCGGCGCGACGACCTCGAACGGGATGCGCAGCCGCCCCAGCAACTCGCGCCGGTAGATCGAGGTCGAGCCGAGGATCAGCGGGGAAGTCGTGTGCATCTCCGGGCATTGTCCCATCGGGGTCCGGACCCATCACTGGCGGATCGGGCACCTTAAAATCAGTCGCATGACAGCCCGTGCATTCGATCCTCGCAGTGTGGACATCGCGGCCTTCGCGAAGCAAGGTGGCGACGAATCCGGTTCGTGGTCGGTGCTCACTTTGGAACGCTTGTGCGGCGAAGCCCATGGCGACGCCAAGCCCGTTGCCTCGGAGCAAATGCAGTGGCGGGCGACCGGCGAAAGCCGCGCCCGGCGCGGCGGGGCGCCGGAGGTCTGGCTGCATCTCGAAGGCGAGGCGCAACTGGCCTTGGTCTGTCAGCGCTGCCTGCAGCCGGTGGGCGAGGCCTTGCGAGCGCGCCGCAGCTTTCAGTTCGTGGCCGGTGAGGATCAAGCCGCCGCCGTCGATGCGGACAGCGAAGACGATGTGCTCGCGCTGACCCGCACGCTGGACCTGATCGAACTGCTCGAAGACGAACTGCTGCTCGCCCTGCCGCTGGTGCCGAGACACGACGCTTGCCCGCAACCGTTGAAGGTTCGCGAAGACGGCGCTGTCTTCGAGGAGCGCGCTCACCCGTTTGCGGCCTTGGTTGACCTCAAACAAGCGCTGAAGCGAAAGCCGCCGCCGAACTGACGGCGCCTGCTGATACACTCGTGGGCTTTTCGGCAGGCATTGCTCCCGCGTATGAACCCGGATCAATCGCCCGCAGGCCCTGCCCAGGGCCCGTCCCGCAGTGGCTCGCCACCGGGCGCCACCACCAACGATTGCGGAGAATGAAATGGCTGTTCAGCAAAACAAGAAGTCGCCGTCGAAGCGCGGCATGCACCGTTCGCACAACGCCTTGAACACGCCGGGAACCGCTATCGAGCCGACCACCGGCGAGTTGCATTTGCGGCACCACATCAGCCCGACCGGTTTTTATCGTGGGCGCAAGGTTTTCAACACCAAAGCCGACGCGTGAGCATCTGACAGCATGACGATCGCCAGCGCAGCCGTTCGGCCGCGCTCGGCGATGAAGCGCTGCCACCCGCTGTGACCGACAGCCCGGCCCCTGCAAGTCAGCGACGCCGGGCTTTCGCATTTTCGCGGCAGCAGTCGACGAACCCGCGCGCTGCGCCATGAGGCCGACCTCAACACCATGATTCACGACGTTGCGCGCCGACCCATCCGTCTGGCGGTCGATTGCATGGGCGGAGACCACGGTCCGTCGGTTGTGCTGCCGGCCTGCCAAGCGTTCCTGGCGCGGCACCCGCAGGCGGAGCTGATCCTGGTCGGGCGGCCGGAGGTGCTCACCCGGGCGAAAGCCTGGGCACGCTGCACGCTCGTCGAAGCCGCTGAAGTCGTCGAGATGCACGACGCGATCGAGGTCGCCCTGCGGCGCAAAAAGCAATCGTCGATGCGGCTGGCCATCAACCTCGTCAAGCCCGATGCGTTCGGCGTGTCGGCCGCCGATGCCTGCGTCTCGGCCGGCAACACCGGCGCGTTGATGGCGGTGTCGCGCTACGTGCTGAAAACGCTCGAAGGCATCGACCGCCCGGCCATTGCCAGCGTGATGCCGAATCAGAAAGACGGCCACACCACGGTGCTCGATCTGGGCGCCAATGTCGACTGCAGCGCAGAGCACCTGCTGCAGTTCGCGGTGATGGGCAGTGCGTTGGTGGCGGCGGTCGAGGGCAAAGACCAACCCAGCGTCGGCTTGCTGAATATCGGCGCCGAAGCAATCAAGGGCAGCGACACGATCAAACAGGCGGCTGAATTGCTGCGTGCGGCCGCCGCCAGTGGCCACCTGAATTTCCACGGCAACGTCGAAGGCAACGACATCTTCAAAGGCACAGCCGACATCGTCGTGTGCGACGGGTTCGTCGGCAACGTGGCACTCAAGACCGCCGAAGGCCTGGCCTCGATGTTGTCGAGCTTCATCAAGCAGGAGTTCACCCGCAACGTTGTCACGCGGATCGCGGCCGTCGTTGCGATGCCGGTGTTGAACCGGTTCAAAGCCCGCGTCGATCACCGGCGCTACAACGGTGCCGCGCTGCTGGGGCTGCGCGGGCTGGTCTTCAAGAGCCACGGCTCTGCCGATGCGTTCGCGTTCGAGCAGGCGCTGAACCGGGCTTATGATGCGGCCCGCAACGGCCTGCTCGACAAGGTTCACGATCGCATCCGCGACACGCTGCAGGCCATGCCGGCTCCAGCCGCTTCCGGCGACAACAACACCCCAAAGATGATTGCGTCCCGCCACCCCGCATGAACGGTTCCGCTCCCCTGGCAGCCAAGCCGACTGGGCGCTGTTCGCGCATCGCCGGAACCGGCGGTTATTTACCGGCCAAGCGACTCACCAACGGCGCTCTGGCCGACCGCTTGGCGTCGCACGGTGTCGAGACCTCTGACGACTGGATCGTCGAGCGAACCGGCATCCGTGCGCGGCATTTTGCGGCCGACGGCGAGATGTGCAGCGACCTGGCGCTGGTCGCCGCGCAGCGCGCGCTCGAGTCGGCCGGCTGCTCTGCGGCGAGCATCGACCTGATCATCGTCGCCACCTCGACGCCGGACATGGTGTTCCCGTCGACCGCCTGCATCGTGCAACACAAGCTGGGCGTTGCCGGTTGCCCCGCCTTCGACGTGCAGGCGGTGTGCTCGGGCTTCGTCTATGCGCTGACCGTGGCCGATTCGATGATTCGCACCGGCGCTGCGCACAAGGCGCTGGTGATCGGCGCCGAGGTGTTTTCGCGCCTGCTCGACTTCAACGATCGCACCACCTGCGTGCTGTTCGGCGACGGCGCTGGCGCGGTCGTGCTGGAAGCCAGCGACACGCCGGGCCTGATCGCTTGCGAACTGCACGCGGATGGCAAGCATGTCGACATCCTCTGCACCCCGGGCGGCGTTTCTGGCGGCCAGGTGCGCGGTGACCCGCTGCTGAAGATGGACGGGCAGGCGGTGTTCAAGCTGGCCGTCGGTGTGCTCGAAGACGTCGCGCGGTCGGTGCTCATCAAGGCCGGGCGCACCGAGGCCGACATCGACTGGCTGATCCCGCACCAAGCCAACATCCGCATCATGCAGAGCACCGCACGCAAGCTGAAATTGCCGATGGACAAGGTGATCGTCACCGTGGCCGACCACGGCAACACCTCGGCGGCATCGATCCCGCTCGCGCTCGATGTCGCGGTGCGTGATGGCCGGGTGGTGCGCGGCGACACGGTGCTGCTCGAAGGCGTCGGTGGCGGCTTCACCTGGGGCGCCGTGCTGCTCGATTTTTGAACCGGCGGCCAACCGCTGCATCTCTTTGATCCTTCCCACACGCGATGACTTCGTTTGCATTCCTCTTTCCCGGCCAGGGCTCGCAAGCCGTCGGCATGCTCGACGCCTGGGGCGATCATCCGGCAGTGCGCCAGACCTTGATCGAAGCCTCGGAGGCGCTGGGCATCGACATCGGGCAACTGATCGCCCAGGGCCCGAAAGACCAGCTCGACCTGACCACCAACACGCAGCCGGTGATGCTGACGGCGGGCATCGCCTGCTACCGCGCCTGGCTGTCTGAAACCGGACGCGCGCCCGACGCCGTGGCCGGCCACTCGCTGGGCGAGTACAGCGCCTTGGTGGCTGCGGGTGCGCTGACCCTGGCCGACGCGTTGCCGCTGGTGCGCTTTCGCGCGCAGGCGATGCAGCAGGCGGTGCCGGTCGGCGTCGGTGCGATGGCGGTGATCCTCGGTCTCGATGCGCAGGCGGTGCATGCGGGCTGCGCCGAAGCCGCGCTGGCCACCGGCGACGTGGTCGAGGCGGCCAATTTCAACGACCCGAAGCAGACCGTGATCTCCGGCTCGCACGCCGGTGTCGCCAAGGCGTGTGAATTGTTGAAAGCGGCAGGCGCCAAGCGCACCTTGCCGCTGCCGGTCTCCGCGCCGTTTCATTGCAGCCTGATGCAGCCGGCCGCCGAGCGCCTGAAGGAGCGGCTGGCATCGGTGTCACTGCAATCGCCGGCGATCCCCGTGCTGAACAACATCGACGTGATTGCCGAGCGCGACCCGGCGAAGATCCGCGACGCGCTCTACCGGCAGGCCTTCGGGCCGGTGCGCTGGTTCGAGGTCGTGCAGGCCATCCGTGCGCGCGGCATCGGGCATCTCATCGAGTGCGGGCCGGGCAAGGTGCTGGCCGGTATGGTCAAGCGCATCGACGCCGATGCGGTGTCCGGGGCGGTGTTCGACCCCGCGTCGCTGATCGAGATGCGAGGGCTGCTGGCATGACGACCGAGCCGCTGAAGCCGCAGATTGCGCTCGTCACCGGCGCTTCGCGCGGCATCGGCCGGGCGATCGCGCTCGAACTCGCGCGGCGCGGACTGATTGTGATCGGCACGGCGACGACCGGGGCGGGCGCGCAAGCCATCGGCGCGGCCTTGGCGCCGTATCCGGGCAGCCACGGCGTCTGCCTCGACGTCAACGACGCCGCAGGCATCGACGCCACGTTGGACGCCATTGTGAAAACCCACGGCGCGCTGCACGTGCTGGTCAACAACGCCGGCATCACCCGCGACAACCTGTCGATGCGCATGAAAAACGCCGACTGGGACGCGGTGATCGACACCAACCTGAGCGCGGTGTTTCGACTGTGCCGGGCGGTGATCCGGCCGATGGTCAAGCAGCGCGCGGGCCGCATCATCAACATCACCTCGGTGGTCGGCGCCAGCGGCAACGCCGGCCAAGCCAACTACGCAGCGGCCAAGGCCGGTGTGGCCGGCATGACCCGGTCGCTGGCGCGCGAGTTGGGCAGCCGCGGCATCACCGTCAACTGCGTGGCGCCGGGCTTCATCGCCACCGACATGACCGATGCGTTGTCGGCCGCGCAAAAGGACGCGCTGCTCGCGCAGATTCCGCTGGGGCGGCTCGGCAGCGTCGACGACGTCGCGCAGGCCGTCGCCTTCCTGGCGTCCGACGCGGCGGCCTACATCACCGGCAGCGAATTGCATGTCAATGGCGGCATGTTCATGAACTGACCGCCGCTGCAAAATCAGCCGCTAATTTCCCCCTTTCCACCCGGTTTTGCCCGGCCGGTCGAAGCGCGCGCCCCGTCAACGTACCGACGTGGTGCAACCTTTAGAATCGCGGGCTGTTTCAGACAACACTCCTGGAGGAGTCATGAGCGATATCGAAAACCGTGTCAAGAAAATCATCGCCGAACAATTGGGCGTGCCCGAATCCGATGTGTCCAACGAGAAGGCATTCGTTGCCGATCTGGGCGCCGATTCGCTCGACACGGTGGAACTGGTGATGGCCCTCGAAGACGAGTTCGGGATCGAGATACCCGACGAAGAAGCCGAGAAGATCACCACTGTGCAACTCGCAATCGACTATGCGTTGAAGCACCAGAAAGCCTGAGGCCGAGCCTTCTCCGCATGCAGTTCCGTCAGCATCTTTCGATCGAAACAGCCTGTGTGTCGACTTGCAGGTGTGGCCCACCCCCGGGGCTCCGATGAGCCGCCGACGCGTGGTCGTCACGGGTCTGGGCCTGATCAGCCCGGTGGGCAATTCCGTCGCCGAGGCGTGGGGCAACCTGCTGGCCGGCCGATCGGGCATCGCCGACATCACCCGGTTTGACACGTCGGGCTTCACGTGCCGCTTTGCCGGCGAAGTGAAGAACTTCAACGTCGAGGATTACTTCCCCGCCAAGGAAGCCCGGCACATGGACATGTTCATGCAGTACGGCATGGCGGCGTCGATTCAGGCCGTGCGCGATTCGGGCTTGAAGACCAACGACGAGCTGACTGAAGAGCAGGCCGAGCGCATCGGTTGCATCGTCGGTTCGGGCATCGGCGGCTTGCCGCTGATCGAGGACACCCACGCCGAATTGACCGCCCGCGGCCCGCGCCGCATCTCGCCCTTTTTCGTACCGGCCTCGATCATCAACATGATCTCCGGTCACCTGTCGATCAAGTTCGGATTCCAGGGGCCGAATCTGGCAATCGTGACCGCCTGCACCACCGGGCTGCATAGCATCGGCGAGGCCGGGCGCATGATCGAATATGGCGATGTCGACGTGATGGTGGCCGGTGGTGCCGAAGCCACGGTGTCGCCATTGGGCGTCGGTGGCTTCGCGGCAGCGCGGGCGCTGTCGACCCGCAACGACGACCCGGCCACCGCATCGCGCCCGTGGGATCGGGACCGCGACGGCTTCGTGCTCGGCGAAGGTTCCGGCGCGATGGTGCTCGAAGAGTACGAACACGCCAAACGTCGCGGCGCCAACATCTACGCCGAACTGGTCGGCTACGGCATGGGCGCCGACGCTTATCACATGACCGCCCCCAGCGTCGATGGCCCGAAGCGCTCGATGCGTGCCGCGCTGCGCAACGCCGGGGTGGCTGCCGACCAGATCCAGTACCTCAATGCCCACGGCACCTCGACGCCGCTGGGCGACGTGAACGAAACCAACGCGATCAAGCTGGCCTTTGGCGACCATGCGTACAAGCTGGTGGTCAATTCGACCAAATCGATGACCGGGCACCTGCTCGGCGGCGCGGGAGGCGTCGAGTCGGTGTTCACGGTGCTGGCGGTTCGCAACCAGGTGTCGCCGCCCACCATCAACCTGTTGAATCCCGATCCGGATTGCGATCTCGACTACTGCGCCAACACCGCGCGCGACATGAAGATCGAGCTCGCAGTCAAGAACAACTTCGGGTTCGGCGGGACCAACGGCACGCTCGTCTTCAAGCGTGTCTGACCGCGAGCGGCGTCCAGCATGCAAGCGGCGCCTGCAGTTCACTTGAGCGTCCAGCGTTTCGGCGCCTGGAATGGGCTGCTGATGGCCCTCGGCGCCGCAACGATGGTGTCCTGCGGCGCCTGGTTCGCGGGTCGAAGTGATGATTTGCCGGTTTGGAGCGGTGGATTGATGGCACTGACACTGCTCACCGCAGGCGTCGGAATCGGTTTGTCGATCCGACGCCAACCGGTGGAACTGCGCTGGGATTCGCAGCGCTGGTACGTGACCGAACCGAGCCGCCAGCCGCGGGAAATCGGCCCGATGCAGGTGCAGGTGATGATCGATTCGGGCGCATGGATGCTGCTGAAGTTCGTGCCCGATGTGGGTGCCAACCCCTTTTCGGCGCGTTGGTTGCCGGTGCAACGGCCGGGCGTCGAAGCCCAATGGCACGCGCTGCGCTGTGCGGTGTATTCGCCGCGTGTCGAATTGGATTTGTCCATGGGCCACCGGCCGAGTCCGCCTTGAACGAACGAATGAACGCCCCCGATGCCGACGCGCCGCTGATCGAGCGAGTCAAGCAGGGCGATGTCAAAGCATTTGAGTTGCTCGTGGTCAAGTACCAGCGCCGCATCGAGCGCCTCATCGGCCGCATGGTTCGAGACGTCGACCTGGTGCCCGACATCGCGCAGGAAACCTTCATTCGCGCCTACCGGGCGATCCCGCAGTTCCGGGGCGAAAGCGCGTTCTACACCTGGCTCTACCGCATCGCGGTCAATACCGCGAAGAAGACGCTGGGGGAACTCAAGCGCGATCTGCTGGTCACGGAATCGGCCCGGGCGTCGCGTGACGACGACGATGAAACTTCCCGCACGGAGAACGAACTAACCGATGGCGAAACGCCGGAGTCCCTGCTCGCGAGCAAGGAAGTGGCGATGACGGTGAACGCCGCCATCGAAGCGTTGTCTGAAGACCTGCGGCAGGCGATCACGCTGCGGGAGATCGAAGGCTTGAGCTACGAAGAGATCGCCGAGTTGATGAATTGCCCCATCGGCACGGTGCGTTCACGGATTTTTCGAGCCCGCGAAGCAATTGCCTTGCGTCTGCGGCCTTTGCTCGACACTCGGGTGGGTGAGCGATGGTGATCGTCAGTCAATCGAATGCAAGCCAGCGAGCACCGCAGGCGATGATTCATGGAAATGGAGAGTGAGATGGCAAACCAATCGGGTTCTACCACCGATGCGGACGCCGACCGCCGACAGGAGCTGTCCGCGCTGGTCGATGGAGAGTTGGCTGCCGACGGTGTGCAGCGAATCTGTGCTGCATGGCGCGACAAGTCGTCCGCGCGCGAGACTTGGCACGCCTACAGCCTGATCGGAGATGTGATGCGGTCAGAGGACCTGGCGTCGTCGGCGGCGCACGATGCGCGGTTCCTGCGTGATTTCCAGGCCCGCATGCTGACCGAGCCGATTGTTCTGGCGCCGCAGGCCGCGCGTGTTGGGGTCGACGGCACGCGGGAGTTGCCGCCGCCGGTCGGGGCACGTCGCAGCACCGGGCGGTTCTGGAGCTCACCGGCTGCGGTTGCTGCGGGTTTTGTGGTGGTGGTGGGCGCTATGGTCGCGACGCAGGTTCCGCCTCCGCTCGCGAGTGATCCCACTCCGATGGCGATGCTGCCCGTCAGTATGTCGGTCACCCCGGCCGTGGCGCCGGCACAGGTGGCCGTCATTGCTGCGCAGGCCGAAGCAAGTGCGCCCGGGACCGAGCTGGTTTTCGACGGCCAGATCATTCGAGACCCTCGACTGGACCGATATTTGCTGGCACACAAGCAGTTCTCCGGCAGTTCCGTTCTCGGAGCACCTTCCGGTTTCCTGCGCAATGCCGCCGCTGAAGTCCCCGCCCGTTGACGTGTTGACTTTGTCACTGCTCCGCCGAGTTCGCCCGTGGGGCGTGCTGGCCTGCTCAGGTGCCGCCAGTTTGCTGGTCGCACTGACGTTTGCGTCCTCGGCATGGGCCACGCCCGGGACAGCGGTGGAACCGCGTGAAGTCCGCGAGTGGTTGATGCGGATTCACAACGCGGCCGGGCAACGAAATTTTCAGGGCACCTTTGTGGTGAGCTCCCCGGGGTCGGTGTCGAGTGCGCGCATCTCGCATTTCTACGAAGGCACGGACCAGTTCGAACGCATCGAGCCGCTCGACGGGCAGGCGCGGCAGGTGTTCCGGCACAACGGCATCGTGCAAACCGTCTGGCCGTTCGCCAAAGTGACACTGATCGAGCAGCGCGACGTGCTCAACTCGTTTCCGTCGTTGCTGCTCGACGGCGACGACCGCATTGCCGATTTCTATGATGTGCAAGCCCAGAAAGGCGAGCGTGTGGCGGGTCATGACGCCAATGTGTTGACGCTGAAGCCGCGCGATGAATTCCGGTACGGGTATCGCCTGTGGGCTGAGCGGCAAAGCGGCCTGTTGCTGCGCTCTGAAGTTCTGAATGCGCTCGGCGAGGTGCTCGAAGTCTCAGCGTTCTCCGACGTCTCGATCGGGGTCCGTTCACAGCCCGAGATGGTTTTGCAACCGATGAGGAAACTGGCCGGGTACCGCGTCATCAAGCCGCTGCTGCAGCCGACCTCGTTGGAGGCCGAAGGCTGGCAATTGCGCAAGACCGTGGCGGGCTTTCGTCAACTCAGTTGCATCCGGCGGCCGCTCGAGGTTCTTCAGGCCCCGGACGTCAGGGTGTCGGCCACGCAGGCGGCGCAGACGATCCAAGCGGTCCAAGCGGTTTTTTCTGACGGAATCACCTACGTGTCCGTGTTCATCGAGCCTTACAACGCTGACCGGCACCCGCAACCCACGATCACCGTGGTCGGCGCGACGCAGACACTGATGAGCCGCCGTGGCGACTTTTGGTTGACGGTGGTGGGCGATGTTCCCGCCATCACCCTGCGGGCGTTTTCGGCCGCACTCGAACGCAAGAAGTAGCGCATTTCCCCTTCGTCGGTGCACGCCGACGGATTCCATCCGAGCACTTTATTCAGGGCAAGAGCACCCATCATGCAACTGCAAATGACAAGACCGATTGGCCAGCGTTCGATTCACTCCCTCCGCATCGGGCTGCAAAGTGGTTGGGCCGCGTTGCTGTTGGCGGTTGCGCTCGGTCTCGGGATCGGTGCTGCGCCGGTCCGCGCCCAGACCCTGCCCGATTTTTCGGGCTTGGTGGAAAGCGTCGGGCCTGCCGTCGTCAACATCCGCACGACGGAAAAACCGCGTGCCGCTCGCCCGAACGGAGCCCCGGAACCCGACGAGGACATGCTCGAGTTTTTCCGTCGCTTCGGGGTGCCGATCCCGGGCCAGCCGCAAAACCCGCGACGCAATCCTCAGCAGCCTCCCTCGCAGCAGCAGGCGCCCCAGCCAGACAACGAGCCCCAGCAGCGCGGCGTCGGTTCGGGCTTCATCCTGAATGCCGACGGCTACGTGATGACGAACGCCCACGTGGTCGAGGGCGCCGAAGAGGTCTTCGTTACCCTGACCGACAAGCGCGAGTTCAAGGCGCGTGTCATCGGCGCGGACAAGCGAACCGATGTCGCACTGGTGAAGATCGAAGCCTCCGGGTTGCCTTCGGTTCGACTCGGTGACGTGAGCCGGCTCAAGGTCGGTGAATGGGTCATCGCCATCGGGTCGCCGTTCGGGCTCGAAAACACCGTGACCGCCGGTATCGTCAGCGCCAAGGCGCGTGACACCGGCGACTTCCTGCCTTTCATTCAGACCGATGTGGCGATCAACCCCGGCAATTCCGGCGGCCCGCTGATCAACATGCGCGGCGAGGTGGTCGGCATCAATTCGCAGATCTACAGCCGTTCGGGCGGCTTCATGGGCATCTCGTTCGCCATCCCCATCGATGAAGCGACCCGCGTGTCAGACCAGTTGCGCGCCAGTGGCCGGGTCATCCGCGGTCGCATCGGCGTGCAGATCGATCAGGTGACCAAGGAAGTCGCCGAATCCATCGGGCTGGGCAAGCCCAGCGGCGCCATGATTCGCAGCGTCGAGTCGGGTGGGCCCGCCGACAAGGCTGGCGTCGAAGCCGGCGACATCATCACCAAGTTCGAGGGTCGCGTCATCGAGAAGGCGGGCGATTTGCCGCGCATCGTGGGTGGCGTGAAGCCCGGCACCAAGGCAACCCTGCAGATTTTCCGTCGAGGCACGGTCAAGGAACTGGGCGTCACGGTGGTCGAACTGGAATCGGAGCGGGTCAGCGCGGCCCCGGAACGCGGCAGCGTGCCCAAGCCACCGGTGGCGATCGGCATCCTGGGTCTGGCGGTGTCGGACCTGAGCGACGCGCAAAAACGCGAACTGAAGGTAAAGGCCGGTGTTCGCGTCGAGACATCCGAAGGCGCTTCGGCCCGATCGGGTATCCGTGAGGGCGACATTGTTTTGTCGCTGGACAATACCGAAATCACCAGTGCAAAGCAGTTCGAAGCGGCCGTGGCCAAGCTTGACAAGCCCAAGTCGGTGACGGCTTTGGTCAAACGCGGCGACTGGGTCAACTACATCGTGATCCGTCCAGCGCGCTGAATTTGAACGCTTGAATCGGGTTAGCAAACGCTCACATCCGTCGTTGAGGCGCGCTTGCGTCGTCGCTGATTCGGGGCGAAGGCGGGTTTCTGATGCCCTCTGGGGCATCTCGCCCGGGCCGACCGTAAATCCACAGAACTGGCACAAAAGTAGCTTTCAAAGCCTGTTGATAAAATGTGCATAAGTTTTCTGTTGGCGAAGCACAACGATCGCTAAACAAGCACTGGTGCGGTTCTGCGGCAATGCTTTTGGCTACAATGAGGTCCCAACAAGCAGTTGCCAAACATTTTTGTTGGAAGGCGCGTCAATCGTTCGACGTGCCTTTTTTTTGCGTACGACACGGCTCTTCGAGCCTTCACGTCGCTTCGCGCCATGAGCCTCCCGCGCAACGACTTCGTCGTTGTCGCTTGGATCGGCTCTCTCAGAAAACGCAGTGCCGCACGCATGGATCACATCCGAAATTTTTCGATCATTGCCCACATCGACCACGGCAAGAGCACGCTGGCCGATCGATTGATTCAGCGCTGCGGCGGCTTGAGCGATCGCGAGATGGAAGCGCAGGTGCTCGACTCGATGGACATCGA
>JANMTL010000114.1:0-9566 GCA_031390425.1 Rhizobacter sp.
CCCATCCCGAACAGGACAGTGAAACGCCTCAGCGCCGATGATAGTGCGGGTTCCCGTGTGAAAGTAGGACATCGTCAGGCTACTACCCCAGAAACCCCCCTCACCTTACATGGTGGCGGGGGTTTCTTCTTTGGGGGATTACTATCTGTCGATGCTTGCTCATTTTCAGAAATTACTCGCTTTGCTTTGGTTGGGGTCGGCCAGCGGGTGGGTATGGATGACTGCGGGTCATCTGCACCCTGCGCTTGTCGTCATGGGTTTTCTCTGCATTCTGTTAGCGCATTCAAGCGTGCTCGCTGTCGAGTTCGTATTGTTGTATCGACAGCATCGCGACGAACCCGCTCATCCTGTCGATATCCCGCTGCTGGTCCGCGCCTGGCTGACTGAATCGTGTATCGCTCTCCGCGCATTCCTGTGGGAGCAGGCCTTCCGCTCGCAGTCCTTGCCCGACACGCTGCCGACTGACACAGGCCGTCGGGCCGTGTTGCTCGTTCACGGCTACGTTTGCAATCGTGGGCTCTGGAATCCGTGGATGCGCAAGCTGCGCGCTTGTGGCATCCCGTATCGCGCGATCACACTGACGCCCCCGTTCGGCTCGATCGACGATGGCGTGGCCGCGATCGACGCGGCGATCCGTGACATCACCGACGTAACGGGCCTGGCTCCGCTGGTGGTCGCTCACAGCATGGGCGGTTTGTCGGTGCGGGCCTGGCTGCGTGCTTGTTCAGCCGACGATCGCGTCCACCATGTCGTCACCATCGCCAGCCCGCATCAAGGCGCTTATCTCGCTCGCTATGCAAGCACGCGCAACGCACGACAAGTTCGCATCGGCAGCAACTGGTTGGAAAACCTGGCGCACAGCGAGCCCGCATCTCGCTACGCGCTCTTCACCTGTTTTTACGGGCATTGCGACAACGTCGTCTTTCCGATGAAGCGGGCTGTCTTGCCCGGTGCCGATAACCGCCATGTCGCATCGTCGGCGCACATTCAGATGGCCTATCGAGACGAGGTGTTTCGTGAAGCCGTTCGCCTGCTCGATGCCCCGCGTGTGACGGACGACTCGACGCTCACACGTCCAGACCGTGCAGCAAGTTGAGCGTCGTCTCGTGCGACAGGTTGAGCATGTGAGCGATGTCGCTGATGTCGTCGGGCAGCGCCGCGTTTTCCCAGCCCAGCGCGGTGTGCCTGGCGAGTCTCACGCCGAGCATCACGCACTGCACGTTCAAATGCTGCGCCTGTTTGTCGTCGGTGATGTGCACCAGCAACTCGGGCAATCGCCAGTCCTGCATCAACGAATGCTGCAGATCCGCCAGTTCGACATGGAGCATTTGCTGCTGCACGACCGATGAGCGCAGCGACGCATCGGCGCGCTGGGCTTCGCGCATCGACAGCGCCAGATCGGGCGCATGGCACCACAGCAGCAGTTCTGCGAAGTCGTGCAGCAGCGCCGCCTGATGGATCACCGCGGCATCGGGGTCTAGGCGATGCACCGCGAACGACAGCGCAAAGTTGGCAGCCCGATTCGCGCGCCGCAGCACCTCGTTGAGGCCCGCCAGCGCTTCGGGGTGGTCTGCCAACACATCGTCGAGCACCGGCTGCGGACCAAAGAAGCGAAAGAAGGGCGAGATGCCCATCATCACCAGCGTCGAAGTCACCGTCTCGGGTTCGGTCAGCAAGCGTGTGGGGCGGTTCTTGGACGCGAACGCCATCACCTTCAAGGTCATCAGCGGATCGCCGGAAATCATCTCGCCGATCAGGTTCGCGTCCACATCGTCTTCGCGTGCGCGCATCGCTTCCAGCGCCTCGGCGGTCTCGGTCATCACCGGAATTTCGGCATCGCGAAAACACGCGACCCACGCGTTCAGGTCGGCCAATGGCTGGGTCAAACGCAAGCAGGGAAGCGTCGGTGTTGGGTTCTGCATAAACACCCCATCGGTGTTAGTGGGTCAACGGCATCTGTCTGGCCTCGTTATCGGCGGTGAGCGGGTTGCACTGAAGTCGGTGCTGTCAGCCTATCGTCCACTCTCAGCGACCACCGAGCTTTGCCTTCAGCTCGAGCCCCACCTTCTTGTTGACGAACTGCGTCGTTGCGACCCGGCTCAGATCGACATCGCCCGGTTTGTACAGGCCCGCGTTCAGCATCTGCGCATAGAAATCCCGAATGCGCGCCGGGTTCATCGCCCCGATGCCTTGCGTCAGCGATTCGCCGGAATCGACGATGCCCTGCAGCTTCATCAAGGCCACCGAGGCCTCCAGCTCGGCATCGCTCATCTCGGGGTTGTCGCGTTTCATCAACGCATTTGCCACCGTGCGGTTGCCGTACAGGTAATGGACCCAGCCGATGATCGAGGCGTCGACGAAGCGCTGGACCAGGTCAGGCCGCTTCGCGACCGTCTCGGTCCGCGTCTCGATCACCGTCGAATAGGTGCTGAAGCCATGATCGGCCAGCAGGTGCACCACCGGCTTGAAGCGGGCCTGTTTCTCGACGTAGATCGGTTCGGCCACCGAATACCCCTGCTGGATCGACCTCGGATTGGCGAGGAAGGCCCCGAGGTTGTAGTTGTAGGGTTTCAGCGCCTCGTCGCGAAAACCGTGCGTCACCTTGAGCCACTGCCACCAAGTGAACTGCGCGTCTTTCGCGATCAACGCGACGGGCGCGGTCTTCAGCGCGTCAAAGGATTCATGACCTTGTCCAGGGTGGGCGATCAGCGCCTGCGGGTCTTTCTGGAACATGCCCGCAACGACGATCGTCGGCACGCCGTTCTTCACGTTGTCGAAGCTGTGCAGCAGGTTGCCGGTCATCAGAAAGTCGATGCGGCCCGCGGGCAGCAGCGGTCGGTTGTTCACCTGCGGCCCGCCTTGCAGCAGGGTCACGTCCAGTCCGAATTTCTTGTACGTGCCGTCGGCGATCGCCTTGTAAAAGCCGCCGTGCGCGGCCTGCGCCTTCCAGTTGGTGGCGAAGCGGACCTTGTCTTCGGCTTGCGCTGCGGCCATCGGCAGCAACATGAATGCAATCAGAAGCTGTGTTGTGCCGAGGGCAACACAGCCGACGAAGTTCATCATGTGGGCGTCTGTGGAGGCTGTTCGGACGCGTGCCAGCGCGCGAGCAAGCGGCGCGATAGCGCGTTCGACGCCGCATAGATCATCAGCCCGGTCAGCACCAGCAGCAGCAGCGCCGCGAACATCTTCGGCGTTTCGGTGCGAAAGCTGGCCTCCAGGATGCGTGACGCCAACCCGGTTTCGCGACCGGCCGCGCCGGCCACCATCTCGGCCGTCACCGCGCCGATCAGGCTGAGCCCGCCCGACACCTTCAGCCCGGCCACGAAGTACGGCAGCGCACTCGGCACCAGCAGCAGCCGCAACCGTTGCAGCGGTGTCGCGCGGTACAGCCGGAACAGGTCGCGCAGCCGCGGATCGGCGGCACGCAGGCCCATCACGGTGTTGGACAGGATCGGGAAGAACGCGACGATCCACGCGCACAGCAGCAGCGCGGCCGTCGTGCTGTCGACGTAGATCAGCATCAGCGGCGCGATCGCGACGATCGGCGTCACCTGCAACACCACCGCCAGCGGCAGCAGCACGGCTTCGAGCGGCGCCGACAGCGCGAACACCGCAGCGATCAAGGCGCCGCCGAGGCAGGCCAACGCCAGCGCGCCGAAGGTGATCTTCAGCGTGAACCACCAGCTCACGGCCAGCGAGGCGAAGTTCTCAACCAGCGTTTGCAGCACCAGACTCGGTGCGGGCAGCGTGTAGTGCGGAATCTGCGCGATGCGCACCAGCGCTTCCCAAGCCAGCAGCCACCCCAGCACGCTCAGCAGCGGCAGCCAGCGCCTCACTGAAACACCTGCCGGTGCTGCGCACACCGGTGTTCGACCGTCAGTCGGCCGGACAGGCTCACGCGCTGAGCCCCTCGTGCAGCGATGACGCTGCTTCGAGCGCCTGCGTTACCTCGCGACAGGCCTGTGCGTAGCGCTGCGAGGTGCGAAATTCGCTGGTGCGCGGGGCGGGTTCATCGATTGCGACTTCAGCCACCACCCGACCGGGCCGCGCGCCCATCACCAGCACGCGCTGACTCAGGAACACCGCCTCGAACACGCTGTGCGTGACGAACAGCACCGCGAGCGAAGTCGATTGCCACCACGCCAGCAGATCGGCGTTGAGCCGCTGCCTGGTGATCTCGTCGAGCGCGGCGAAGGGCTCGTCCATCAGCAGCACGCGCGGCTGCGTGATGAGCGCGCGGGCGATCGATGCGCGCATGCGCATGCCGCCGGACAGCTCGGCCGGGAAGGCTGCTTCGAACTCGGCCAGCCCGACCGAAGCGAGCGCTCGACACACGTCCGGCAGGGCGTCGGCTTTGGATCGACCGGCCAGGCGCAGCGGCAGCCGGACGTTGTCGAACACGCTGGCCCACGGCATCAGGGTCGGATCCTGAAACACGAAGGCGGTGTCGGGGGTCTCGGCGCCCATCAAAGCAGGCGATTCGATGCGTCCGCTGCTCGGCGTGTCGAGCCCGGCGACCAGCCGCAGCACCGTGCTCTTGCCGCAGCCCGAGGGACCGAGCAGCGCTACGAACTCGCGCGCACCGACCTCGAACGAGACGTTCTGCAAGGCCACCGTGCCGCGCGCGTAGCGCTTGCCGACCTCACGCAGCACGATCGCCGATGCGGTGGGCGCTTGCGCATTCATCAGCGCACCGGACCGGTCACTGAAACGCCACCTCGGCGAAGCTGCGCAGCTTGCGGCTGTGCAACTGATCGAAGCCCTGCGCGCGCAGCAACTCGAGCGCGCGAATGCCGATGCGCAGGTGCTGATCGACGCGCTCGCGGTAGAACTGGTTCGCCATGCCCGGCAGCTTGATCTCACCGTGCAGCGGCTTGTCGCTGACGCACAGCAAGGTGCCGTAGGGCACGCGGAAGCGGAAGCCGTTGGCGGCGATGGTGGCGCTTTCCATGTCGAGCGCGATGGCGCGGCTCTGGCTGAAGCGCCGCTCCGGCGTGGTCGACACATGCCTCGACGGCAGCAGCTCCCAGTTGCGGTTGTCGGTGCTCGCCACGGTGCCGGTGCGCATGATGCGTTTGAGTTCGTAGCCCTGCAGTTGCGTCACCTCGGCGACCGCCGCTTCGAGCGCGACCTGCACTTCGGCCAGCGGCGGGATCGGCACCCACAGCGGCAGGTCTTCGTCGAGCACGTGGTCTTCGCGCACGTAGCCGTGGGCCAGTACGTAGTCGCCGAGCTGCTGGGTGGTGCGCAGCCCGGCGCAGTGGCCGAGCATGATCCATACATGGGGTCGCAGCACCGCGATGTGGTCGGTGATGGTCTTCGCGTTCGACGGGCCGACGCCGATGTTGACCATCGTGATCCCGGCGCGGTCTTCCCGCAGCAGGTGATAGGCGGGCATCTGCGGCAGGCGCGGCGGCGGGCTGCCGAGGTCGTCGCCTGCTTGAGTCGGCAGACCGACACGCCGCGTGGTCACGCCGCCGGGCTCGACGAACGCGCTGTATTCGCTGGCCGCGTCGCTCATCGCCGCATGGCCCAGCCGCACGAACTCGTCGATGTAGAACTGGTAGTTGGTGAACAGCACGAAATTCTGGAAGTGCTCGGGCGCGGTGCCGGTGTAGTGGCGCAGCCGGTGCAACGAGTAATCGACGCGCGCGGCGGTGAACAGCGCCAGTGGCTGCCGGACCTTTCCGTCTTTGCCGGGCTCGGGCTCGTAGGTGCCGTTGGCGATGCCGTCGTCCATCGCACCCAGATCGGGCAGGTCGAACAAATCGCGCATCAGCAGCCGCCGTGCGGGGGCCAGCGTGCCTTCGAGGTGCTCGTGCTCGGCCAGCGAAAAGTGCGCCGGAATCGGCTGCGCGCTGGTACCTATCTCGAGTGCCACCCGGTGGTTGCGCAGCAGCAGATCGAACTGCTGCAGGTAGTAGTTACCGAACAGATCGGGCCGTGTCAGCGTGGTCTCGAAGGTACCCGGGCCGGCGACGAAGCCGTAGCTCAGCCGCGAGTCGGCGCGTGCGACGGTGTCGGTGTGCACCCGCACGAACGGGTAGCAGGCGCGCACGCGGGCCGACAGCGCCTCACCGCCGACGAAGCGCTGCAGCGATTCACGCAGATGCGCGACGCTGCCGTCGTAGATAACGCGCACCTGCGCCAGCGCGGCGGCGGGATCGTCGAAGCAGCTCGGAGCGATGTAGGTCGGGACGATCGGCATGCGGCATTCCTTCAGGGACGATCCCATTCTCACCGTCGCGGCCGCCGTGCTTTCGCTACACCTCCAACCGTCGGCAAATCTCGAGCACCGCCGCCGACTGGTTCATCGTGTAGAAATGCAGGCCCGGCACCCCGGCGGTGCGCAACTGGTCGCACAGGTCGGTGATGACATCGAGGCCGAAGGCGCGGATCGACTCGCTGTCGTCGCCGAACGCCGCCAGCCGCAGCCGCATCCAGCGCGGGATTTCGGTGCCGCAACCGTCGGCAAACCGCATGATGCCGCTGGCGTTCGTGATCGGCATGATGCCGGGCACGACCGGGATGTCGGCACCCAACGCGTAGGCGTCATCCACAAAGCGGAAGTACGCATCGGTGTTGAAAAACATCTGCGTGATCGCACCGTTCGCACCCGCTTTGACCTTGGCGACATAGGCCTGCAAATCCGCCTGCGGCGAAGCGGCTTGCGGATGCATCTCAGGATAGGCCGCGACCTCGATGTGAAAGTGATCGCCGGTTTCCTGCCGAATGAAGGCGACCAGATCGCTGGCGTAGCGGAATTCACCCGCACGGCCGTAGCCGCTGGGCAGATCGCCGCGCAGCGCAACGATGCGGCGCAGGCCTGCGGCCTTGAACTGCGCCAGTTGGTCACGCACGCCTGCTGCGCTGGCGCCGATGCACGAGAAGTGCGGTGCCGCTTCGACTTCTTCGGATTGGATCGCCCGCACCGTCGACAAGGTGCCGTCCTGCGTGCCACCACCGGCGCCGTAGGTGACCGAACAAAAATCCGGCTTCAACGCATACAGCTGCTGCCGAACGGCTTGCAGCTTGACGACACCTTCAGACGTTTTCGGTGGGAAGAATTCGAGGCTCAGCGGAAGTGTCTTGCTCATAGATGGGGTCGTGTCATGCGGTGGGCTGGGCCCACACGAAGAATTCGGTGTTGCCCGGCGTGACGCCGTGGCCACTGCCGGTGATCGGGCTTTGAAAGTAGTCGCGCACCGTCAGTTGCTGCGCTATGCAGGCCGCGCGGATGCGCGTCTCGACCTCGATGAAGCTGCCTCGGTCCTTGACGATGCCGCCCTTGCCGATGTGCTCGGGCTGCAGCTCGAACTGCGGCTTGACCAGCATCAGCAGTTGCGCTTGAGGTGCCAGGTAGCGCCGCAGCGAGGGCAACACGAGCGTCAGCGAGATGAACGACAGGTCGCCGGTGACGATGTCGAATGAGCCTTCCGAATGCGCGCCGGCAAATGCGGTGCCACTGACATCGCGGGCGTTGACGCCTTCGTGACATTGCACGCGCGCGTCCGCCGCCAGCTTGGCGTGCAACTGCCCGTGCCCGACCTCGATGCCGACCACATCGGTCGCGCCGCGTTGCAGCAGCAAATCGGTGAAGCCACCGGTGCTCTGGCCGACATCGAGGCAGTGCAGGCCTTCGACGGTGAAGCCACAGCGCGCCACGGCCGCTTCCAGCTTCAGGCCGCCGCGCGACACGAAGCGCAGTTCGGCGTCGTCGGTCACTTCGATCGAACAGCCATCCGGCAGGTCTTCGCCCGCCTTGCGCGGCACCGCCCAGCCCTTCGGCCCGAACCAGCGCACGGCGCCCGCGTCGATCAGCCGTTGCGCGGCCGATCGCGTGGGCACGAGGCCACGTTGCAAAAGCAGTTGGTCAGCACGCATGGGGTATCGGTCGAAGAACTCGCCGCGGAACCGGTTTCCCGGCCGCAGGCGAGGTGCCCCTTGGAGGCTCAATACCTGTACGTGTCGGGCTTGTACGGGCCCGATTTCGACACGCCGATGTAGTCGGCCTGCTCGGTCGACAGCTCGGTCAGCATCGCGCCGACCTTCTTCAGGTGCAGGCGTGCGACCTTTTCATCCAGGTGCTTCGGCAGCACGTAGACCTGGCCGTTCTCGTACTGCTCGCTTTTCGTGAACAGCTCGATCTGCGCGATCGTCTGGTTGGCGAAGCTGGCCGACATCACGAAGCTCGGGTGGCCGGTGGCACAGCCCAGGTTCACGAGGCGACCCTTGGCCAGCAGGATGATCTTCTTGCCTTCTTTGCCGTCGATAGAAGGGAACTTGACGTGATCGACCTGCGGCTTGATCTCGTCCCATTCGTACTTCTCGATCGACGCGATGTCGATCTCGTTGTCGAAGTGGCCGATGTTGCAGACGATGGCTTCGTCCTTCATCGCCAGCATGTGCGCATGGGTGATCACGCGCTTGTTGCCGGTGGCGGACACGAAGATGTCGGCCTTGTCGGCGGCGTAGTCCATCGTCACGACCTTGTAGCCCTCCATCGCGGCCTGCAGCGCGTTGATCGGGTCGATCTCGGTCACCCACACTTGTGCGCTCAATGCACGCAGCGCCTGCGCCGAACCCTTGCCCACGTCGCCGTAGCCGGCGACCACTGCGACCTTGCCTGCGATCATCACGTCGGTGGCGCGCTTGATCGAATCGACCAGCGATTCGCGGCAGCCGTACAGGTTGTCGAACTTGCTTAGGTGACGCTGTCGTTGACGTTGATCGCGCGGAACATCAGCGTGCCGGCCGCGCTCATTTCTTTCAACCGATGCACGCCCGTGGTGGTTTCTTCGGTCACACCGATGATCTGGGCTCCCTTGCGGCTGTACCAGGTGTCGTCTACCGCCAGCTTGGCCTTGATGGCGGCGTACAGGCAGGTTTCTTCTTCGCTGCTCGGGTTGCTGAGCACCGAGGCATCGGTCTCGGCGCGTTTGCCCAAGTGCATCAGCAGCGTCGCGTCGCCGCCGTCGTCGAGGATCATGTTCGGGCCTTCGCCTTCGGTTCCCTTGGCGGCAAACTCGAAGATGCGGTGCGTGTAGTCCCAGTAGTCGGCGAGCGTTTCGCCCTTGTAGGCGAACACCGGCGTGCCTTGCGCCACCAGCGCGGCAGCCGCGTGGTCTTGCGTCGAATAGATGTTGCACGAGGCCCAGCGCACGCTGGCGCCGAGTGCTTCCAGCGTTTCCACCAGCACGGCGGTCTGGATCGTCATGTGGATGCTGCCGGTGATGCGCGCGCCCTTCAGCGGCTGCGTCTTGGTGAACTCTTCGCGGATCGCCATCAGACCGGGCATCTCGGTCTCGGCGATCTTGATTTCCTTGCGACCGAAATCGGCCAGCGACGCATCGGCGATCGCGTGATCGACGGCGGGGGATGTCTTGCCTTGGGCGGGTTTGAGAACAGCGTTCATATCGGGCTCCGATGAATGAGGAACCCGCACGGCTTCAGCGAGAGGAGATGTAGACGGACCACTCACCCACGAAGAACCATCGTGCGGGTGAGCGCAGTTGCAATGATGAACTCCGAGCCTGGGACACTGGACGTGCCTTGCAACGCTCCTC
>JANMTL010000116.1:0-6163 GCA_031390425.1 Rhizobacter sp.
GATCCTGCCGATGGACGCCACCGTCACCGCCTACTACCTGCGCTTGCAGGTCAGCGACGAAGCCGGCGTGATGGCCCGCATCGCCGGCATCCTGGCCGAGCACGCCATCTCGATCGACGCGCTGTTGCAGCGTCCGAACGATGGCGGCACGGCTGACACGAACGCCACCGCCCACACCGACGTGATCATCCTGACCCACGACACCGTCGAGCGCGAGATGAATCGCGCGATCGCGCAGATGCAGTCGCTGCCCACCGTGCTGGCGCCGATCGTGCGCATTCGCAAGGAAGAGTTGGCTTGAAGTACCTCAGCACCCGCGGCAGCCCTGAGCGGCGCGGCTTTTCCGACATCCTGCTCGAAGGCCTGGCGCCCGATGGTGGCCTGTACCTGCCCGAGTCGTATCCGCAGATCGACGACGCGACGCTCGCCCGTTGGCGCTGCCTGAAGTACGCCGACCTCGCGTTCGAGATCCTGTCGCTGTACATCGACGACATCCCGCCCGCCGATCTGCGTGAGTTGACCGCACGCACCTACACCGCGCAGGTGTACGGCACGCCTGAGATCACTCCGCTGAAGCCACTCGATCGTGCTGCCAATTCGCCCGAAGGCACGGACGTCTACCTGCAAGCACTGTCCAACGGCCCGACGCTGGCCTTCAAGCATGTGGCGATGCAGTTGCTCGGCAACCTGTTCGAGTACGAACTGGCGCGCCGTGGGCAGACGCTGAACATCCTCGGCGCGACCTCGGGCGACACCGGCAGTGCGGCCGAGTACGCGATGCGCGGCAAGCAGGGCATCAACGTCTTCATGCTCAGCCCGCAAGGCCGCATGAGCCCGTTTCAGCAGGCGCAGATGTTCAGCCTGCAAGATGCCAACATCCACAACATCGCGATCGACGGCGTGTTCGACGACTGCCAGGACATCGTCAAGGCGGTGTCGAACGATCTCGACTTCAAACGCCGACACCGCATCGGCACGGTCAACTCGATCAACTGGGCGCGGCTGCTGGCGCAGGTCGTGTACTACTTCGCCGGGTACTTTCAAGCGACACGAACAAACCAGCAGCAGGTCAACTTTGCGGTGCCGTCGGGCAACTTCGGCAACATCTGCGCTGGCCATGTCGCGCGGATGATGGGCCTGCCGATTCGCCATCTGGTGCTGGCGACGAATGAGAACAACGTGCTCGACGAGTTCTTTCGTACCGGCACCTACCGCGTGCGCGGCAGCGCCGAGACGCACGAAACCTCCAGCCCGTCGATGGACATCTCGAAGGCGTCGAACTTCGAGCGTTTCGTGTTCGACCTGCTGGGCCGCGACGGCGCACGCGCCCAGGCCTTGTTCAAGACCGAGGTCGAGCAGCACGGCGCGTTCACTGTCAGCGACGACGAGTTCGCGCGCACCGCGAGCTTCGGCTTCGTCTCGGGCACCAGCACCCACGCCGACCGGTTGGCCACGATCCGCGACACCTACAAGCGTTTCGGCGTGGTGATCGACACCCACACCGCCGACGGTTTGAAAGTCGGCCGCGAGCACCTCGAGTGGGGCGTGCCGATGTTGGTGCTTGAGACTGCATTGCCCGCCAAGTTCGCCGAGACCATCGTCGAAGCACTCGGCATACAGCCCGACCGGCCGGTGGCGATGCGCGGCATCGAAGACCTGCCCAAGCGTTTCGTGGTGATGCCGGCCGACACGCAAGCGGTGAAAACCTTTCTCAGCGCGAACGTGTGACGACCCGCGCACCCTTCGCAAAAACCGCATGAACGTCGTCGGTTTCAGCGGCTTCTCTGGCTCGGGCAAGACGACGCTGGTCGAGCAGGTGATCGCGGCGTTGCGTGAGCGGGGCCTGCGGGTGTCGGTCGTCAAGCACGCGCACCACGATTTCGACATCGATCACGAAGGCAAGGACTCTTGGCGGCACCGCCAGGCCGGGGCTTTCGAGGTCGTCGTCGCGTCGAACCGCCGGCTTGCCAAGATCCGCGAGTACGACACGGTGACCGCGCCCACGGTGCACGATTTGATCGCCGAGTTGAGTGGCTGCGACTGGGTGCTGGTCGAAGGCTTCAAGCGCGCTGAGTTGCCCAAGATCGAGGTCTGGCGCGCGTCGACCGGCAAGCCGGTGCAGTATCCGCACGATCCCTTCATCATCGCCGTGTGCACCGACAGCACGCCGCTGCCGGTCGCAACAGGGCTGCCCGTGCTCGACCTCAACGATGCGGCTGCGGTGGCAAACTTCCTGGTGTCCGATCCCGCCCGATATGCGTACCACGCTCCCCACCCCGACGCCGCCGCTCGCTGATGCGGCCACCGCCGATGCGCCGCCAGCGCGCCCGCCGATGTTGAGCCTCGACGACGCACTGGCAAGACTGATGCAGGCGGTGCGTCCATTCGACGCGGCTCAGGCTCAGCAGGTATCGACCTTCGACGCGCTCGGCCGCGTGCTCGCTGCCGACGTGCGCTCGGTGGTCGACGTGCCACCAGCCGACAACACTTCGATGGATGGCTACGCGATGCGCTGCGCCGATGTACCCGCAGTCGGCACCACGCTGCCGGTGAGTCAGCGGATTCCGGCCGGTGTGACCGGCAGTCCCCTTCTGGCCGGCACGGCCGCACGCATCTTCACCGGCGGGCAGGTACCGGCCGGTGCCGACGCGGTGGTGATGCAGGAGCAGTGTGTCGCCACCGACGCGGGCAGGGTTCGCATCGACAGCGTTCCGCAGCCGGGCCAGTGGATACGCCGACGCGGTGAAGATGTACGCACCGGCTCGGTCGTGCTGCACCAAGGCACGCGCCTGACGCCGCAGGCGCTGGGGCTGGCGGCGTCGGTCGGCGCGGCAACGTTGTCCGTATCGCGCCGACCGCGCGTAGCGCTGTTTTCGACCGGCGACGAGCTGGTCATGCCAGGCGACGTGGCGCCCGACCAAATGAAGCCCGGCGCGATCTACAACTCGAACCGCTACACGCTGCGCGCGTTGATTCAGGCGCTGGGCTGCGAGTGCACCGATCTCGGCACCGTGCCTGACCGGCTCGACGCCACCCGCGACGCCTTGCGTCGCGCAGCGCTGGAGCACGATTTGATTGTCACCAGCGGCGGCGTGTCGGTCGGCGAAGAAGACCACATCAAGCCCGCCGTCGAAGCCGAAGGTCGCGTCGATCTGTGGCAGATGGCGATCAAGCCGGGCAAGCCGCTGGCGTTCGGTGAAGTGCGGCGCAACGTGGAGTCGTCGCAGGGCCCTGCGTACTTCATCGGCCTGCCCGGCAACCCGGTGTCGAGCTTCATCACCTTCTTGCTGGTGGTGCGCCCGGTGCTGCTGCATCTGCAAGGCGCCCTCGATGGGCAGCTGCGCTGCCTGCCGCTGCGCGCCGATTTCGACTGGCCCAAACCCGACAAGCGCCGCGAGTTTTTGCGCGTGCGACGCAATGCTGCGGGTGGCCTCGACCTGTATCCGAACCAGAGCTCGGGCGTGCTGACATCGGCCGTGTGGGGCGACGGTGTCGTCGACAACCCGTCGGGGCAGGCCATCCGCGTCGGCGACGCGGTGAACTACATGCCGTTCTCGGAGCTGCTGTCGTGAAGGTCCGCATGCGCTATTTCGCCTCGATCCGCGAGGTGCTCGGGGCCGGCGAATCGATCGAGGTGCCCGCCCAGTCCACGGTGGGAGACGTGCGCAACCGGCTGATCGCCTCCAGCGCCGCCCACGCCACCGCCCTGTCGCGAGATCACGCCTTGCGCAGCGCGCTGAACCAGTCGCTGTGCGACGATTCGGCGGTGGTCGGCAACGACGCTGAAGTCGCGTTTTTCCCGCCGGTGACCGGCGGTTGAATCGGGATACGACATGACCGTCAGCATCCAAACCGCCGATTTCGATATCAGCGCCGAGGTCGCCTCCCTGCGCGCCGCCGATCCCGGCGTCGGCGCGGTTGCGACCTTCGTCGGCTGTGTACGCGACCGCAACGACGGCGCCGGGATCAGCGCGATGGAGCTCGAACACTATCCGGGCATGACCGAGAGGTCGATCGAAGTGATGATCGTTGCCGCTCGTCGGCGCTTCGACATTCGCGGAGTGCGCGTCATCCACCGTGTCGGCCTGTTGCACCCCGCCGACCAGATCGTGTTGGTCGCCGTCACCTCCTCACACCGCGGCAGCGCCTTCGAGGCCTGCGAATTCCTGATGGACTACCTGAAGACCCAGGCTCCGTTCTGGAAAAAGGAAACCACGCCAGACGGCGCGCGCTGGGTCGATGCACGGGTCAGCGATGACGCGGCGATGGCGCGGTGGCAATTGCCCGACGCCGGTGCCGCGACCGGTTCTGCGGCATGACCGCAGCCCTTCCCTGGCCCCACCTCCTCGCTGTGGCCCTCGGCTCTGCCGTTGGCGGCGTGCTGCGTTGGGCGGTACAGGGGTGGTTGAACGCACGCTGGGCCGGGTTTCCGATCGGCACGCTGCTCGTCAACTGCATCGGCGGCTTGCTGATCGGCGTCGCTCTGGCGGGGTTTGCGCGCACGCCGAACGAGATGTTGCGGCTGCTGCTGGTGACTGGCTTTCTCGGCGGGCTGACCACGTTTTCGGCCTTTACCGGCGAGTCACTGACACTGCTGCAGCGTGGCGACATAGGCTGGGCGCTGGTGCACAGTGCGGCGCATCTGCTGGGATCGCTGGCCTGCTGCTTTGTTGGCTTCAAGATCGCAAGGACGCTGCTGGCTTGGGCGTAGAAACTGCAGGCCGGCGGGGCGTGCCCGTCTCATTCACCCTTTCGTTTTGAAGAGAATCTCCCATGACTTATTGCGCCGGCTGGAAGTACAAAGACTCGGTCTACCTGTGGGCCGACACCGTGGCCGCCAGGCCGTTGCTGGCGGCGCGGCGGCAGACGCCGAGCCTGGGCGAAATGCTCACCGATGTCGACGAGGACCGCGTCGAAGCCTCGGCGCTGAAGCTGATACCGATCGCAT
The DNA here is from genome assembly GCA_031390425.1 of Rhizobacter sp. Classification (GTDB taxonomy): domain Bacteria; phylum Pseudomonadota; class Gammaproteobacteria; order Burkholderiales; family Burkholderiaceae_C; genus PBB1. Next base: position 4,949 of record JANMTL010000116.1, read on the forward strand.
CCGGCACCGCCGTGGCTTACACCGGCGATGTCGCGCTGGCCTTGAGGTTGCTGGACTATCTGCGCGACCACCACGCCGCGGCGGCCAGCCACGCCGATCTGCTCTTGCAGATGCAAAAAAGCCTCGGTCCGTTCAGCGCCGACCGGTTCGTGGCGCTGTTGCTGGCTTCATCCAGCCCCGGCGGCGCGCCCGAGCTGCTGCACTGGACGACCGCAGAGGGCCTCGACACCCGTGCCTGCGACTTCCATCAGATCGGCAGCCCGACGCCGTATCACGCGGCGCTGACGCCCGACTTGCTGTCGGTAATGGCCAGCGGCGAATTGGCGCCCGATCTGGTGCTGCCGATCATCGGCGCGATCGTGCAGGCGCGGGGCGTTCGTGACATGGCGATCGACTTGAACACCGAGGGCCTGATCGTGGGCCTGCGCACCGAGCTAGGTGGGGTCAGTTGGCAAGACGACACCCTCGTGGTGCTGTACGAAAGGGCTTTCGCGGCCAGCAACCATGTCAGTGCGCTGGTACGCGACAACGCGCTCATCGCCCACACCTCGATCAGCGACGACACCCGATTGTTTGCGCCGACCGCATCGAACCCGTTTCGCCAGCCAGCGGACGCGACGTGGGTGGGCCAGATCAAAGCCGAATTGAATGCGCGGCGGTTTCGCTTCCAAGTGTTCATCAGCACGTCCGAGAAGGTGATCACGGTGATCATTCGGCGCGATCACGATGAGGAAAGTGATTTCGTGCGACTGGGACCGATGCGCAACGGCCGGTTCCATCTGGCGTTCAGCCCCGAGATGATGGCCTTGCTGCTGCAACCGCCGAGAGAACGCGCTGAGGGTGACGTCCCGTTTCGTCTGAGTGTGCGGGAGGATTGAGATCCAGGCCGGCACTCAGACGACCCGCGGGGATGCAGCCCTGCCGACAACCCAACCCAGACGCAGCCGGCTGCGAGTCAGAGCATGGCAAATAGATCCATCAGCTGAGCGGACCTGGGCGGAGACAACTGCCCAGAGTCCCGGTCCGGGGTACCGCCCCGAAGTACTTTTTAAACGTACTTCCCAACACACCTATTAATCCCCCAAAGAAGAAACCCCCGCCACCATGTAAGGTGAGGGGGGTTTCTGGGGTAGTAGCCTGACGATGTCCTACTTTCACACGGGAACCCGCACTATCATCGGCGCTGAGGCGTTTCACTGTCCTGTTCGGGATGGG
>JANMTL010000312.1:0-10422 GCA_031390425.1 Rhizobacter sp.
CGCACAACTCACTCCGTTTTGGACTCGAACGCGCATGGCGGGGACTTGTTCAGCGTTGCCCTTGTACGTTAATGATCTCGCGCACATCTTGCTCGCCGTTATCCTTGCGCCGTTAATACGCTTAACCGCAGCGCCACCATCAGGCTTTGAGCTCTACCACTTCAAGAAACGCGGTTAATGCGGTAGAAGATTTCGTAAGCGCTAGACTCGTTTTCACTGTAGTAATTGCGCTTTTCTTGGTATTGGGTAGCCAACTTTTTAATTGGCGTGGAATCCACCACAATGCCCCCGCCAGTGGTGAAGTGCAAGCTTGGGGGCACGTCAAAATTAGGACTGGTGAGCTGCGCCAATTGCGCCAGTGAGTAACCAGTTGGGTCTTCGATGATCAAGTCGGCCGGTGCCCAAGCTGCGATGATGAGATCAATCGCAAGGGTCACGGCAACTGCAATTGCCAGCACCACGATTTGTATCGTACTCAGCGCTTTGAGTGCTGCGGCAGTAATGCCCGCCGCTGAGAGCCCGCCAGCGATGAACTTGACCTGTTCCTTGACTAGATCGACAAAAATATCTGTGACCGACGTGACCATGTTGTTGTAGGCATCTTCGCCATCGACCTCATGTCCGATCACCATCATTGCCACGCCAGCCATCGGTGCGGTTTGGTTGAAGATAATTCGATCGATATCACGGTTATCGCCCGAATCCACGTCGCCAAAACGAATTGGAACCTCTATCAGCGAACCGGTGGAAAGATCCGCGTTTAAAACCATGGCGAGAAAACGCAAGCCAACTTCATCCGAGCCGAACGAGGCGGGCGAGGTTTCGCCGCGGCAATGCAGTTTTTCTGCCGTGATCTGGAAGCGCGCGGTGACTGCGGGTAAGACCTCGATGACCTCGGAGTTCGAAATTAGATTAACGCCCAGCGCTGCGATGCCCGTGATGTTGGGCATGGATATGCTGATGTAGTAGAGCGCTGGCGGCAGGTCGGCGGGCAAGGTAACGCTGATGCGGTCGCGCACGCGGCAATCGTTGATGAGGCGCGTCTGCCCGCCCACAGTCTCGTTGACCGGCGTGTCCAAATCGCCCACAACGTGGCAATCCAGTTCAAACGACCCCGAGGCTGGCGCAAGCGCATTCAACAAGACCTTTGCGTTCACGCTGAAAAAGTTGACGCCTTGCAGCAAAACACCGTCGCCAGCCACGACGCTGGGGACCGTGAGGCATTCGCTGCCCGTGCTGGTGCCTCCCAAACAATTGCCAGTGCGTACCTGACAGGTGACTTTCGGTTCGTTATTGACCAACGTGATGACGCAGTCTTTCGCGATCTCCTCCGGGCGGTAAGCACCGGGCGAGACCGGGGGAATGAAGTTGCCGGTGCGCAAACCATTGATGCTGCAAATGCGTACCTGAGAGAAGAAATCTTCGCCCACTGGCTCATACACTCGAACCTTGCCCGGCCTTTCGTCGACATTCGCATCGCCGAAGGCGGCGATACCCGCGCGCTGCACGATTTCGGCACCAAACAGGTTATTCAGCTGAATCGGATCCAGCGCCTCGTCGGTACCTAAGCCCAAAATGCGCGTGTCGAACAAATTGCTGCGCAGTGTGTCGCCCAGGCCGTCGACCTGCGCAGCCGCACAGGCCAGCATTTGCCGCAACGCTTGCGGTGCTTTCGCGAGGCGTGCAAAGGCGGCTTGTTCCAGCGGATTGGCCGGGCTGACGTCAGCCAGAAACCGCGTCACCAGATGCATCGTACCGGCAGCCAACACACTGGGCACCTGGTTGCTAGCGGCGAGGTTGGCAAATTTTTGCGCCGGGCTGGCTTTGTGTTTTCGGCCAGCGATTGGTGGCAAGCAGGTATTGCCGGTTCCAATAGGCGTACAGCAGGATTCGGGGCCTTTGACGATCGGGTTTCGTGCGGGCTCGCCTGCACAGTGATTGTGGATGTGGACATCGCCTTTGACGTTGAGTTCAAAAGCGAAGCCACAAGCCTTGATGGCTGCACCATCAGGTTTTACTTCTCTTTCAGCGTCAGTACGATCGGCTCCAGCTCGTGTATTGGTCTCAATCATGGTCACTCCTTTGATGGTGTGGGTAGCACAAAAACCATTGCAATGCCTTCTTTCTATGCCGCCGATGTCAAAGTGAAAAGATGCGTGTCTTTTTGTTGAGGTAAACCCGCAGGCAAAGTTGCGGGATGCCCTATGGCCAAAGCAAGTGGCTGGCATCTATCTGCAGGTATCGAAGATGCTCCGCAGTTACGTTTTCGATCGCCCCGGAACTTTCAATGCGCGCTTAAGCAACTGAATTCGAACAAAAAGCCTAACTTCCTCACGTTGTTTTGGCAATCCCAATGTCAACATGGGTCTCCCGAAAGAATTTGCTTCTTCTTGGCCGGCTGCCAAGCGTCTTAAAGACCCTGCGCATTGGCCTTCTCTGACAACGCTGGACCGAGCCGCTGCCGCGCTGGAGAAACGGCTATTGCTCCGGCTGGAGTCGCGCGGTGGAGGCCGCGCGTTTGCGCGCGCGTCAGTGACCGCCGCTGCGCTCGGCCTGCAGCACGGCTAGAAGCTCGTCGCACTGCGCGTACTGCACGATGTCGATCCGCAAAGTCGCCGCATCCGCCGCGGCGGCCAGCGCAGCGAAGCGTCGATCGACGATGCCGGCAGCGCTCAATTGCGCCAGCGTGGCCGACGCATCGACCGTGCACGACTTGACGACGATCAGGCGCGTTGCACGCAGGCGCAGCGCCAGGCCGAGTGCGATGCTGTCGGAGCTGGTGTCCCAGCCTGTGTCGGCACCCTGGCGATCTCGCTGCAAGTCGATGGGCGACCAGACGGCGGTGCGGCCGCGCTGCAGCACGTCGGCGAGACGCGCTTCTTCATCGCAGCGTTGCAGTGCGGGGTTCAGGGCGCAAAACAGATGCGCGGTCTGTGCCATCGCCAGCAGGGCCATGTTGTGCGCGGCCAGGTCGTCGAAGCGCCATTGCGTTTGCGCTTGCCGCACCGCGTCGGCAAACCGGCCGCCGCCGGGGACGATCACGACGCGACTGGCACCGGCGTCGGCCAGCATCGCCAGCCAGTCGCGCAGCGGCGCTATTTGTGTTTCTCGTTCTGCCCGCGCTGCTCCTGATGCTCGTGCTGGCTGCGCCGTGGGCTCGCCTTGGGCGCACAAGCTGCCGCCGAGCTTGACGACCCACATCAGCGCAGCTCCCTGGCCAGCAGGCTCGCCACGGCGACACTCGGCGCGCAGACCTGCGCCCAGGTGGCCGTGGCGGCGTCGGCGATGCGCGCCACGTCGCTGCCGTAGTTTCGAATGGGGCATCCTGCCAGCGCGGGGACACGCGCTGCGATATCGGTGACGAGGAATGCGCCGCAACCGGCGGTGACGATGACGGGCGCGCGTGGGGAATGAGGGCTCCCTCGCCCCCCTGGGGAGAGGGAGCAAGAGTCAAAGACACGCGCCAACTGTGCGGCAATTTCATTGACCTGCATACCACGCCACTGCTGCGCGAAGGCCAGCCACTCCTCATCCGACGCCTCACGCGCATCGAGCCCGATCATCCGCGCCAGCCGCTGCTGCGTGGCCGCGCGGTCTTTTGGCTGGCCGTCTGCGCTCGGTTGCGCGTCGTACGCCTCGTCGAGTTCGCCGGTCAGCCGGTACACGTCGGCCGTGGTGGCGAACCACTCGTTCATCACGTTGATCGACTGGCCGCGAAATGCGATGCGCCTTGCCAGCGCGCACAGCGGTGTGCGCACGACGCCTTGGTAGACCAGCTCGCCGCAGGCCAGCCGCTCGTGGTCGCTGCGGCGGGTGGTGAGCACCCGGCCCGCAGCGAACGCGATCACATCGGTGGTCGTGCTCCCGATGTCGATCAGCACGCCGTCGTCGATCACCATGGCCGCGTGCTGCGCGGTGGCCAGCCAGTTGGCCGACGCGATGTAGACCCAGTGCCGTGCGGCGTCGACCGGCGCGATCCAGCCCAGGTCGCCCGCATAGAGGTGCAGCGGGCCGTGCAGCGTCTGCCCCAGCCCATCCACGATGCGCTGCACGCCGTCTTCGCGGTGGGTGAACGCATCGACCATCTCGCCGCTCATCGTGACCGCGTGGATCGCATCGCCGAGCAGCTCGGGCCAGCGCGTCTGCGCCAGACGCAGCGCTATGTCGAGCCGATCCAACCCCTGCCACAACGGGCAGGCCCATTGCGCCACGTCGACGACTTCGCCGCCGCGCGTGACGCAGGCCTTGAGGTGCGCGCCGCCGACGTCCCAGCCGACGAGCAGCGGCTCAGTGCGTGACATCGGTGACTGCATCGGCGTCTGCATCGCGGACACCCCCTGCACGCTGGGTCGAGCCGTGCGCCGCGATGATGTCAGCCGCCAGGTTGCGCCCCAGCGCGGCCGACATGCCGACATAGGCGCTGGTGACGCGCGGGTTCACTTCGATGACCACCGGCCCGCGCGCGGTGTGCCACACCAGATCGATGCCGACAAAACCGCCGAAGCCCGGCATCGCGGCGCAGACGGTGCGGGCGGTCCGTTCGAGTGCCAGACGCTGCGCCCGATCGATGCTGTCCACGGCATGGCCCACCGCCGCCCTGTCCAACGCGATATCGACACCGATCAGCGACACCGCGCCGTCTGCATCGACGGTCAGCCGTTGCCGGTTGACCGCGAGCAATTCGATGCCGTCACTGCGCACCAGCAGCGACAAACTCATCGCGTCGCCATCGACCCACGGTTCGAGCGATGCGCGCTCGCCGCACTGTTCGCGTTGTCGCCAGTCGGCCTGCGCCGCAACCCGGTTGCTGAACCGCCGCGTGTGCAGGCTGCCAGCGCCGTCGTCGGGCTTCACGACCCAATGCCGCACGCTCGTGTCGGCCACGAAGTCGAGCGGGGTCGTGATGCCGTTTTCTTGCAAGCGCAGCAGCGTCGCTTGCTTGCTGGCCGCCAGGCGGATCGACTCGCCATCGCAGCCGATCCAGCGCTGCGATGCCACCGCCGCGTGCAGCTTCGCGAGCAGCCCGCCGGTCTCGGGTGCGATCACCCACACGAGGTCATGCCGCCGCGCTTGCCGTGCGACGAACTCGGACAGCGCTTCGCCGGGAAGGGCGCAGACCTGCTGCGTGCGCGCTGCGTCGGCGGCGGCGGACACAGCGTCGGGGCGGCCACTGGCGACGCTGAGCGTCACGTCGGGCGCGGCGGCCAGATCGGCCCGCAGCGCGTCGCGCATCGCCAGGCCTTCGGCGCGCAGTTCGGCAGCCGGGCCATCGCTGCGATCGCACGCACTGGCACTGAGATACTCGAACAGGAACACGCGCAGCGTCGTCATTTTTGGTGGGTAATTCATGCGGCCAGTCGACACGCCATGCAGCTGATTCCGGTGATCGACCTGATGCACGGCCAGGTGGTGCGCGCCCGTCGCGGCGAGCGGGGCCGCTACCGGCCGATCGAATCAAAGCTGTGCGCCAGCAGCGATCCTATTACCGTGGCGCGCGTGCTGCGCGACCACTGCGATGCAAACGTGTTGTACATCGCCGACCTCGATGCGCTGACCGGCGGCCGGCCGCAGCTTGCCTTGTTGCGCGCCTTGCTGGCCGCGTTGCCGCAGACCGACTGGTGGATCGATGCTGGCTTTGCCGATGCACCCGCTGCCGAGGCCTTGCTGAGCGGCATCGACACGCGGGGGGGTCGGCTGGTGCCGGTGCTGGCGAGCGAGTCGCTGCGTTCGCGGTCAGCGTTCGAGCAGGCGTTCAGTTCCGTGGCTGCATCCGCCGCCGCGCCGCGCGACGATCGGGTTCTGTCGCTCGATCGCCGAGCCGGCGTGCCACTCGATGCCGCCGGTTGCTGGTCGCAGCCGAGCCTGTGGCCGACCCGCGTGATCGCGATGACGCTGGAGCAGGTCGGCGCCGACACGGGACCGGACCTCGACACCCTGGCCGCGCTGGGCCGCCTCAATTCGGCGACGCAGTTGTTTGGCGCTGGTGGCATCCGCAACGCTTGCGACCTCGATCGCGCCAGCGAAGCCGGTGCCAGCGGCTGGCTGGTCGCATCGGCATTGCACGATATGCGCCTGCCGCGCCGTGCGGGCTAGACTGCGCCCGCTCGGTTGCCAGAGGAGACGCGGATCATGGACACAGGCATGTTGGGGGAGCTGGACGCACGCGCTCTGGCCTACCTGCATCCGTTCTGGGCCGGTGCCTGGGGCGCGATTCGCCTGGCGTCCTTTCTGATGATCGTGATCTTGGTATTCGAGCTGTGCGTGCCGGGGCGCCGACTCCACTGGCGCACGCTGGCGTTCAACGCGCTTTACATGCCGCTGTACCTGACGCTGGCGCTGGCGCTTCTGTATCCGTTGACCGTCTGGGTGGAACCCCGGCTTCCCAGAAATGTGAGTGGCTTCGAGGTGGCTGACGGCTTCTCGCTGAGCTCGCTCGCATTCTTCGTGCTGTATCTTTTTTGCATGGATTTTTTCTACTATTGGTTCCACCGGTCCCAGCACGCCTTCAGCGTGATGTGGCGCTATCACACGCTGCACCACGCGGACGTGAACGTGTCGATGTCGACCGCCATCCGGCACCACTGGCTCGAAGAATCGACCCGCTATTTCCTGATTGCCGCGCCGATGGCGGTGCTCTACGGCGGGCCCGGCCACATCCCGTTCTGGATGGGCGCGGCCACCGGATTGCTGGGTCTGGTGATGCACTGGGACATGCCGTGGCGACTGGGTGGCTTGTCGCGCTGGGTCGTCACGCCGTGGTACCACCGCATCCACCATTCCGTGGAGTCTCGCCACCACCAAAAGAACTTTGCGCTGTACTTCCCGTTTTGGGACCGGCTCTTCGGCACTCGCCACCTGCCCGCCGATCGCGAGTTTCCCGAGACCGGCATCGGCGGACTGCAGCGACCGAACAGCCTGGCCCTGCTGCTGCCGTGGCCCTTGCCGACGATGGCGCCGACCGGTCCGACTGGCATCGCAGTGGCCGCAGACGACCGCAAGGGCGCCTGGGCCGGCAGTCCGTGACCCCTCGATTCCCGTCGGTCAGGCCGAGCGGTGAGGCCCGGTGAGCCGGTCGCCCCAACGCGCGATGAATCGCGTCACCGCATCCAGTTGCCGCAGCGCGGGCGCTTCGATCCACCGGTAGCAGGCCAAGCTCGCCAGCACGGCGCACGGTGTGAGCAGAAAAATCAAGCCCCAGAAAATCCAGGGGACTTCCAGGCGAGGGCCCAGCACCAAAGCCGCGGCGTGCAGCCCGACGAAGAGGATCGGGCCGTGCAGCAGGTACATGCCGTAGGTGCCGGCACCCAACGTCTGGCAGGCCCGCGTCAGCAACAGGCCACCGAAGCTGTTGCCGCAGGCGACGACGAGAAAAGCAACGCCGATCAGCAACAGCGGGTCGATGGCGTAGCTGGTGGCAGGAGACAGCCCCATCGCCGCGCCCACGCAGACCAACGCGACCACGGCGGCCCAGCGGCCGGTCAGCCGACGGCGCAGCGCGGCGCTGCGTTCCAGCACGGCGGCAACGATGCCGATCGCAAACATCGGATAGATGATCCCGTGGTGCGGAATCGACGAGACGATCCACCCGACAGATGCCGCGCCGATCAGCAGTGCCACCACCGACGTGCGAGCGCGAACCAGCACGGCCAGTGCGGGCAGCGAGAAATAGAAGATCCATTCGTAGGGCAGCGACCAAGTGACGCCCGCCATCACGTGGCGGGTGTTGCTCAGCCCGTGGAGATCGGGCATCCCGGGTGCCGAGAACAGCAGCCACGCCAGATAAGCGTGCCACGGCGTCGCGGCATCGGCACCCGGTGATGGGCCAAAGGCCAGCGTGATCGCGAACAGACACGCCATCGCCAGCAAATAGGCTGGCACCAGACGCAGTACCCGCGATGCGTAAAGGCGCCCCCAGTCGATCGGTTTCGAGCGCGCGGCCAGCAGCTTGCCCATGAACAGGTAGCCCGTCACCATGAAGAAGACCGCCACGCTCGCTTGTGCCATGTAGACATAGGCGGCCGAAGGCGGCAATGCCCAGTGCCCCGTCTGGCGATGGTTGTGCCAGATCGGGACGTGGCTCATGAAGACCATGAAAGCCAGCAGACCGCGCAGCCCGTCCAGCGATGCATTGCGCCGGCTCGCATCGTGATCGTGTCCGATCCAGCCGCGCATCGCGTGCGCGACGAGCAGCGCCAGCGCAAGGCAGGGCGCGGCGAAGAGGGGGTTGTCGGCGTTCATGGTCGGGTGGGCGTGAGGCTGCCGAGTGTGCCTTGGGAAGCGATGTTGGGGGCTGCCCGGTGGGCTGCCCCCGACGGCGCGAAGTGTCACGAGACGAGGGACACTCTGTCGCTTTTTTCTGTCGCCTTTCTCTGTCGCTGATGGCCTGCCGTGCCCGCCCCACGGCGTCGGGTTCCCCGGAGCGGCGTGGCGTGCGCCTTGCGACACAATGATTTCATGACTGCGTCCCCGCCCATCTCTATCGCTGCCAGCCGGTTCGACACCGCGTGGACCTGCCCGTTCTGCCCGCTGCTGTGCGATTCGTTCCGAGTGGCCGCTGACGATGCGGCGGCGCAGCCGATGACGCTGCAAGGCAGCGATTGCCCCCGAGCTGCCCGCGCCTTGCAGGGCTTCAGCCACACCCCGTCGGCGGCCACGCCGCAGATTGACGGGCGGGCCTGCGATCTGGACCGCGCCATCGCCGCGGCGGCGCGCGTACTCGCTGCCAGCCTTCAACCGCTGTTCGGCGGCTTGGGCACCGATGTGGCGGGCGCGCGGGCGCTGTATCCGCTGGCCTGCACGACCGGCGCGATCAGTGATGCGGCGCAGGGCGACGCGCTGATGCACGGGCTGCGCGCGATGCAGGACCGGGGCTCGTTCACCACCACCTTCGCCGAGGTGCGCACCCGCGCCGATCTGATCGTCTGCTTCGGTGGCTCGCCGGCCGTTGCGCACCCCGAGTTCTTCCGCCGCTGCGGCATCGGCGAAGACCTGGTTGCTGCGCGACACATCGTGCTGCTCGGTGCGGCCGAGGGAGACGATGTGCCCGCGACGCTGACTGCGTTGAACGGCGCCCGCGGCGTCACTGCCGAGGTCATCGATCTGCACGGCGATCTGTTCGAAACCGCGTCGATGCTGGCGGCGCTGGTCGCCAAGCGTGCCGTGCGCGAAGCCCCCGCCGCACTGATCGCACTGGCCGATCGGCTGCGCGCGGCGCATTACGCAGTCATCGTCTGGCAAAACCCTGCGCTGCCGGTGCACGGCGCGCTACTGATCGAAACCGTCAACCACCTCGTCGGGCTGCTCAACCGCAGCACGCGCGCGGCGGGCTTCCCGCTCGGTGGCGGCAACGGCGCGGCGACGGTGAACCAGGTGTTCACGTGGCTGTCGGGCGTGCCGCTGCGCTCGCGTGCGGGGCCGAGCGGGCTCGAACACGAGCCGCTGTGCTTCGACGCAACGCGCGTGCTGGCCGGGGGCGCGGCGGATGCGCTGCTGTGGATTTCCAGTTTCACCGCCGACCCGCTGCCCGCGACGGCGCTGCCGCGCGTCGTGATCGGGCACCCCGATCTGGTTCCCTGGCTCAACGCATCGGCCTCGGCTGCGACGACTGTGTTCATTCCCGTCTCGACTCCCGGCATCGGCAGCGGCGGGCATCTGTTCCGCGCCGATGGTGTGGTGTTGATGCCGCTGAATGCGGTGTATGCCGATACGCTGCCGACGGCGGCCAGCGTTATCGCGCAGATCACGCAGGCAGTGCGCGCGTTGAAGCAGGAGGCCGCTGCATGACCACCGTGCGATTGAAGGGCGGGCGCGTCATCGACCCGACGAACGGCGTCGATGATGTGGTGCGCGACGTGTGCATTCGTGACGGGCGCATCGTTGATTTGGCGCCGAACGAGGCGGTGACAACCGAGCTCGATGTCAGCGGTTGCATCGTGATGGCCGGTGGCATCGACATGCACAGCCACATCGGCGGCGGCAAGGTCAACCTCGCGCGCATGCTGTTGCCCGAAGACCATCGCAAAAGCGACAACCCGTACGCGCTGCCCGCCAACCGGCTGGAGTTGGCGTCGTGCGGCACCTGCGCACCGGGCACGCTGGCGACCGGCTACCGCTATGTCGAGATGGGCTACACGGCCGCGTTCGAGCCCGCGATGGTGTCGGCCAACGCGCGGCACGCGCACATGGAAATGGGCGACGTGCCGATCCTCGACCACGGCGCCTACGTGATGCTGGGCAACGACGAGCTGTTTTTGCAGATGTTGGCCGAGGGGCGCGACCACCAGCAGATCCGTGACTACATGGGCTGGACGATCCACGCGTCGAAGGCGCTGGGCGTCAAGGTGGTCAACCCGGCCGGCATCTCGGCCTTCAAGTTCAACCAGCGAAAGCTCGATGTCAACGAGCCGCACACCCACTGGCAGG
>JANMTL010000190.1:0-4993 GCA_031390425.1 Rhizobacter sp.
CGCCATGCCATGAAGCGTTCGGTATCGGCCGAAAGCGAGCCCAGCAGCGCGTCGGTGCCGTCGGAGATCACCAGCACCTCGTTGTATTGGAAGGCGTCTGCTATCTGTTCCTTGTAGGTCTGAATCTGATCGAACGCCTTCCATACATCGGCGTTCTGATCGGCCGGGTTCTTCAGCTCGATCAGCACCAGTGGCAGCCCGTTGACGAACAGGATGATGTCTGGCCTGCGCGTGTGGTGCGGCCCGGTGATCGAGAACTGATTGACCGCCAGCCATTCGTTGCGGGCCGACTCGGCCCAATCGAGCAGTTTGACGAAATCGCCGCGCGTTTCGCCATCTCGCTGGTACTGCACCGGCACGCCGGCCACCAGGAGACGGTGGAAGTGGCGGTTGGCGGCCAGCAGCACCGGCGTGCCGAGGTCGATCACCTGTTTGATCGCGTCTTCGCGCGCGGCCTGAGGAATGGTCGGGTTCAAGCGGGCTATCGCCTGGCGCAGCCGCTCGATCAACAGCACCTGCCGGTAGCTGGCACGCTCGGGTGCGGTGCCATCGGGGGCGATGTCGGGCCCGTAGACGTGGCCGTAGCCCATATCGGTCAGCCAGCCCAGCGCCTCCTGTTCGAGCTGGTCTTCGGTCATCGCGGCAACCGCGAAATATCCGCCAGGCATCTGTCGTCGACATCGACATTCCCCGCAGATGTATTTAAAAAATAGTTGGGGATCGACATATTCTCAAAACATGTCGATCCCGTCACCATGTCGTCACGCGGCCAACTCGGCAAACAAGGCGTCGTTGATGTAGTACTTCTCGCGCCCCCGCTTGTTTTCACGCAGCACACCCAGCGTCGCCAGGGTTTGCAGGTAGGCCGATGCGGTTTGCCGCTTGGCAATGCCCGCATCCACCAAGAATTGGATCTTGGTATACGGCTGCCGAAAGACCAGTTCAACGAGGTCCTTGCTGTAGACGCCAGGGGCTTCGCGCTGCACTTTCTCACGCACCCGCTCCATCACGGCGCGGATGCGGGTCACCTGGTCGAAGGTTTGCTGTGCCGTGCTTTCGACGGCCCGCAGCATGTACAGCAACCAGGCTTCCCAGTCCTGGCGTTCAGTCACCCCACGCAGGCCGTCGTAGTAACCGGGCTTGTTAGCGATGATGTAACGAGACAGGAAAAGCACCGGAATGTCCAGCAAGCCCTTGTCCACCAAAAACAGCAGGTTGAGGATGCGCCCGGTTCGGCCATTGCCATCGGGGAACGGGTGGATGGCCTCGAACTGGTAGTGCATCACCGCCATCTTGACCAGCGGGTCGAGCTCGTCCTCGGCGTGGATGAACTTCTCCAGGTCGGTGAGCTTGTCGCGGATCACCGCTTCACCCACTGGCGGTGTGTAGACCACATCTCCCGCATCGTTCTTCAACACCACGCCAGGAATGGCTCGCACCTGCAGCGAGCTCTGCTTGATGAGCTGGACGATCTCGACGAACAGGTTCGTCGTCAGCGGACGCTTTTTCAGCGCGTGAAACCCGTGGTGCAGCGCCTCGCGGTAGCGCAGCACTTCCTTGGTGTGCGCATCGGTCTTGCCACTGGCACCGTCGGCATCGGCGCGATACAGCTCGTCGTCGGTCGTCACGATGTTCTCGATCTCGGACGACAACCGCGCTTCCTGCAACACGATGCTGCTGATCAGCACGCCCTGGTTGGGTATCTGCCCGGCCAGGCCCCGCAGATTGGCCAGCACCCGGTTCGCCGCGATGGCCTGCTTCAAGACCGCCTTCGTCTCCAGTTCCACGGCCGGCGGCAGCAAGGGCAGGTCGTTGTAGGGCTGGCTGCGGTCAAAAGGCATTCAGACAACTCGCTGGGTTTAATGTGTACAAAAAATCAACAGCTTCGTACATGTTAGCCGTCTCATGTCCAGAAAACACAAATTTCTGTGCATGTCGGCTGATGCGTGCGTAGAAAAGACCGCGCCCCATCCGCTGCCACACGCCTTGCACAGCACTCGGGTCACGCAAGCAACCGCGCGCCGTGGACCTGGGCCGCAGCCTTGTCGAAGCTCCACAGCGGTTGCTCGCCGACCGCCGTCGCCAGGGCGGCGTGCAGGCAGTCGGCGAAGTCAGCGCCGGTCTCTTCGTACTGGTTCAGCGCCCACTCCAGAGCGCCGGAGGCAGCAAAGTGCAACTCCACCGTTTCCAGCAGCGCGAAAAAGGTCTGCACAACCGCCGGCTTGTCCATCTTGAAACGCGAGCGAAGCACCCATTCGAGCTCCAGCGCCACCGACACCGGCACATACAAGCCGGCGCCGGATTCACCGGCGGCACGGATCAGCCGCCGGGCGGCCGCCGCCTGCGCGGCATCGTCTTGCAGCAGAAAGCGCAGCAGCACATGGGTGTCCAGCGACGCCATGAAGCGATACGCCTGCCGCGCGTTTCAGCGCCAGCCGTTCATGTCTTCGATGGGCACCCGCTTGCCGTCGGGCGACTTCAAGCTTCCGGCCAGGTCCAGCAAGGAGCGCGTTTTGGCGCGCACGATCAGCGTGCCGTTGGGCATCACATGCCACACCAGCCGCGTACCGGGGCCGGCCCCCAACTGCTCGCGCACCTGCCGCGGCACGGTGGTCTGGCCCTTGGCGGTGATGGTGGATTCAGACATGGCGGCTCCTTACGAATGAGACGATCGTAAGGCGCTGCGAGGCGGGCCGCAAGTGGCGAGCGGCACGGCCGCGCAGCGGATCAGGCCGTCAGCGCTTCGGCTTCGGGCAGGCGGAGCTGGCCGGAGATCAGGCGGGGGAGCAGGGTGTCGCGGAGGGTGGAGAGGGTTTGAGCTTGCTGCACATTTAGTCGTGCGCGCTTGTGCGATTGGATAGCAAGCGACTCATATGCCGCAACGCAGTCCAGCGGCGGAACCACATACGGAAGGCCATGGATGTGGTTCCGATTCAAGGTTGGCACCGCCGATCCTGCGTTGAACGCCTTGAAATCCAGCAGCCTCAGCACTTCATAGGCATAGCAAGGCGTCGCACCTCGAAACTCTTTCACCCACAGCGTCGTGTTGAGCGGCCAAAAATCGTCGAGCTCCAAGAAGACGCGGCCCAGCACGCCCGACCGACCCGTGACGACGCCCGGACCTTTCGCCGTTGCGTCGACGTGCGTGCCACTCGCTCCGCTGGCAGCAATGATCGGGAAGTCACCAGGGACTCGATCCTGCGCAGGCAGGTCAAAGCCCCTCTGAAGAACGAGCAGATCTTGGAGCGTCTTGATCGACCACCCCTTCGGCACCAACCCCAACGCCGACTCCTCGAAGCTGTCCGGGAACAAGGCCGCCGTGGTTTCGTCCATGCCGGCCGGTGCGAGCCCTTGCTGCTTGGCGCGAACGGGATCGAAATCGACGAACCACGACTTGAACAGCGTCTGCGCGATGGCTTCCAGGGTGGCGTTGGTTTCGCGCAGGAGGGCGATGCGGTCGTCGAGTGCCGAAATGAAGGCGGCGATCTGCGATCTCTCTGCCAACGGCGGAATCGGGATCGGCAGAGCTCGCACGTCTTTGAGGTTGATGGTGGTCTGAACCGTCGTGTTTGCCCGCGTACCCAACAGGTGTTGTGACAGCGGTGAACGCAGGCAGATGGCGATCCAGCGTGAGTCGATCCCGTTGGCCGGCTTGACGACTCCGACGGCGCGCGCGACGTTGAACCCCGAGCAGCCCGGCGGGACTTCGGCAACCTGACCGACTGACCCGACCAATGTCAGCAGCACCTCACCGCCGCTCAATCGAGTGCGGCCGTACTTCGCTTCGACTTCTGGCGCGACGCGCATCACCTCGGACAGATCGAGACGGAAGTCCTTGAAATTGTTGACGCGGATGATGGGGACGCCATCGACAACGGGCGCGCCGGGTTGGACGACCCCGTAGCTGATGGACCCAGGTATCGCGCAGCTATCAAGTGGCTTGAATTCCCAGCCGTCAGGCAACGCCGGCAGGTCAAAACTCATGTCTCAGCCGCGCGTTTCTGCCCTGCAATCGTCACGTATCGGCGCTCGATCTCCGCGCGGAAGCTGGCTGGCAACTTTGACCCGTCATGCACCTCCACCACCATCGGCAGCGCACTGGAATGCAGGGCTTCGAGCAGAGCAGCCCAGCCTTCGACGGGCGCGCTCAGGTCGTGGGGGTTGCGCAGCACCAGATCGAGGTCGCTGCCTTCGTGCCCGCCGCCGCTGACGCGACTGCCGAAGGCCCAGACCTCGGCCTCGGGCAGGTGCCGTTCGAGCAGCGAGCGCAGCGCGGCCACGTGGTGCAGCGCAAGGTCGAGCCGGGCCGGTTCAAGCGGCGGCATCAGGCACCTGCATGCTCGGCCATCACGCTGGCCAAGCGTTCATCCAATGTCAGCAGTCTGGCCTTCGCCACCAAAGCCGTCGCCACCACGATGGCATCGGGCAGTTTCAGTCGCCCCGTCTTGCGCAGCCGGATTGCTTGCGCTTCCACATCGTCGGTGATGCCGATGACCTGGCAGCGCGAAAGAAAGTCGTGGGTCGCTCGCTCTTCGGCTTCCGTCAGGCCGGGAAACCCGAACAACTCCATCCGAGTGATCTGGCTCACGGCCGCGCGGTCCAGTGCAAGGGCCGACTGCTGCGCCAAGGCCACGGCGGCATCGCGGCCCTTCAGCAGTCCAATCACGACGTTGGTGTCGAGCAGCTGCTCAATCCCACTCACGACGCATGCCTTCCTGAATGAGCTGCGGGTCTTCGTTCCAGTTGGGCGACTCCTTCAGCACGCCGACGACGCCGCGCCAGTCCAAAGCAGCCGACGTGCTGGCGCGGGGAGTTGCCTGCTTGGCCGGCAGCCGAAGGATGACCAGCGATTCGTTCTCCTGGAAGCTCACAGCCTCGAGCGGAACGATCCGCCCCTCGCGGCAAACGGCTTCGATGGCTTGGTACATGAGCGGCTCCTTCCAAGACGGCAATACAAAGATTGTCGGACGATTGCGGTGGAGCAGGTGGTGGG
>JANMTL010000192.1:0-37107 GCA_031390425.1 Rhizobacter sp.
CGCCACCGGAATGCCCTTGGGCATCTGCACGATCGAATGCAGCGAATCGACGCCCTGCAAATGGCGGCTGGCGACTGGCACGCCGAGCACCGGCACGGTGGTCTTGGCGGCCAGCATGCTGGCAGGTGGGCGGCACCGCCGGCCCCGGCGATGATGGCTTTCAAGCCACGCGAGACCGCCGATTCGGCATAGGCGAACATGTCGTCCGGCATGCGGTGCGCCGAGACGACGCGGGCCTCGAACGCAATGCCAAACTCGGCGAGAATCTCAGTGGCTGTGCGCAAGGTTTCCCAGTCGCTGCTGGACCCCATCACCACACCCACCACCGCAGGCGCGTTCATGGCCTTGCTCCGCATTTTTTCGAAGGCTTGAATTGTAGGCGTCGCTGCTTCATCTCCCGCTGCTGCCCGCAACGCCATCACGCACCCGACACCCCGCCATGATCGATATCTCGCTCCAGAATTTTGAAACCGACCTGATTCAGGCGTCCGTCGATCAACCGATCCTGCTCGACATCTGGGCGCCCTGGTGCGGCCCGTGCAAAGCGCTCGGCCCGGTGCTCGAAAAGCTCGAAATCGCCTACGCTGGCCGCTTCAAGCTCGCCAAGCTCAACGCCGACACCGAACCCGACATCGCAGGCCAGTTGTCGCAGATGTTCGGCGTGCGCAGCATCCCGCTGTGCGTGATGTTCAAGGGCGGCCAGCCGGTCGACGGCTTCGTCGGCGCGCTGCCCGAAGCCGAGATTCGCCAGTTCCTCGACAAGCACGTCCCGACGCCGCAAGAGCTGGCCGCCGACGAGGACGTCGAAGCCGCTGAAGCGATGCTGGCCGACGGTGAAACCGACGGCGCGATCGAGAAGCTGCTGGAGGCCGTGGCGATCAACCCGGCCAATGACAACGCGCGCTTCGACTGCCTGCGCGCGCTGCTGATGGCCGGCCGCATCGACGAGGCCCGTGCCCTGTTCGATCCGGTGGCGCGCACGATGCTGCTCGATGCTCGACTCACCGCCTGCGGCCTGTGGCTCGACGCCTGCGAGAAGGCGGTCAGCTCGCGCTCGCCCGAGGTGCTGACGGCGGCCATCGCCGCCGACCGCCGTGATTTCGACGCGCGCTTCGAGCTGGCGCAGCTGCATTTCGCAGCCCAGCGTTTCACCGAGGCGATGGACGAGTTGCTGGAAATCGTGATGCGCGACAAGGCCTGGAACGGCGAGCTGGCGCGCAAGACCTACGTCGCGGTGCTGGCGGTGATGAGCAAGCCGCCCAGCGCAAAGGCCGAAGCCGCTGCGCCGAAAGGCGCGCTCGAGATCGCAGGCAAGGTCAACACCGCGCCGGCCGATCCGCTGGTGGATCAGTACCGGCGCAAGCTGAGCATGGCGCTGTTCTGAGTCAAGGCGCCAGTGGCAGCAGTTGCTTGACCACCAGGCGCTGCATGTCCTGGTGACGGCCCCAGCTTTCGCGCGCGTGCTGCTGCTGGTGCAGCGCGGCGTCGCGTTCGCCCAGCGCCTCGAAGACCTGTGCCAGCCTGCCGTGCGCCACCGCAATGTCCTCGAGGTTCATGCCCGGGTCGATCAATGCGGCCGCGGCGGCTGCGTCGCTGCGCGCGCCGTCGTGATCGCCGGTGTGCAGCCTGCACCATGCCTGATCGGCCAGGTGGGTGGCCCGCATATTCGCCAGGCCCTGCCGTTCGGCGTCGGCGAGGTGCTCTGCGTAGACCGCCAATGCCTTGGCGTGCTGGTTCTGCGCCGAGAAGACGGTCGCACGCAGCATCTGCACGTAGGCGTCCTGGAACACCGTGCCGACCCACTGGTCGAAGTTGAACGAGGCAGACACCCAAGCCTCGGCGCGGCGCGCCTCTTCGGTGTCGGTGCCGCCGAAAATCGACGCCCGCAGCGCGTGGTTGCAACGGTGCCCGGCGATGGTGAAGGTGATGATGCTCAGCGCCGGGTCGTCGGCATCGGCCAGCGCGTGCTCGCGCGCTCGGGCGTACCAGGGCTGCGCCAGATCGAGCCGGTTGGCAAAGTGGTACGCCGAGGCAGCAACGATGCAGGCACGCGCGCGTGCCGCATGGTGGTCAGGCTCGGCCAGCTCGAATGTCAGCAGCAGGTACTTCGCCATGTCATCGATGTCGTCCTGGATGAAGGCGATGTGCGCCAGCCAAGCCGCGCTCAGGGCTTGCAACGGCTTCAATTTGGTCGCTGCGCTGAGTGCCTGGGCGCGCCGCATCTTGTCGCGACTGGCCGCGACACGGCCGCTGTTTTGCTCGATCCAGGCCTCGACGATGCAGATCCACACCGTGACCGAGGCGGTCGGCCGCTGGGCGAATTCGGTGCGCAACACCGCGAGATCCGCGTTGGCTTCGTCGAAGAAGCCCTGGCGGGCGAGGAATCCAGCCCGCTCGGCCCGCACGCACGCCGCATCGATCGGGTGCACCGATGCCGCCAGCGCGGCATTCAGCCGAGCGAGCATGGGCGACGGTGGCGCTTTCATGCGGTCAGGCGGTGCAACGCTTCCCGGTACTTGGCGGCAGTGGCGTCCACCACCGTCGAAGGCAATGCAGGCGACGGCGAGCGCTTGTTCCACAGCGCGCCGTCGACCACCGCCTGTTCGAGCCAATCGCGCACGAACTGCTTGTCGTAGCTCGGTGGATTGAGCCCGGCACCGAACGCCGCCGCGTAGTCTTCCAGCGGCCAGAAACGCGACGAATCGGGCGTCAGCACCTCGTCCATCAGCGTCAGCGTGCCACAGGCGTCGAGGCCGAACTCGAACTTGGTGTCGGCGATGATGATGCCCTTGGTCAGCGCGTACTGCGCAGCGCTTTCATACAGCGAGATCGCCACGTCGCGCACCTGCGTGGCGAGCGGCGCACCGATGATTTCGGCCATGCGCTCGAACGAGATGTTCTCGTCGTGGTCGCCGAGGGCGGCCTTGGTCGCGGGCGTGAAGATCGGCTGCGGCAGCTTCGAGGCGTTGCGCAGCCCGGCGGGCAGCGCGACGCCGCACACCGTGCGGTCGTGCTGGTACTCCTTCCAGCCGCTGCCGGCCAGGTAGCCGCGCACCACCGCCTCGACCGGCAGCGGCTGCAGGCGCTTGACCAGCATCGAGCGGCCGACGACTTGCGATTTCTCATCGGCCGCGACCACGCTCTCGGGCGCCTCGCCGGTCAGGTGATTCGGCACGATGCCTTTCAAACGCTCGAACCAGAACAGCGCCATCTCGGTCAGCAGTTGGCCCTTGCCGGGAATCGGCTCGCCCAACACCACGTCGAAGGCGCTGAGGCGGTCGCTCGCGATCATCAGCAGCCGGTCGGTGCCCACGGCGTAGTTGTCCCGCACCTTGCCGCGCGCCAGCAAGGGCAGTGAATGCAGGCGGCTTTCGAGCAGGGCGGCGGTCATCGCGTGGTGTGTTCGTCGGGCTGGTTTCGAGGCGCTTCAGACGACCGTCTGCGCCAGCTCGCCCTGGGCATAACGCCCGGCCACCACCGACAGCGTCTGCGGCTTGATCTTCGCCGCCTGGCCTTCGCAGTTGAATTCGAGGTAACGCTGCTTGCAAATCTGCTTGGCGGCTTCGCGCGCGGGCTTCAGGAAATCGCGCGGGTCGAACTTGTCCGGGTTCTCGTGCAGGTACTTGCGCACCGCCGCCGTCATCGCCAACCGCACGTCGGTGTCGATGTTGATCTTGCGCACGCCGAACTTGATCGCTTCCTGGATTTCGCTGACCGGCACGCCGTAGGTTTCCTTCATCTGGCCACCGTACTGGCGAATGATCGCCAGCAACTCCTGCGGCACGCTGGAGCTGCCGTGCATCACCAAATGCGTGTTCGGAATGCGCTTGTTGATCTCCTTGATGCGGCCGATCGCGAGAATGTCGCCGGTGGGCTTGCGGGTGAACTTGTACGCGCCGTGGCTGGTGCCGATCGCGATCGCCAGTGCGTCGAGTTGCGTCTTCTTGACGAAGTCGGCGGCTTCCTCGGGGTCGGTCAGCAACTGCTCCATCGTCATCGTCGATTCGGTGCCGTGGCCGTCCTCCTTGTCGCCCTTCATCGTCTCCAGCGAACCCAGGCAGCCGAGCTCGCCTTCGACCGTCACGCCCAGCTTGTGCGCCATCTCGACCACCTGGCGCGTGACCTCGACGTTGTAGTCGTAGCTGGCGATGGTCTTGCCGTCGGCCTGCAGCGAGCCGTCCATCATCACCGAGCTGAAACCCAGATCGATCGCGCCGCGGCAGACATCGGGGCTCTGACCGTGGTCCTGGTGCATCACCAGCGGGATGTGCGGCCAGCTCTCGACCGCCGCTTGAATCAGGTGCTTGATGAACGGCTCACCGGCGTACTTGCGGGCGCCAGCGCTGGCTTGCAGGATGACCGGTGCGCCGACCTCGTCGGCCGCAGTCATCACCGCTTGAACCTGCTCCAAGTTGTTCACATTGAAGGCCGGGATGCCGTAGGTGTTTTCTGCGGCGTGGTCGAGCAACTGGCGCATCGAGACGAGTGGCATGGTCGTTTCCCGTTGAAGAACTGAATTATTGCGGAGGACGGCTTCGGTGGATCGCGTCAACCGACGCGGCAAATCTTCAGCATGTTGGTGCCACCGGGGTGGCCCATCGGCTCGCCGACGGTGATCGCGTAGGTGTCGCCCGGCTTTAGCACACCATTCTCGACCAGCAGCGCTTCGGCTCGCGCCAGCGCCTGGTCGCGGTCGGCGAAGTTGGGCATCAGCAGCGGGCGCACGTTGCGGTACAGCGCCATCTTGCGCTGGCTGACGACTTGCGAGGTCAGCCCGTAGATCGGCACGTGTATCTTGTGCCGGCTCATCCACAGCGCGGTCGAGCCCGACTCGGTCAGCGCCAGGATCGCCTTGCAGCCCAGGTGGTGCGCCGCGAACAACGCCGCCATCGCAATCGATTGGTCGATGCGGCCGAACTTTTTGTTGGTGAAGCTGGCGTCGAGCGAGATCTCCTCGGCGCGCTCGGCCTCGATGCAGATCGTCGACATCATCTCGACCGTCTCGACCGGGTACTTGCCGGCCGCGGTTTCGGCACTCAGCATCACCGCGTCGGTGCCGTCGAGCACCGCGTTCGCCACGTCGCTGACCTCGGCCCGCGTGGGCACCGGGTTGACGATCATCGACTCCATCATCTGCGTGGCGGTGATGACGATGCGGTCGAGCTCGCGCGCCATCTTGATCATCTTTTTCTGCAGCGCGGGCACGGTCGCGTTGCCGACTTCGACCGCCAGATCGCCGCGCGCCACCCTGATGCCGTCGCTCGCCTTCAAGATGCTCTCCAGCACCGGGATCGCCTCGCTGCGCTCGATCTTCGCAATCAGCGCGGCCTTGTGCTTCCACGGCTCACCGGCCACGTTGGCGAGCTGGCGCGCCATCTCCATGTCGGTCGCGTTCTTCGGAAAGCTCACCGCCAGGTATTCGCACTGGAAGCTCATCGCGGTCTTGATGTCTTCCATGTCCTTGCCGGTCAACGCGGGCGCGGTGAGGCCGCCGCCGGCCTTGTTGATGCCCTTGTTGTTCGACAGCTCGCCACCGACCACCACCGTGGTGTGCACCTCGGCGCCGCGCACCGCATCGACGGTGAGCTTGAGCAGGCCGTCGTTGAGCAGCAAGGTGTCACCCGGTCGCACGTCGCGCGGCAATTCCTTGTAGTCGAGGCCGACCCGCGCGTTGCTGCCGAGTTCGGTGGTCGCGCCGTCGAGGATGAACGATTGCCCGGCCTCCAGCATCGTCTTGCCGCCCTCAAACTTGCCGACGCGGATTTTCGGGCCCTGCAGGTCGGCCATGATCGCGACCTCTTTGCCGACCTTGCGTGCCACCTCGCGCACCAGCGCCGCGCGGTCGATGTGGTCTTGCGCCGTGCCATGCGAGAAGTTGAGGCGCATCACATCGACACCGGCGCGGATCATCCGTTCGAGCACCTCGGGGGAGCTGGACGCGGGCCCGAGGGTTGCGACGATCTTGGTGGCACGGGACATGAAAGGGTACTCCGGGGGGTCTTTGGATCGGTGATGAAAATCAGCGTGCTCTGCGCTGCTGCGCCCGCGTGTCGGTGTCTCGCTCAGGCGGTCTCGTCGCGCGCCCGCTGTTCGAGTATCTCGATCGCCGGCAGCGCCTTGCCTTCGAGCATTTCGAGAAACGCGCCACCGCCGGTGCAGATGTAGCCGACGCCCGACTCGACGCCGAACTTCGCGATGGCCGCCAGCGTGTCGCCGCCACCAGCGATGCTGAATGCGCTGGATTCAGCGATCGCATGCGCGATTGCCTCGGTGCCGTGCGAAAACGCCTCGAACTCGAACACACCGACCGGGCCGTTCCAGACGATGGTGCCGGCCGCTTTCAACTGCGCGGTCAACAGGGTCGCCGTCTGCGGGCCGATGTCGAGGATCAGGTCGTCGGCGGCCACCTCGCTGGCCAGCTTGGTGGTCGCCACAGCGTCGGCGGCGAAAGTTTTTGCGGTCACCACATCGACCGGAATCGGCACCGCGGCGCCACGCGCTTTCATCGATGCGATGACTGCTTTCGCCTGGTCGACCAAGTCGGCCTCGGCGAGCGATTTGCCGATCGGCAACCCCGCCGCCAGCATGAAGGTGTTGGCGATGCCGCCGCCGACGATCAGCCCGTCGACCTTGGCCGACAGCGCCTCCAGGATCGTCAGCTTGGTGCTGACCTTGCTGCCCGCCACGATCGCGATCAGCGGGCGCTTCGGCGCAGCCAGCACGCGGGTGATCGCATCGACTTCGCCCGCCAGCAGCGGCCCGGCGCAGGCAATCGGCGCGAACCGTGCGATGCCGTGGGTCGAGGCCTGCGCCCGGTGCGCCGCGCCGAACGCATCGTTGACGTAGATGTCGCACAGCGCGGCCATCTGGCGGCTCAGCGCTTCGTCGTTCTTGGCCTCGCCAACATTCAGTCGGCAGTTTTCCAGCAGCACCAGTTCGCCCGCGCCGACGCGCACGCCACCGAGCCAATCAGCAATCAGAGGCACCGTCCGGCCCAGCAGTTCGCCGACGCGCTGCGCGATCGGCGCGAGCGAGTCTTCGGCCGTCCAGCGGCCTTCTTTCGGCCGCCCCAGGTGCGAGGTCACCATCACCGCCGCACCGGCTTTCAAGGCGGCTTCGATGCAGGGCAGCGAGGCCCGGATGCGGGTGTCGTCGGTGATGCGGCCCGCGTCGTCTTGCGGCACGTTGAAATCGACCCGAATGAACACGCGCTGGTCCGCGACCTGGTTCGCGGCAATGAGATCGGTGAATCGAATGGCGTTCATGGTGGCTCGGAGATCAAGGAGATCACCAATTTTACGGGCCCGCTCGGCTGCCGCCGCACGCGCTACCAGCCCCAGATCAGCCGCAACGGCAAGTACACCGCCAGCCCGGCCAGCAGCGGCCCGAGCACGCCCGGTCGCCAGGCGCACCACAGGGCCGCCACCAACGCCGCGGGCAGTCGCGCGTCGAACCAAGTGGTCGTCAACTGGCCGTGGGTCATCACGATCTCAGGCACCACCACCGCCGTCAGCGCGGCCAGCGGCGCGACCTTCAGCCCACGTTGCAACCACGGCGGAATCGGCAGTTCGCGCTCGGGCAGCAAAAAGAAACTGCGCGTGAGCACCGTGACCACCGACAGCCCGGCGATCGTCAACGCAGTGATGGTGTCGTCGGGCATCGGCATTCAGGCCGGTCCTCGCAAACGGCGGCTGGCCTTTTCGGCCTGGTCCATCAGCAGCCCGGCAGCCACCGCAGCGGCAATGGCGACCAGGATGTTGAGCTTGAGCGGCAGCGCATACGCCGCCACCGCCGCCGTGCCCGCAACCACTGCCGCGACCCAGGTCGAGCGGTCGGAGAGCAAGCCATAGGTCAGGCCGACCATCGCCAGCGTGCCCGCGAAGCCCAGGCCCCAGGCGGCTGGAATGGCGTCGGCCAGCACGATGCCGAGCAGTGAAGGAACCTGCCACACCGTCCACAGCACCGCGACACCGCCCAGGTAGTACGGTACCTGGCCGGGTTCCCGGCGCGCGCCTTGCTCGCCTGTTGGGTAGGCACGCTGGAAAGCGATCAGGTTCAAGTCGGCCGCCAGAAAACCCAGCACCATCCGCTGCAAGCGCGGCAGGTGGCTGAAGTACACGCGCCACTGCGCGCTGTAGATGACAAACCGCAGATTGACGCAAAACGCCGCCGCCCAGATCACCCACATCGGCGCACCGGCGGCCAGTATCGGCAGCGCCGCGAGCTGCGCACTGCCCGCGTACACCAGCAGCGACATCAACACCGCCAGCGGCACGCTCAAGCCGCCCTTGACCATCGCCACGCCGGTGACCAGGCCCCAGGCGCCGATGCCGGGCGCCATGACCAACATGTCGCGGGCGCCTCGGCGGAAATCGGGGTGGCCTAGCAGCCGCGTCGCGGGACTCATCTGGTGATTGTCCGCGTTGGCGTCGCATCAGCCCACTTGGGCCGCACGGCAGCCGGTCGCCACCCCCGCGTTGGCCTGCCGCAGCGCACTCGCCAGGCTCAGTGCGGCTTGGGCTCCTGCGGATCCTTCGAGCCTTTGGCGTCCTTGCCGTCCTTGCCCGCCTTGGACGGGCGGGCTTCTGCCTCCAGGCTCTCGGTCTCGGTCGCCTTGTTGCTGGCGAGCTGCGTGTTCAGTTGCGGCGGCACCGGCTCGATCTTGTTTTCGCGCATGTAGTCGTTCATGTCGCGCCAACCGGTGAACACCGCCGCCTTGTCGGCCTTCTTGTTCAAGGCGTAGCAGTCCTCGATCGCACGGCCGGCATGTCGGCAGGCACCACCGATCGCGCTGCCTTCGGCGTGGCGCGCAGCCGCGATCTTTTCGGGCGACTCGATGCCCAGTTGCTCGCAACCCGCGAGCAGCGGGGCGGCAAAGGCGATCAGTGCAGACAGGGCGAGACGCAACATGGTGGTGGATGGGGGGGGCGAAGAAAAGTCTGCAGGGCTGATCGTGTTGTCGGCCGCGCCGACGGCCACTTGAGGACCCGAGGCGGTTCTCAGGGCGCGCCGGCGTCGAATCGATCACCGATCCGCAACGGCTGTCCTTGCAGAAATTGCATCGCGTTCAACCGCTTGCCACCCGCCCGCTGCAACTCGGTCAGTCGCACCGCACCCGCGCCACAGGCCACCGCGATGCCGTCGGGCGACGCGGCCACCACGCTGCCCGGCGGCTGAGGCGCCTGTGCAAAGGCGACCGATTCCGCGCGCCACAGCTTGATGGCCTCGCCGCCCAGTCGTGCCACCGCGCCAGGCGCCGGGTTAAACGCACGAATGCGCTGCGCAACGTTCTCGGCAGTCGTCGTCCAATCGACGGGCGCCTCGGCCTTGTCGATCTTCTTCGCGTAAGTGATGCCGTCTGTCGGCTGGGGGGTGGCGCGCAATCCGCCGCAGGCGGCCAGGTCCAGTGCGTCGACGATCAGCCGACCGCCCAGCAGCGCCAGCCGGTCGTGCAGCGACCCGGTGGTGTCGTCGTCGCGGATTTCCATCGGCTCGGCCAGCAGCAGTGCCCCGGTGTCGAGGCCGGCGTCCATCTGCATCACGGTGATGCCGGTGCGCGCATCACCGGCTTCGATCGCGCGGTGGATCGGCGCCGCGCCGCGCCAGCGTGGCAGCAGCGACGCGTGAATGTTCAGGCAACCGAGTCGGGGCAATGTGAGCACCCACTCGGGCAGGATCAGCCCGTAGGCGGCCACCACCATCGCGTCGATGCGGGCGGCTTGCAGCGCCTCGCAAGCCGCCGATGCGTCGGCCGCGTAGCGCCCGTCGAGACGCAGACCGTGCGGCTGGACCACGCTCAAGCCGTGCTCGACCGCCCACGCCTTGACCACCGAAGGCTGCACCTGCTGGCCGCGACCCGCCGGCCGGTCGGGCTGCGTCAGCACGAGCGCGATGTCGAGCCCGGCCCGGTGCAGGGCTGCGAGCGCGACCTGGGCGAAATCCGGCGTACCAGCGAAGGCGATCCTCATCGATTTCACGTCAACAGAATATCAACAGGGGGCAAAACAAGGTCAACGTTCGTCATCACGCGCCTGTTTCAGCATTTTCGTCTTGATCCGAGTGCGCTTCAACGGGCTCAGGTACTCGACGAACACCTTGCCCACCAAGTGATCCAGCTCGTGCTGCACGCATTTCGCCAGCAAGCCTTCGGCGTCGAATTCCACCGTCTTGCCGTCGCGGTCCAGGGCACGCACCCGCACTTGGGCCGGGCGCAGAACCTTGTCGTAAACGGTGGGCACCGACAGGCAGCCTTCCTCGCCCAGCACCTGTTCATCGCTGACGCTGACCAACTCCGGGTTGATCAGCACACGCGGGTCGGTGTGCTGCTCAGAGGTGTCGATGACGATCAACCGCTCATGCACATCGACCTGGCTGGCGGCCAGACCCACACCCTCGGCGGCGTACATGGTTTCGAACATGTCGTCGATCAGGCGCCGGAGGCGGTCGTCGACCTGGGTCACCGGGCGGGCGACCGTGTGCAAGCGGGGATCGGGGTAGCGCAGGATGGTGAGCTTCGGCATGGTGATTTGCGGTGAGTGGCAGCGCCGGGGCCCGACAGTGCCGCGGGCAGAACGTCTGTGGATTCGGTGCAACGGCAGGTCGTGTGACAGCCTGCACACGCAGCGCGGAACGGGCCCACTTTCGTTGCGATATCAAGGGTTTAGGGGCAAAATCTTCCAAACAGATTAAAGATTTTCGCTGAATTTCCGGTCGCGTCGGCCGATACGGACATGTGAGTATTCGGCAACCCTTTCCCGGCCAACCCATGGCGCGACGCTGACAGCGTCTCGTCCGGAGATTTCATCCCATGACGCGTCCCGATCCTTCCGCGCTTCGGCGTCGCCCGCACGCAGCAGCCACCCTCGGCCTGCTACTGGTTCTCGGTTGGGCGGCGCCATCGGTGGCCGCTCCCAACTTCCCCATCACGCAACAACAGCGTGGCACGGCGCAGAACGTGGCCTCGGTCGGCGTCGCGCTGTCGGAGTTGGCGCCGAATGCGCCCGAGTCGCACACCGTCGTGCGCGGCGACACCTTGTGGGGCATCTCGGGCCTGTTCCTGAAGTCCCCGTGGCGCTGGCCCGAGTTGTGGGGCATGAACCTCGAACAGATCCGCAACCCGCACCTGATCTTCCCCGGGCAGACGCTGTACCTCGACACCTCCGACGGCCGCGCGCGATTGCGTTTCGGCAAGTCCATCGCTGGCGATGTCGTGAAGCTGTCGCCCAAGGTGCGTGGAAGTGTCCTGGACAACACGGCCATCTCGTCGATCCCGTTCAATCTGATCGAGCCGTTTCTCAATGAAGCGGTCATTTTCGAAGGCAATGCGCTGGAAAACGCGCCCCGCATCGTCGCCACCCAGGAAGGCCGCGTGCTGCTGACCCGCGGCGACAGGGCCTACGTGCGCGGCGAACTCGGCAAGGACACGGTGTTTCGCATCTTCCGCGACACCAAGCCGCTGAAAGACCCGACAACCAACGAGATCCTCGGTTTTGAGGCGCCCTACGTCGGAACAGCGGAATTCGTGCGTTCAGGAACCAACGGCCGCGTGGCGAGTGCGGGGGCGACTGAAACGGTGCCCGACACCTTCATCGTGACCAGCATCCGCGAAGAAGCGAACATCGGGGATCGGCTGTCCCCGGTCACCGCGCGCGAGTACGACAACTACTTGCCGCATGCGCCGCAGGCCGATATGGCCGGGCAGATCGTCTCGGTCTACGGTGGCGCGGTGACGGCGGGACAGAACCAGATCGTGGCTCTCAATCGTGGCAAGGGCGACGGCGTCGAGCGGGGCCATGTGCTGGCCTTGTGGCACGACGGCCGCAAAGCGATCGACCGCACCGACGAGCGGCTCACCGAATTGACGCTCCCCGACGAGCGCCATGGCGTGCTGTTCGTGTTCCGGGTGTTCGAGCGAATGTCCTACGCGTTGATCCTGTCGGTGCAGCAGCCGGTGCGCGTCGGCGACCGCTTCACGCAGCCCTGACCGGGGCGCGGTCGCCCGTCCCGTGATCGAGCGCCGTGGTTGACCCCCACGAGCTGGCAGCCTGGTTGCGGCTGCTCGAAACGCCCAAGTTGGGCCGCGAATCGGCACGTCGGCTGTTGTCGACGTTCGGTTCCGCTGAAGCCGCGATCGCTGCATCCGTCCGCGCGCGCCGCGAGGCGATCGGTGAGGCGGCGGCCAACGCGCTGACCGCTGCGCCCCCCGGATTCGACGCACTGCTCAGCACCACCCTGGCCTGGCTTGATGACCCCGGCGGCGATCCCCACGCGGCGCGCCGAAGCATCGTCACGCTCGGCGATCCGGCGTATCCGGCCTTGCTGCTCGACACCGCCGACCCGCCGCTGCTGCTGTATGCGCAGGGCCGCGTCGAGTTGCTGCACGCCGACGCGATCGCGATCGTCGGCAGCCGCAACCCGACGCCCCAAGGCGCGCAGAACGCCCGCGCTTTCGCCAAGAACCTCGGCGACGCCGGCTGGGTCGTCGTGTCTGGGCTGGCACTCGGTGTCGATGGCGCGGCGCACGAAGGTGCGCTGGAGGGTGGTGCGGGCACGATCGCCGTCGTCGGTACCGGGCTCGACCGCGTGTATCCGAAACCGCATCTCGAGCTGGCCCACCGTATCGCCCAGGACGGCCTGATGCTGAGCGAGTACGCACTCGGCACCCCGCCGCTGGCAGCGCACTTCCCGCTGCGCAACCGGCTGATCGCCGGCCTGACACGCGGCACGCTGGTGGTCGAAGCGGCGCTGCAATCGGGGTCGCTGATCACGGCACGCCTGGCGGCTGAGGCCGGGCGTGAGGTGTTCGCCATTCCGGGATCGATCCATGCGCCGCAATCGCGCGGCTGCCATGCACTGATCCGGCAGGGCGCCAAGCTGGTCGAATCTGCCGAAGACGTGCTGGAAGAGCTGCAACCGTTCGCTTCGGTTCGACCCCGGCCCGCCGCCGGGCCGGAGGTGCCCGCCACCGACCCGCTGCTCGACGCGATGGGCCACGACCTGGTGTCTCTCGACGCGCTGGTTGCGCGCACCGGCTGGCCGGCGCACGAGCTCAACATCCGCCTGCTCGACCTGGAGTTGAGCGGCCGGGTGGCACGCCAGCCCGGGCAGCTTTTCCAGCGCATCACGATCACCTGATCGGCTGGAACGGCGGGAGAGCAGACACCGCAGCGCTGCGGCTGGCGGCGCCGCGACGGCTCGATCGCCTCGGGTATCATCGATTCATGTTCGATGTGCTTGTCTATCTGTACGAGAACTACTGGCGTCCCGATGCCTGTCCGGACCACGCTCAGTTGACTCGAAAACTCTCGTCGGTCGGCTTCGAATCCGACGAGATTCAGGATGCCCTGTCGTGGCTCGACGGGCTGGCCAGCGCCGCTGAGTCGTACGTCGGTGAACAAGGCGAACACAGCCTGCGCGTGTATTCACCGGCCGAGCAGGAACACCTGGGCGAGGCCTCGATCGGCTTCATCAGCTTTCTCGAATCAGCCGGCGTGTTGCCACCGCCGATGCGCGAGATGGTGATCGACCGCGCCAGCGCGATCCCCGGCGGGCCGCTCGATCTCGAAGACTTGAAGATCATCGTGCTGATGGTGTTCTGGAGCGTGGGTGAAGAGCCCGATGCGCTGATCCTCGACGAGTTGTTTGTCGACGAGGAAGACCGGCTGATTCACTGAGCGTCGCAAACAAGAAAGCCGCCGGGTCTTGCGACCTGGCGGCTTTTTGTTGTGCAAGCTGTGGCAGCAGTGCGCGCAGGTCAGCAGCTTTGTCGACGGCGCATGAAAGCAAGTGCGCCGAGGCCGAGTGCCAGCATGGCAGTGGTGGAGGGTTCGGGGATGGGGGGTGTGGTGCTGAGATACGTGAGGGGGCCGGTGGCGAACTCTCTTTGGTTGGTGCCCCCACCGGAGAACAAGATTCGGAGCCTAGGTTCATCAAAGGACGAAAGAGCCAGATTTGATGGCAACGCGTCGCTGTTGAACACCATGCCGCTGTGGTCACGCAACTGAACAGCCAAAACGAGAGCGAAAAGACCATCGAGATTGGGGCCAGTCAGTGGAACGCTACCCCCGAGCGATGTTTGGTTCGACACCCGGAACGTATCGCCAGTGGTGTCAGGGTTGTCGTTCAGCACCGTAACCCCAACGCATTGAAAAAACAGCTCCCCGGGTTGTTGGTGGCAGCCAGAGTAAAGCCATTCACAGTAGCTTCGATGGCAGTGGAGCTGTGGACATAGAGACCTTCAATGAGGGTTCCCGGGAAAATGTCGGCATCAGTCGATTCGAAGGTAAATGAGCCGTTGAAGGCGTCACCCTCTGCCAACGATGGGCTTCCAGGGACTGCGTCGAACGTGCCGCCAAAGTAAAAAGTCACCGGCGCCGCTTTCGCAGTCGTCGTGGCCGCGGTGGCCACCATCAAAGCGCAGGCCACAGCCAGCGGCGCGTATCGAATCTTCATATGATCCCCACGGTGATGTGCGCCGAAAAACTCGGCCGAAGTGCTTGCCGCGCAATGCGGCTAACGGCACAAATCATGCTGGGGGGGGTAAATTTGCAACCCCCTGTTCATGGAGTTCGTGCATGGGGTTTGTGGATGCCACCGATTCGACCGGACCCAACACAACCACCCGCGGGTAGACTGGTTCGAAGACACCGCTTTCGGAGGCATGCCATGGCCCCTGCCCTCATCATCATTGACCCGGATATCCAAAGCGGGGCGCCTGTGTTCGCTGGAACCAGGGTGCCTGTGCAGAACCTCTTTGATTACCTCGAAGAAGGCGACTCACTGGATGTCTTTTTGAAGCAGTTTCCATCCGTCACCCGCGAACAGGCAGTGGCCGTTCTTGAGAAGGCCAGGGCGTCACTGGTGGCCGATGCGTCTCCTGCTTGATGAGTCGCTGCCCCACGACCTGGCGGTACTGATACTTGACCATCAGGTTTCGACCGTCCGAGATCAAGGATGGGCCAGCATCAAGAATGGCAAGTTGCTGACACTGGCATCGACGAAATTCGATGCGTTCATCACCGCAGATCGAAACCTAGAGTTCCAGCAGAATTTGGCCGCGCTGCCGCTTGCCGTCGTCGTCTTGATCGCTCGGAAGAATCGGCTGCAAGACCTCGAGCCCTTGCTGCCCGAACTCGCCGCCCTGTTGAATCACCTGCCCCGCTTCCAAGCTCAATTCAGCAACCGACCCGGATCGACATCGAGCTTGGCGAGCGCGCTGCGCGTCGCGCGCACCGTCAGCGATTCGTCCTGCACCGGCACCAACAATCCCGCCTGTAGAAAGGCCGCCAGCCGCTGCTGCTGGAACAGGACGCCGCGCCCCTGCGGCGATACGAACAGCGACAACTGTCGGCGCATGCCCTGCCACGCGAGCTGAACCGAGTCGTTGCGGTTGCGGTAATCGAGCATGTACCAACTGCCCACCTGCAGCTCGCGCGCCCAGGCGACCATCGCCGGCGTCGGCATCGAACCGCCCACCGCGACGACCTCCAGTTCGCTGCTTTCATGTCCCGACAGATCGAGCACCAGCGACTCGTCGATCTCGACATCGTCGGCATCGGGCAGCAGTTCTTCGAGGGTTTCAAGCCGCTGCATCAATTGTTCGAGCCGCTGCTTCGGGATCGCTGCCGTGCGCGCCGTGAACGCCGCTGCAAGCGAGTTGTTGAGCCGCTGGATGTGCTCGTCCTGCTGCGCGACAGCGACGCCCGCGTTTTGCATGCCGTCGCGCAGGATCTTCAGCAGCGGCGGCAGGCGGCGGATCACATCCGCGCGCTCTTCGCGCGACACCTTGGCGCCGGCCGACCAGATCAGATCGGCCGCCGTGCGCTTCATCGTCTTGATCTCTTCACTCTGCAGACCGGACTTGACGGCGGTCATCGCCAGCACATCGGCCCAGACGTGGAACAAGAACTCGCGCACGCCTTCTTGCACCGGCATTTCATTGAGCATCTTGCGCAGCTCGATCGTGTACTGGATGGCCAGGGTTTCGCGCTGCTCGACCTGCTGCGCCAGCGAAACGCCCTTGCGCGACGCCTCGTTCTCGTTCTTGAAATAGTGTTCGAGAAAGCGCTCGAACTCGGTCAGCACGGTCTGAAACACGCGGCGCCCGGTGTCCGGGTAGGCCTCGACGACCTGCACCACGCGCTTGATTTCCTTCTCGACCGCACCGCCAGACACGCGCATGTTGTTGGCGTCGAAGCCCATCACGCAGGCGCCCATGCGGTCGATCAAGCGGCGCGCCGGGTGGTCGGTGGTGGCGAAGAAATCTGGCTCGCCGACCGCAACGCGCAGCACCGGCATCTGCAGCCGTGCGAACCAGACCCGCACCGACGCCGGAATGCGCTCCTCGGTCAGGATGCTCTGGAACAGCAGCGCCACCACCTCGATCGTCGCGCGTTCTCCCGGCGACGCCGCCGCGGCCTTCAACGCCTGCTTGCGCTGGTGCAACTCTTCGAGCATGGCCGGCGTGCTGACTGCAACGTTGGCGTATCGCGCACCCGCATCGGGTGTCAGCCGCAGCGCGATGCCTTGCTGTGCGCTGGTGATCGCCGCTTCGAGCCCCGGTGAGGCCGCGTGGCCGTGCGAGGTGCGGGCAAAGTCGGGCAACTGTCGGCCGATCAGGCGATTCAGGCGGCCGAGCACGGCTTCGGCGTGGTCGGTGCCACCGCGCCCCAGCGCTCCGGCGCGGGTCATCATGCGGGTCTCTTCACCGACGTTCCTGTCGTCGGCAGCCGCGCCTCCGGCGGCGCCGACTGGCCGAGGCGCCCTCTCGGACGCCGGCAGCGCACCCAGCCCGGTGGCCGGACCGGCGGCTGCGGGCAGGCCGGAGTGCGTGTTGACGAACGCCGAGTTGCGCGAGCGACGGATGAACGGCCGCAGATCGATTTCGGGCAGCACCCGCTGCTGAATCAGCAAGCGGTTCGCCTCGTGGTACGCCTCTTCGTTGAAGTGCGCGAACTCTTCATGCAGCACGCTTTGCAGCGTGCGCCAGGCCTCGTGGCTGAGGCCCGCGGTTCGCCAGGAGGTGATCGCGATGCGCGCCAGCACGTGCGGTCGCACGATGTCGTTGGCGTCGAGTTCGTCGCGGCCTTCGAGCATCGTCATGCGCGAGCGCAGGTCGGTGAACTCCCACGACGCGCGATCCATCACGGCCAAGGCCAAACGCGAGCTGAGAATCTCGCCTTCGATCGTCTCGTTATCGACGAGGCTGAAGTTCTGACGGCCGCCGGGCATCGGCAAATCGTTGGGGCGCGAGGCCGAAACCAGGCCGCTGTGCAACGCGCCGCGCAGCATCGACAGCGCGCCTTGCAACCAGAAACCAGACGCGTTCTTCAGATCCTCGACCGCGTCGCGGCGCCGCATCGTGGTCGCCGGGTCGGCCACCTGGCTCAGCAGCAGGCGGGCGCCCAGATCGACGGCTTGAACCACGCCCGGCAAGCCGTCGAGCAATCCCTCGACATACGAACGGCGGGCCTGGGTGGCCAGGGCCATCGTGTGGGCGGTGGACGCCATGGATTCGAATGCCTTGGGGATGGATGCAAATTGACTCTACACCACCGCCCCGGCGTTCGGATCGTCGGGATCGAGCTCTTTGCCGGTCGGCTTGATCAGGTCTTCGCGCTTGACGCCCAGCCACATCGCGATCGCCGCTGCCACGAACACCGACGAGTAGATGCCGAACAGGATGCCGATGGTCAGCGCCACCGCGAAGTAGTGCAGCGTCGGGCCACCGAAGATCAGCATCGACACCACCATCATCAGGGTGCAACCGTGGGTGATGATGGTGCGGCTGATGGTGCTGGTGATGGCGTGGTCGATCACCTGCGGCGTCGTCATCTTGCGGTACTTGCGGAAGGCCTCGCGGATCCGGTCGAAGATGACCACCGACTCGTTGACCGAATAGCCCAGCACCGCGAGCACCGCCGCCAGCACGGACAGCGAAAACTCCCACTGAAAGAACGCGAAGAAGCCGACGATGATGATCACGTCGTGCAGGTTGGCGATGATGCCGGCGACCGCGAACTTCCACTCGAAGCGCATTGCCAGATACAGCATGATGCCGACGATCGTCACCGCCAGCGCCAAGGCGCCGTCGCGCGCCAGCTCCGAGCCGATAGACGGCCCGACGAACTCGCTGCGCTGCAGTTTGATCTTCTCGGCGCCGACTTCGCCGCACACCGGCGCGCTGGCCTCGACGCCCTTGTCGGACTTGACCAGTTGCGTGCTGACGCTGCCGCCTTCGGCCTTGCACAGCGCGCCGAAGACGCGGCCCACCACCTCGGCCTGCTTGACGTCGGCACGCACCGGCAGCCGGATCAGCACATCGCGCGAGGTGCCGAAGTTCTGCACCTGCACCTCGCCGAACTGCAGCGACTCGACGGTGGTGCGCACCCGGTTGATGTCGGCCGGCTGGGCATAGGCCACTTCGACCACCGTGCCGCCGGTGAACTCGATCGAGAAATGCAGCCCGCGCGTCGCGATGAAGAGCACCGCCGCCGCAAAGGTCAGCGCCGAGATCACGTTGAGCACCAGCGCGTGCCGCATGAACGGGAAGTCGCGCCGGATCCTGAAAAACTCCATCTTGAAATCCTTTGTCGGGAGTTTTCAGTGAAGGCTCACATCCGCGCGAAGCGCATGTGATGCCGAAACCAAAAATTCCATCTGTGTTTCTTGTTCTGCGTCGGATCGGGCTCAGGCCTTGACGGCCGTGTCCGCAGGCTTCCACACCTGACCGATCGACACGCCTTTGAGCTTCTTTTGCCGCCCGTACCAGAGGTTGACCAGCCCGCGCGAGAAGACCACCGCCGAGAACATCGAGGTCAGGATGCCCAGGCAGTGCACCACCGCGAAGCCGCGCACCGGGCCGGAGCCGAAGGCCAACAGCGACAGCCCAGCGATCAGCGTCGTGACGTTGGAGTCGAGGATGGTGGTGAACGCGCGTTCGTAGCCGTTGTGGATCGCCGCCTGCGGTGATGCGCCGCCGCGCAGTTCCTCGCGCACGCGTTCGTTGATCAGCACGTTGGCGTCGATCGCCATGCCGAGCGTGAGCGCGATCGCCGCCATGCCCGGCAGCGTCAGGCTGGCCTGCAACATGGACAGCACCGACACCAGCAGCAGCAGATTGAACGCCAGGGCCAGCGTCGAGATGACGCCGAACAGCAGGTAGTAGCCGCACATGAACACCGCGATCGCCGCGAAGCCGTACAGCACGCTGTTGAAGCCCTTGGCGATGTTGTCGGCGCCGAGGCTCGGGCCGATGGTGCGTTCCTCGATGATGTCCATCGGTGCTGCCAGCGAACCCGAGCGCAGCAGCAGCGAGGTGTCGGCCGCTTCGGTCGTCGTCATGCGCCCGGATATCTGCACCCGCCCGCCGCCGATTTCGGCACGGATGACCGGCGCCGTCACGATCTCGCCCTTGCCTTTCTCGAACAGCAAAATCGCCATCCGCTTGCCGATGTTGTCGCGCGTCACGTCCTTGAAGATGCGCGAGCCTTTTGCGTCGAGCGTCAGGTTGACGGTCGGCTCCTGCGTCTGCCCGTCGAAGCCGGCCTGCGCGTCGGTCAGGTTCTCGCCGGTCAGGATGACCTGGCGCTTCAAGATCAAGGCCACACCGTTGCGCTCGGTGTAGCGCTCGGTGCCGAACGGCACTGGCCCACCGCCCGCGACGGCGGCGGCGGCTTCGGTGCTCTCGTCGACCATCCGCACTTCCAGGGTCGCGGTGCGACCGATGATGTCCTTGGCCTTCGCGGTGTCCTGCACGCCGGGCAGTTGCACCACCACCCGGTCGGCGCCCTGCTGCTGGATCACCGGCTCGGACACGCCGAGTTCGTTGACGCGGTTGTGCAGCGTGGTGATGTTCTGCTTGACCGCGGTGTCTTGCACCCGCTTGGCGGCGTCCGGCTTCAGCACGCCGCTGAGCTTCCACTCACTGCCGTCGGCCGCGTCGGTCCAGGCCAGGTCGGGCAGTTGATCGACCAGCAGCGTGCGCGCGGCAGTCAGCGTTTCGCGATCGCGAAACCGCACGTCGACCGTGTCGCCGTCGCGCGAGATGCCCGCATGGCGCAGGTTCTTGTCGCGCAGCATCAGGCGCACGTCGCCGGTCAGCGCCTCGGCCTTCTTGGTCAGCGCCGACTTCATGTCGACCTGCATCAAAAAGTGCACGCCGCCGCGCAGGTCCAGGCCCAGCGACATCGGCAGCGCATGCAGCGCGGACAGCCAATGCGGCGAGCGCGACAGCAGGTTCAACGCGACGATGTAGCTCGGGTCGGCAGGGTCGGGATTCAGCGCTTTGCCGATCGCGTCCTTGGCCTTGATCTGCGTGTCGGTGTCGGCGAAGCGCGCCTTCACCGAGGTGCCTTCGAACTGCACGAAATCGGCTTGCAGGCCGGCCTGCGTCAGCACCTGTTCGACGCGGGTGGCCACGCTGCTGTCGATCTTCAGCGTGGCGCGGCCGCTGCTCACCTGCACGGCAGGCGCCTCGCCGAACAAGTTGGGCAGCGTGTAGACCAGGCCGACCAGCAAGGCAGCCAGCAGGATCACGTACTTCCAGAGGGGATAGCGGTTCATGACGCCTTTCTGGCGGTCGATCGGGAGGGTGTCGGTCCGGTGGTTGCGGCGCAGCGCCCCGGGCCGCAGCGACCGCGCAGTTTCGCGGTGGTGCCGACGGGCGCCTTACTTGAAGGTTCCCTTGGGCAGCACCTGAATGACCGACGAGCGCTGCACCTGAATCTCGACGCCGTTGGAGATTTCGATGCCGAGGTAGGTTTCGCCCATCTTGGCGACCTTGCCGAGCACCCCGCCACCGATGACGACCTCGTCGCCCTTGGCGAGCGCTTCGATCATCGCCTTGTGCTCTTTTTGCCGCTTCATCTGCGGGCGGATCATCACGAAGTACAGCACCACGAACATCAGGATCAGCGGCAGCATCGACCCGATGCTGCCGAACAGGTCGGGGCTGCCCGTGGCGGCCGGTGCGGCCTGGGCAAAGGCTTGGGAAATGAACACGGGGGATCCTTTGGAATAGCGGCGTGCAACGCCTTGGGCAAAACCCGCAGATTGTACGGTGGGGGCACCGCGTGAGAAGCCATGCCACCCGAGCGTGACGGCCTCGGGGGTCGTCACGAAAACGACATCGGTACGGCCATGCGCGCCCGCGGCGATGCGACATGCAACCGCAGGCCCGCCGCGCCTGGGTTTCGATTCATGCGGCGGTCTGCTGGCTTTGCTCGAGCGCCGACGCCGCGCCCTTCAGCGCCGCCTGCGGGTCGAGGATCAGCGCGGTCGGAATCGCCTGCATGTAGCCCCGATAGCGGCCTTTGGACTCGAAGCGCTCGCGAAAAGACGAGGCGAAGAACAGGTCGGCCACGCGCGGCACGATGCCGCCGCCGATGTAGACGCCGCCGCGCGCGCCGAGCGTCAGCGCGACATTGCCGGCGAACGAGCCCAGCATCGCGCAAAACACAGACAGCGTCTGCGCGCAGCCCGGGTCGCTGCCACCGGCTGCGCGCTGCACGATCGTCTCGGTGCCGAGAGCGCTGTCGACTTCGCGCCCCGAGGCCATCGCGACCGCGCGATGCAACAGCGGCAGCCCGATCCCCGACAGCAGCCGCTCGGCCGACACGTGGTCGAACTCGCGCCGTACCGCAGCCAGCACCGCGGCCTCGAAGTCGTCGCCCGCCGCCAGTGTGGCGTGGCCGCCCTCACCGGCAATCGCCCGCCAGCCGGCCGGGGTTTCGATCAGCCCGGCCACGCCGAGGCCGGTGCCGGGGCCGACGACGGCCAGTGTGCCGTGCGGCGGCTGCATCGCTGCGTGCGCCCGCAGTCCGTCGGCCGTCAGGCGCGGCAACGCGAGCGCCAACGCCTCGAAGTCGTTGAGCAGGTGCAGTCGATCCAGCCCCAGTTCGCGCTGCAGAGCATGGCGCGAGAACCGCCAGCGGCTGTTGGTGAACACGACCTCATCGCCGCCGAGCGGCGTGGCGACCGCGAAGCAGGCCTGCGTCGGTGCGGCGCAGACCGGTGTCACCGCGTCCAGGTAAGCGCGCACCGCATCGATCGGGTGCGCGTGCGCCTCGGCACGCAGCCGCTGGACGTGCATGACCGGGCGGCCCGGCCCATCGACCAAGCCGAAGCGCGCGTGCGTGCCGCCAATGTCGGCGACCAGCCAGCGTGCCGGTGCCGGTGCCGGTGCCGGTGCCGGTGTCGGTGTCGGTGTCGGTGTCGGTGTCGGTGTCGGTGTCGTTGTCGTTGCGATCGTGGGACCCATGCGAATCCTCCTTTCGGAAGCCTGCCCGCAAGCGGGTCAGCGTCGAGGCTGCAGCGGGTTGTGCCCGGCTGGCCGGGAAAGTTTCCCGACTACGATCGGCTCCCGATCAGCGTCCAGCCCCGTCGAACGGTCTTCGATCGCTTTCAGCCCTGCCCCCGCCCCGATGACCGTCACCGTGCCTGCCGCTCGACACGCGATCTTGCTTCATCTGAGCCTGCTGGCGGGCTGCGCGCTGCAAACCCACGAGCCGCGTCTGCTCGACCCGGCGCTCTCGCAGTCGGCGCAGCTCGCCCGCCGACCCGACGACGCGGCGCTGCGCGTGGCGGTGTCGCGCCTCGGCGTCGACACCACCGTGTGGCCGCTGGCTGCCTGGGACGCGCCCGAGTTGAGCGCGCTGGCCCTCGCGTCGCACCCCGAGCTCGCGGTGGCGCGCGCCGAACTGGCCCTCGCGCAGGCAGCGGGCCTGTCCGCCCGCCAGCGCGCCAATCCATCACTGGCGCTGAGCCTCGAACACCACAGCGCACCGGGCCAAAGCGATTCGCCGTGGACCATCGGCATCGCACTCGACACGCTGGTCGGCGAACGGCTGCTCGGCCAGTCGCGCGCGCGGTCGCTGGCCGACTTGGGCGATGCGCAGCAGCTCGAAGCCGTCGAACGGGCGGCGCAGACAGCGTGGCAGGTGCACCGCCGCGTGCGCGACAGCCACCGGAGGCTGTTCCACACCGAGCAGTTGTCCGCAGTTGCCGATGAGGTACTGACCTTGCAGCGCGAAGAAAGCCTGCTGTGGCAACGGCGGCACACGCTGGGCGCGGTCAGCATGGCCGAGGTGTTTCCGTCGCAGCAGCGACTGGCGATGGCCACCCAGCAGGCGCACCAGGCGCGGCAGTCGGTCGAACAGGCGCGCAGCGCGCTGGCGCAGGCGATCGGACTGCCGCTGGCGGCGTCGCGGCAAATGACGCTGCGATTTGCCTCGCTGACTTCGACGAACGAGGCGTCCGCCCACGACCCGCTGAAATCAGCAGCGGCAGCAGCAACGACAGCGTCGTCCGAGCCCGCGCTCGACCCGCTGGGCCTGCAGCGCGCCGCGCTGCTCAACAACATCGCGGTGCGCATCGCACTGGCCCAATATGCGGCCACCGATGCGGCGCTGCGGCTGGAGATCGCGCGCCAGGTGCCCGAACTGTCGCTGAAACCCGGCTACGCGTGGGACCAGGGCGATCACCGCTGGTCGCTCGGCATCGGCTTCGCGTTGCCGCTCGCCAACCGCAACGAGGCGCCGATCGCCGAAGCGCTGGCGCGGCGCACGGCCGAGGCGACCCGCTTCGACGCGTTGCAGGCGCAGTCGATTGCCGAGCTCGACAGCGCCCGGCTGGTGGCCGAGGCCGCCGCCCTGCAGCAGGCCGATGCGGCTCAGCAGGCCGACGCCGCGCACGCAGCGGCCGAGCGCGCGGCACGCCGGGTCGAGCGGGGCGATGCCGACCGGCTGGAGCGCATCACCGGCCGCCGCGCCGACCTCGACGCCCGCCGCGCGCTGGTCGAAGCGCAGGCCGCTCTCGGCAGCGCACGCGCCGCGCTCGAAGACGTGGTGCAGCGGCCGCTCGCGTCAGCCGCCGCCGCGCTGATCGATCCGGCGATGGGCCCGGCACGCGCATCGGGTGCACAGCGGCGCCTGGTCGCCACCCCCGTTCGCACGCCACCCGAGCGATGACCTCGCGCAACCTGGTTCGCCTGCTGATCGCGCAGACCGTGTTGATGGTGCTGCTCGGCTGGGCTGCCATCTACCTGGGCCGCGACGAATTCCGTCTCGCTGTCGGCCGAGAAGACGAGGCCCTGCCATCGCCGTCGCTGCTGGCCGAAGAGCAAGCGGGCCAGCTCCCCGCAGTGCGGCTGAACGCAACCGCTCAACGCCACGCGGGTGTCGAGCTGCAACGGCCGATTGCCACCACGGTGTCGGCGCGCGCCTCCGCCGGCGACCTCACCGCGACCGTGCGCCGCCGGGCGCGCCCGAGCTGTCGGTGCGGCTGCGCCCGGAGCAGCTCGCGCTGCATGCGATGAACGCGGGCGAGGTGATGGACGCGGTGCAGATCGCGTTCGACGGGCTGGTCGTCGGCCAGTATGCCGGCGCGGTGACGCCGACGCCTGTTGCGCTGGTGCTGGCGCCGACAGCGCGGCGCGATGTGAGCCAGGTCGAACGGCTGCCGCTGCGCACGCCGAGCGGCCGCCTGATCGAGCTGCGCGATGTCGCCGACGTGGCGCTGGTCGAAGGCCGCTACAAGGTGCTGCGCGAAGCCGGCCAGCGGGTGCAGACGGTGATCGCGAACCTGCAGCGCGGGCACGATCCAGAGGCCTTCGTGGCGCAGTTGCGCCTGCGGCTCGCCCAGCACGCCAGCGGTCAGCATGGGATCGGACAACCGACGGGCAGCGGCTTCGCACCCGGCAACCACGCCGAAGTGACCGGCGCCGCCGAAGCACAGGCCGAGGCACGCAGCGATTTGCTGGTCGCCTCGGCGCTGGCGACACTCGGCGTCGGCAGCCTGCTGCTGCTGGCCTTCGGTTCGCTGCGCCACACGCTGTTGACCGGCATCAACCTGCCATTTGCGCTGATCGGCGGCGTGGTCGCGGTGCTGGCGACCGGCGGCTGGTTGTCGCTCGGCTCGGTGGTCGGCTTCGTCACGCTGTTCGGCATCACGTTGCGCAACTCGATCATGCTGGTGTCGCACTACCAGCATCTGGTCGAAGTGGACGGCCGATCGTGGAACCTGGAGACCGCGCTGCTGGGCGCCGAGGAGCGGCTGCCGTCGATCCTGATGACTGCCTTGGTCACCGGCCTGGGCCTGCTGCCGCTGGCGCTCGGCAGCGCCGAGCCAGGCCGCGAGATCGAAGGGCCGATGGCGGTCATCATCGTCGGCGGGCTGATCAGCTCGACCGTGCTGAACCTGCTGGTGCTGCCCACGGTGATGCTGCGCCACG
Source organism: Rhizobacter sp. (assembly GCA_031390425.1). Taxonomy (GTDB): domain Bacteria; phylum Pseudomonadota; class Gammaproteobacteria; order Burkholderiales; family Burkholderiaceae_C; genus PBB1. The sequence goes on from JANMTL010000192.1 coordinate 25,229, forward strand.
GCCGCTTTGGCACCCGTGCACGGCCATCGTGAGAACGCGTCGAAGCAAACAAAAAAGCCAACCGGGAGATTGGCTTTTTTTCGTCGTCTAACACAGCAACTTGTGGTTGCGGGGGCAGGATTTGAACCTACGACCTTTGGGTTATGAGCCCAACGAGCTACCAGACTGCTCCACCCCGCGACTGAGCCTGTGAGTATAAACGACAAGGCGGACGTGCGGTGAACTGATTCACCGCACGAGCCGCATCATTCTGCGAGTTCGGCACCCTCGGTCGCAGCGACATCGGGGCGATCGACCAGTTCGACGAAGGCCATCGGCGCGTTGTCACCGACGCGAAAGCCCATTTTCAGGATGCGGGTGTAGCCGCCCGGACGGGCCAAGTAGCGCGGGCCGAGTTCGTTGAACAACTTGGCGACGATGTCACGGTCGCGCGTGCGGTCGAAGGCCAGGCGGCGGTTCGCCAGCGTCGGCTCCTTGGCCAGCGTGATCAGCGGCTCGACCACGCGGCGCAGTTCCTTGGCTTTGGGGACGGTGGTCTTGATGGCCTCGTGCTGCAACAGCGAATTGCACATGTTGCGCAGCATCGCGAGGCGGTGCGACGAGGTGCGATTGAGTTTGCGTAGTCCGTGACGGTGGCGCATGGTGCGGGTCCTTTTCTTGACTGACTTATGAACCCCAGCCGGATCAGGTACTGGGGGTTGTGATCAAACACGTCAGCCGTGAAGGCCAGGCGCGTTTGTCATCCGATGACGGCACTTGTCGCCGTTCTCGCTTGCAAACTTACCGTTTGTCTAATCCTTGCGGCGGCCAGTTCTCCAGCCGCGCGCCGAGGTTGAGCCCGCGCGAGGCCAGCACTTCCTTGATCTCGTTGAGCGACTTGCGGCCCAGGTTCGGGGTCTTCAGCAGCTCGGTTTCAGTGCGCTGAATCAGGTCGCCGATGTAGTAGATGTTTTCGGCCTTCAGGCAGTTCGCCGAACGCACCGTCAGTTCGAGCTCGTCGACCGGACGCAGCAGGATCGGATCGAACTGCGTGTTGCGGTTTTGCGGTTCGTTGAATGCAGCGATTTCGCTGTTTTCCAACTGAGCAAACACGGCCAGTTGCTCGACCAGGATCTTCGCCGAAGCGCGAATCGCCTCTTCGGGCGAGATGGCGCCGTTGGTGTTGATTTCCATCACCAGCTTGTCGAGGTCGGTGCGCTGCTCGACACGGGCGCTCTCGACGGTGTAGCTGACGCGCGCCACCGGCGAGAAAGACGCATCCAGCACGATCCTGCCGATCGACTTGGTCGGCTCATCGCCGAAGCGACGCATGTTGCCCGGCACGTAGCCGCGGCCCTTCTCGACCTTGATCTGCATGTCGAGCTTGCCGCCTTGCGACAGGTTCGCGATCACATGGTTCGGATTGATGATCTCGACGTCGTGCGGGGTCTGGATGTCACCGGCCGTGACCGGACCTTCGCCGTCCTTGCGCAGCACCAGTGTGACTTCGTCGCGGTTGTGCAGGCGAAACACGACGCCCTTCAAGTTCAGCATGATGTGCACGACGTCTTCCTGAACGCCGTCCACCGTCGAGTATTCGTGCAACACGCCGGCGATCGTCACTTCGGTCGGCGCATAGCCGACCATCGACGACAGCAGAACGCGGCGCAGCGCGTTGCCGAGCGTGTGGCCGTAACCGCGTTCGAACGGTTCCAACGTGACCTTCGCACGATTGACTCCGAGCGGCTCGACATTGATGGCTTTGGGCTTGAGCAAGTTCGTTTGCATTCGGTCTTTCTTTCAATACCCTCGGCTCGTTACGCCGATAAGGCTGATGAACCCGTCGGTGCTGGCGGCACCCGTCAACACCGATCTCGGGCAATACCTAACGCAGCACGCTCCGCAGACCCGATGGCCTGCACCGCGCGCCGCAACCGGATCAGCGTGAATACAGCTCGACGATCAACGCTTCCTTGATGTCGGCACCGTATTCGTCGCGATCCGGCGTCTTCTTGAAGATGCCTTCCATCTTGGCGGCATCGACCTGAATCCAGGCCGGCAGGCCCATCGACTCGGCCAGCTTGAGCGAATCGACGATGCGCAGTTGCTTCTTGGCCTTTTCGCGGATACAGATGGCGTCGCCGACCTTGACCATGAACGACGCGATGTTCACCACGCCGCCATTGACCGTGATCGACTTGTGCGAAACCAACTGACGCGCTTCAGCGCGGGTCGACCCGAAGCCCATGCGGTAGACGACGTTGTCGAGACGCGACTCCAACAGCATCAACAGGTTGGCGCCGGTGTTGCCCTTGCGCCGCTCGGCTTCAGCAAAGTAGCGGCGGAACTGACGCTCCAACACGCCGTACATGCGCTTGACCTTTTGCTTTTCGCGCAATTGCAAACCGAAGTCGGACGTGCGCGACCCGGAGGTGCGGCCGTGCTGACCAGGTTTGCTGTCGAACTTGGCCTTGTCGCCGATGGGGCGACGAGCGCTCTTGAGGAACAGGTCCGTGCCTTCGCGACGGGACAGTTTCGCCTTGGGACCGAGATAACGTGCCACGTTGATTCCTTGTTTGTCTGTCTGACGCAGGCTGCCATCTTCGAACAGCGGCTTGCGCGAGTCTGGCGAGTGTTGTTATGGGGCGCTCAGACGGTGGGCTTGGCGGGTGTCGATCGATGTGAAACATCGCCCGATCCCAACAAAAATGTCGGCGCTGCCCCAGGGCACCGCCGACACGGAAAAATCGGACTCAGATGCGACGGCGTTTTTGCGGCCGGCAGCCGTTGTGCGGCACCGGAGTCACATCGGAAATCAGGTTGATTCGGATGCCGAGAGACGCCAACGCGCGCACCGACGATTCACGTCCGGGGCCCGGGCCCTTGATGCGCACGTCGAGGTTTTTGATGCCTTGCTCTTGCGCTGCACGGCCGGCCACCTCGGCGGCCACCTGCGCTGCAAAAGGCGTGCTCTTGCGCGAACCCTTGAAGCCTTGACCCCCGCTCGACGCCCAAGACAAGGCGCCGCCTTGACGGTCGGTGATCGTGATGATGGTGTTGTTGAAAGACGCATGGACGTGCGCGATGCCGTCGGCCACGTTCTTGCGGACTTTCTTGCGCACGCGCTGGGCGGCGGTATTGGGTGCTTTGGCCATGTCTGTTCTTCCTTAAACGGGTGCTGTCGTGCGGCTGCTGTCGCCGGACTGGGCCATCACTTCTTCACCAGCGCGCCGGACTTGCGCGGGCCTTTGCGGGTGCGGGCATTGGTCTTGGTGCGCTGGCCGCTCACCGGCAGACCACGACGATGGCGGAAGCCGCGATAACAACCCAAGTCCATCAGGCGCTTGATGTTGATCGACATCTCGCGGCGCAGATCGCCTTCGATCGTCAGACGGCCGATCTCGTCGCGGATGCGCTCGAGGTCGGTGTCGGTCAGATCCTTGATCTTGCGGTCGAACGGCACACCGCTGTTGACACAGATCTTTTGAGCCGTGGTTCGGCCAACGCCATAAATCGACGTCAGACCGATCTCTGCGTGCTTGTGCGGCGGAATATTGATACCAGCGATGCGTGCCATGGGCTTCCTCTAATGTGCGTGTCGTCGGGGGATGCGAATCAACCCTGGCGCTGTTTGTGTCGCGGGTCGGTGCAGATCACGCGCACGACTCCCTTGCGCCGAATGACTTTGCAATTCCGGCACATCTTCTTAACGGATGCAGCAACTTTCATGATGTTCTCCTCGGCCCGACCAGGACCGCCTCAGCACTTGACAATGAAATGTTCGAACTTACTTCGCTCTGAAAACAATGCGCGCGCGACTCAGGTCGTAGGGCGTCAACTCCACGGTCACCTTGTCGCCGGGAAGAATCCGGATGTAATGCATGCGCATCTTTCCGGAGATGTGTCCCAACACAATGTGCCCGTTTTCCAGCTTGACCCGGAAAGTCGCATTGGGGAGATTTTCGAGAATCTCCCCCTGCATCTGAATAACGTCATCTTTCGCCATGCGGTCCGATATGTGACACCCAGTCGACCTGCCCTGAGGCAATCCGATCAACTCGGCTTGAAATTCGCTTTCTTCAACAACGATTCGTACTGCTGACTCTGCACGTAGCTTTGAACCTGCGCCCAGAAATCCATCGTCACCACGACGATGATCAGCAGTGAGGTGCCGCCGAAATAAAACGGCACGTTGTACTTGAGCACCAAAAATTCAGGCAACAGACACACCAACGTGATGTAGACCGCGCCGGCCAAAGTGAGTCGAGACAAGATCCGATCGATGTGGCGAGCCGTCTGGTCTCCAGGACGAATACCCGGGATGAAGGCGCCGCTCTTCTTCAGGTTGTCCGCCGTCTCGCGGCTGTTGAATACCAGTGCCGTGTAGAAGAAGCAGAAGAAGACAATGGCCGCCGCGTACAGCATGACGTAAATCGGTTGTCCCGGCGACAGCAATCCGGCCAGATCCTTGAGCCAGCGCAAGCCGTCACCCGTCGCGAACCAACCGACAACCGTTGCTGGCAACAAAATGATCGATGACGCAAAAATCGGTGGGATCACGCCCGACATGTTCAGCTTCAGCGGGAGGTGCGACGACTGCCCACCGTAGACCTTGTTGCCCACCTGCCGCTTGGCGTAATTGACCAGGATCTTGCGTTGACCTCGCTCGACGAAGACGACGGCGAAGGTCACGAATCCGACAACGACCAGGATGAACAGACAAGCCACATAACTCATCGCCCCGGTGTTGACCAACTCGAACAGCCCGCCGATGGCGCTCGGCAGCCCGGCGGCAATGCCGGCGAAGATCAGGATCGAAATGCCATTGCCCAGGCCCCGTTCGGTGATCTGCTCACCCAGCCACATCAAGAACATCGTGCCGGCCACCAAGCTGACCACCGCGGTCATGCGGAAGGCGAAACCGGGAGAAATCACCAGCCCCTGTGAACCTTCCAATGCCAGGGCAATACCCAGCGACTGAAAAATAGCCAGTCCGAGCGTGCCGTAGCGGGTGTACTGAGTGATCTTGCGTCGACCGCCCTCGCCCTCTTTCTTCAGCGCTTCGAGCGTGGGAACCACATAGGTCATCAACTGCATGATGATCGATGCAGAGATGTACGGCATGATGCCGAGCGCAAACACCGTGAAGCGAGACAGCGCGCCACCGGAGAACATGTTGAACAGGCTCAGAATGCCGCCCGCCTGACCCTTGAACAACTCCGCGAGTTGATTCGGATCGATGCCAGGCACCGGAATGTGCGCGCCCATCCGGTAGACCACCAACGCAAGCAGCAAAAACGTCAACCGGCGACGCAAGTCTCCGAATTTGCCGCTCTTGGCCAGTTGATTCGCGTTGGTTGCCACGGGCGCGATTCAGTCGTTCAAATGCAGATCGGCCGAACTCAGGCGACCGAGCCGCCAGCCGCTTCGATGATCGCCTTGGCACCTGCCGTCGCGCCGATGCCCTTGAGCACCACCGCACGGGTCAGCTCGCCGGTCTTGATGACCTTGACGACCTTGGCAAGCTGACCGACCAGGCCGGCTTGCTTCAAAGCCAACAAGTCGACCTCGGCGGCGCCCAGACGTTCGAGATCCGTCAGCGTGATTTCAGCGTTGTACTTCAGCGACACCGACTTGAAACCGCGCTTGGGCAAGCGACGTTGCAGCGGCATCTGACCGCCTTCGAAGCCGACCTTGTGGTAGCCACCGGCACGCGACTTTTGACCCTTGTGACCCCGGCCTGCGGTCTTGCCCAGACCAGAGCCGATGCCACGGCCGACACGGCGACGCTGGCGTTTCGAGCCCTCTGCGGGCTTGATGGTGTTGAGTTCCATGGTCATCTTTTCCAGGTCGGTCTCAGAGTACCTTGAGCAGGTACGAGATCTTGTTGATCATGCCGCGCACTGCGGGCGTGTCTTCGAGTTCGGACTCGCTGTTGAGCTTGCGCAACCCGAGCCCGCGCACGGTGGCGCGGTGGGACTCGCGGGTGCCCGCGATGCTGCGGACCAGCTTGATCTTGACGGTGGGTTTGTCAGCCATTTTTTCCTCCAGCTCGATGTCAGTTGAAGATCGCTTCGACCGTCAGGCCGCGCTTCGCGGCCACTTCGGCCGGGGTGCTGGTGTGCTTCAAGGCATCAAGCGTCGCCCGAACCAGGTTGTACGGGTTCGACGAACCGAGGCTCTTGCAGACGATGTCGGTCACGCCCATCACCTCGAACACCGCGCGCATCGGGCCGCCAGCAATGATGCCGGTGCCGGCCGGAGCAGGCGCCATGAGCACATGCGACGCACCGTGCTCACCCACCACCTTGTGGTGGATCGAACCGTTCTTCAGCGATACCTTGACCATGTTGCGGCGCGCAGACTCCATCGCCTTTTGCACCGCCACAGGCACTTCTTTGGCCTTGCCCTTGCCCATGCCGATGCGGCCGTCGCCGTCACCGACCACGGTCAACGCGGCGAAGCTGAGCGTGCGCCCGCCTTTCACCACCTTGGTGACGCGATTGACCGCGATCATCTTTTCCTTCAGGCCGTCGTCATTGCCTTCGGTCTGTGCGCGGGGTTGAAACTTTGCCATTTTCGAATTCCTTGCTTAGAACTGAAGACCGGCTTCACGAGCGGCTTCGGCCAGCGCCTTGACGCGTCCGTGATAGGCGAAACCAGCCCGGTCGAACGCGACTTTCTGCACGCCCACAGCCTTGGCTTTCTCGGCGATCCGTTTGCCGATCAAAGCAGCCGCTGCGACGTTGCCGCCCTTGCCCGCCGTTTTCGAGTCCGCGTCCAATTCCTTGCGCACATCGGCTTCGAGAGTCGACGCACTGGCCAGCACGCTGTTGCCATCGTCAGAAATCACGCTGGCGTAGATGTGCAGGTTGGTGCGGAAGACGGTGAGGCGGACCACACGCTGCCGAGCAATGCGAACGCGGGTTTGGCGCGAGCGACGGGTGCGCTGATCTTTTTTGTTCAACATGTCATCGGCTCCTTACTTCTTCTTGGTCTCTTTGATCACGACCTTTTCGCCGACATAGCGAATGCCTTTGCCTTTGTACGGCTCCGGTGGACGAATGGCGCGAACCTCGGCGGCGATCTGACCGACCACTTGGCGGTCGGAGCCCTTGATGATGATTTCAGTCGGCGTCGGGCATTCGACTTTCACGCCGTCGGGCATGTCTTTGCCCACCGGATGCGAGAAGCCGATCTGCAGATTCAGCTTGCTGCCGACGGCCTGGGCCTTGAAGCCCACACCGACCAGCGACAGCTTCTTCTCGAAACCCTTGCTGACGCCGTTGACCATGTTCGCTACCAGCGCGCGCATGGTTCCGGACATCGCATCGGCAGCAGTGCTGTCATCGGCCGGAACGAATTCCAGCTTGCCCGCCGTGTTGCTGACATTCACCAACGGGTTGGCTGGACGGACCAAGGTGCCCAGCGGCCCCTTGACCGTGATGCGATCTGCGGTGACCGAGAAGTCCAAGCCCTGCGGCAAGGACACCGGCATTTTTCCAACTCTGGACATGTGCGGATTCCTTCCTTAGGCGACGTAGCAAAGAACTTCGCCACCGATGCCGACCTGACGGGCCTTGCGATCGGTCATCACACCTTGAGGCGTGGTGACAATCGCGACACCCAAGCCGTTCTTGACATTCGGAATGTCGTGGCGGCCTTTGTAGACGCGCAAACCCGGGCGGCTGACGCGCTCAATGTGCTCGATCACGGGCTTGCCGGCGTAGTACTTCAGTGCGATCTGCAACTGCGGCTTGGTCGACTCGCCGACCACGGCGTAGCTGTCGACGTAGCCTTCGTCCTTCAACACCTGGGCAATCGCGACCTTCAACTTCGAAGACGGCATCGACACCGATGGCTTCTCGACCATCTGGGCGTTGCGAATGCGGGTCAGCATATCGGCGATAGGATCACTCATGCTCATACGAATATCTCCTGATCGACGCGCCGCTTACCAGCTCGCCTTGATGACACCGGGAATGTCGCCCTTGAAGGCCAATTCACGAATCTTGTTGCGGCCCAGGCCAAACTTCCTGAAGGTGCCGCGTGGACGACCAGTCAGCGCACAGCGATTACGTTGACGGGTCGGATAGGCATTGCGCGGCAGCTTTTGCAGTTCGAGTCGAGCTGCGTAGCGCTCGTCGTCGGACTTCTTCGCGTCGTTGGCGATGCCTTTGAATTCGGCGTATTTCTTGGCGTATTTCGCCGCGAGTTGTTCGCGCTTGAGTTCACGCTGGATCAATGAAACTTTTGCCACAGTCAGCCTCAGTTCTTGAATGGGAACTTGAATGCGGCCAGCAAAGCCTTGCACTCATCGTCGTTCTTGGCGGTGGTGGTGATGCTGATGTTCAGCCCGCGCAATGCATCGACCTTGTCGTACTCGACTTCCGGGAAGATGATCTGCTCTTTCACACCGATGTTGTAGTTGCCGCGACCGTCGAACGAGCGACCCGAAATGCCTCGAAAGTCGCGCACACGCGGCAGTGCGATGGTGACGAAACGGTCCAAGAACTCATACATCTGGACGCCGCGCAGCGTCACCATGCAGCCGATGGGCACACCGTCGCGGATCTTGAATCCGGCAATGGCCTTCTTGGACTTGGTCACCACCGGACGTTGCCCGGCGATCTTGGTCATGTCGCTGACGGCATGTTCCATGACCTTCTTGTCCGAGACCGCCTCGCTCACACCCATGTTGAGCGTGATCTTGGTGATGCGCGGGACTTCCATGACAGACTTGTAGCCATACTTGGTGACCAACGCGGGAGCGATCGTGCCCCGGTAGATGGCCTGCAGGCGAGCGGGTTGTTGTTGAGCCATGTCAGACCTTTAGACCTTGATTTCTTCGCCGCTGGACTTGAAAACGCGAACCTTCTTGCCGTCGGCCAGCAGCTTGATCCCGACCCGGTCGGCCTTGCCGGACGCCGAGTTGTAAATTGCAATGTTCGACTGATGGATCGGCATCGTCTTTTCGACTACTCCGCCCGTCGTGCCCTTCATCGGATTGGGCTTGACGTGCTTTTTCACCAGATTGATGCCATCGACCGTGACATGGTCTTCATCAACACGGACAGCCACCGTTCCGCGCTTGCCTTTGTCGCGACCCGTCAAAACAATGACTTGATCGCCTTTGCGAATCTTGTTCATAAGCGAGTTTCCTGTCGCAGCTCAGAGGACTTCGGGCGCCAGCGAGACGATCTTCATGAAGCGCTCGGTGCGCAATTCACGCGTGACCGGGCCGAAGATGCGCGTACCGATCGGCTCGAGCTTGGCGTTCAGCAAGACGGCAGCGTTCCCGTCGAACTTGACGAGCGAACCGTCTTGGCGGCGCACGCCCTTCGCGGTGCGAACCACCACAGCGCTGTAGACCTCGCCTTTTTTGACTCGGCCACGCGGTGCGGCTTCTTTGATACTGACCTTGATCACGTCGCCAATACCGGCGTAGCGGCGCCTGGAGCCGCCCAGGACCTTGATACACATGACGGACTTCGCGCCAGTGTTGTCCGCGACGTCAAGCCGCGATTGCATTTGAATCATTTTTCGATGTCCCAACTTGTACCGAAAGCAAGAGCGCGAGCACTCTGCAGTCGATCAGTCTTGGGCCCGTGACTCCCGCACGACGAATCGCGCGAAAGCAGTTTTGGGCGGATCCGGAAGCAAGGCCGAGAGATCGGTCGTTGACTCCAGCGAAGTCGATGATGATAGCAAGAGACGGCCCTAACCGTCAACCACCGCATCACCCTTGGGCAAAACATTCGATCACCCGCCGAGTGGCGGGCGTCTGTCGATCCTCAGACTTCGCGGGCTTTCTGAACCAGCTTGGTCACGACCCACGCCTTGGTCTTGGAGATCGGGCGGCTCTCGGAGATCTCGACCACGTCACCGTTCTTGAACTCGTTGTTCTCGTCGTGTGCGTGGTACTTGCTCGTCTTGGCGACGATCTTGCCGTACAGCTCGTGCTTGGTGCGGCGCTCGATCAAAACGGTGATCGTCTTGCTGCGCTTGTCGCTCACGACTTTGCCGACCAGCGTGCGAACCGTCTTCTTCTCGACGGCGGTTTGAGCTTCGGTCATTTCGCAGCTCCTTTCGCTTCACGTTGCTTTTGCGCCATCACGGTCTTTGCGCGGGCGATGTCGCGCCGCGTGTTGCCGAGCTGGGTGTGGTTGGCCAACTGCTGCGTGGCCTTTTGCATGCGCAGGCCGAAATGGGCCTTCAACAGGTCACTGACTTCCTTCTGGAGGCCAGCGACGTCTTTCGCGCGGAGTTCAGATGCTTTCACTTGGGGTTCTCCGTGGGGCGTCAAGCGCCGACCTGGCGGGCGACGAAGGTGCAGCTCAGCGGCAGCTTGGCAGCGGCCAACGTAAACGCCTCGCGAGCCAACGCTTCTGGTACGCCGTTGATCTCATAGAGCACCTTGCCGGGCTGAATTTCAGCCACGTAGTACTCGGGGTTGCCCTTGCCGTTGCCCATGCGGACTTCAGCCGGCTTCTGGGAAATCGGCTTGTCCGGAAAAATACGAATCCAGATACGACCGCCGCGCTTCACGTGACGTGAAATCGCGCGGCGTGCGGCTTCGATCTGGCGCGCCGTCAAGCGACCGCGTTCGGTCGCCTTCAAGCCGTATTCGCCGAACGACACCTTCGCGCCACGGGTGGCAACACCGGTGTTGCGGCCCTTTTGCTCTTTGCGGTATTTTCTGCGTGCAGGTTGCAGCATGTTTATTCTCCTTTGGCCTCACCCGGCGTCGGCGGTACGGCTTTGCGCACGCGCTTGACCGTGGGGGCCTTGCTGGGATCACCCGCCTCAGACGGCTTGGCCGCCATGTCGGACGGACCGACGGCGCGGGGACCACGATCGGCACCCGGCGCACCAGGACGGCCGCGGCTCGGCGGTGCGCCCGGACGTGCATTGCGACGTGGGCGGCGATCGTCTTCACCTTCCGGCTTGTTGACGACACCCGGCGCTTCGCCATGACCCAGACGGTCACCGCGATACACCCAGCACTTCACGCCGATGATTCCGTAGGTCGTCTTGGCTTCCGAGAAGCCGTAGTCGATGTCGGCCTTCAAAGTGTGCAGCGGCACGCGACCTTCGCGATACCACTCGCAGCGGGCGATCTCAATGCCGTTCAGGCGACCCGACGACATCAGCTTGATGCCTTGGGCGCCTAGACGCATCGCGTTTTGCATCGCGCGCTTCATGGCGCGGCGGAACATGATCCGCTTTTCGAGCTGTTGCGTGATGCTGTCGGCGATCAGTTGCGCATCGATTTCGGGCTTACGCACCTCTTCGATATTGACCGCGACCGGCACGCCGAGGCGGCGGGTCAATTCGGCCTTGAGGTTCTCGATGTCCTCGCCCTTCTTGCCGATCACCACACCTGGACGTGCCGAGTAAATAGTGATGCGGGCGTTCTTGGCGGGGCGCTCGATGACCACACGCGAGACCGCAGCGTTCTTCAGGCGGGCCTTCAGGTATTCGCGAACCTTCAGGTCTTCGGCCAGCATCGTGGCGAAGTTCTGGTTGTTCGCATACCAGCGCGACGCCCAGTTGCGCGTGACCGGCAGTCGAAAGCCGATGGGGTGAATCTTTTGTCCCATGATCGTGCCTTTAGTTGCCGACGGTGATGTAGATGTGCGCGGTCGGCTTGCAGATGCTGTTGCCCCGACCTTTGGCACGCGCAGAGAAGCGCTTCAGGATGGAGCCCTGTTCGACGAAGAAGGCCGCCGGCATCATCAAGAAGGCGCTCGAATCGGCCATCGCGAATGCCGAGCACAACGACGGCGCCGACATTGATGAGCTCAAGATCAAGACCATCTTCGTCGAACAGGGCTCCATCCTGAAGCGCTTCTCTGCGCGTGCCAAAGGTCGGGGCAACAGCATCTGCAAGCCGACCG
>JANMTL010000264.1:0-4071 GCA_031390425.1 Rhizobacter sp.
CGGCTTCTCGCTGCTCGCGGTCTTCCTGTGCCTGGCGGCGTTGTACGAGAGCTGGTCGATCCCGCTGGCGGTGATCCTGGTGGTGCCGCTCGGCGTGCTGGGTGTCGTGCTGGCCATCGGCTTCAGGGGCATGGAGAACGATGTGTTCTTCAAGGTCGGTCTGATCACCATCATCGGCCTGTCGGCAAAGAACGCGGTGCTGATCATCGAGTTCGCCAAGCACCTGCACGAGCAGGGCAAGGGCGTGGTCGAGTCGGTGCTCGAAGCCGCCCACCTGCGTTTTCGGCCGATCCTGATGACCTCGCTGGCCTTCATGCTCGGCGTGCTGCCGCTGGTGATCTCCAGCGGCGCCGGTTCGGCCAGCCAGCGCGCGATCGGCACCGGCGTGCTGGGCGGCATGATCACCGCGACCGCGCTGGCGGTGTTCTTCGTGCCGGTGTTCTATGTGGTCGTGATGCGAGTGTTCGGACGGCGCGCGGCGCCGCCGAGCAGCACCGCACCCGCCATCGCCCGCGAACGAGACACGGTATGACGGCCGCCCGTTCGATCCGGTGCGCGTTGCGGGCCACCGCGCTGGCACTCGTCGCGGCCGGTGTCGCGGGCTGCGGCACGCTGATTCCCGAGTTCATGCGCCCCGCAGCGCCGGTGCCCGCGTCTTATCCCGCTGCAGATTCGACCGCCGCGCCCGAGGGCCAAGGGGCCGCCGACATCGAATGGCAGCGCTACTTCAGCGATCCGCGCCTGCAGCGTTTGATCGAGACCGCGCTGCAAAACAACCGCGACCTGCGGGTTGCGGTGCTCAACATCGAGCAAGCCCGTGCGCAGTACCAGGTGCGGCGTGCCGATGAGTTGCCCACCGTCAATGCCGGGGCCACCGGATCGCGCCAGCCCCGCATCGGCAACAACGGCAGCGCGTCGAGTGGCAGCATCAGCAGCACCTATACCGCCGGGCTGTCGGTGACTTCGTACGAGTTCGATTTCTTCGGCCGCGTGCGCAGCCTGAGTCAGGCGCAACTGGCGCAGTTCTCAGGCACCGAAGAGGCGCGCAAGACGGTGCAGATCAGTCTGATCGCGTCGGTCGCCAACGCCTGGCTCGGCCTGCTCGCCGACAACGAATTGCTGGCGGTGACGCGGCGCACGCTGGCGTCGCGCGAAGCGTCGATGAAGCTGACGCAGCTCAAGTTCGACCACGGCGCGTCGTCCGAACTCGACGTGCGGCAGGCCGAGTCGCTGCTCGAAGGCGCGCGCGTCGCGCTGGCGCAGCAGACCCGGCAGCGCGCGCAGGACGAGAACGCGCTGGCGCTGCTGCTGGGCCAGCCGGTGCCGGCGGATGCGCTGCCGCCTGTGGCGCCGGTGGCCGTGCCCGCAGCCGCGTCGACGGTGCCGCTGCGGTCGGCGCCTTCGGGCAGCACCGAGCTGGCCCAGACCGTGCTGCCCGAGCTGCCGGCCGGCTTGCCGTCGGACCTGCTGAACCGCCGACCGGACATCCGGCAGGCCGAGCAGCAACTGATCGCGGCCAACGCCAACATCGGTGCGGCGCGCGCGGCGTTCTTCCCGCGCATCACGCTCAGCACCAGCGTCGGCATCGCGAGCACCGAGCTGTCGGACCTGTTCAAGGGCGGCACGCTGGCGTGGAGCTTCGCGCCGCAACTGGTGCTGCCGATCTTCGATGCGGGGCGCAACCAGGCCAACCTCGACGTGGCGCAGGTCAGCCGCGACATCGCCGTCGCGCAGTACGAGAAAGCGGTGCAAAGCGCCTTCCGCGAAGTCGCCGATGCGCTGGCCGGCCGCGCGACTTTGAGCGAGCAGCTGCGCGCCCAGCAGGCACAGGCGCAGGCCGAGGAAACGCGCACCAAGCTCGCCGACCTGCGCTACCGCAACGGCGCATCGAGTTACCTCGACGTGCTCGATGCACAGCGATCGCTTTTCACCGCGCAGCAGGCGGTGGTGCAGGTGCAAGTCGCTGAAAGGCAGAACCGGGTCACGCTGTACAAGGTGCTGGGGGGTGGTTGGAAAGACGCGGTGACCGAGTAACACCAGTCGCATTGAAACTTTCAAATCCGCCGAGGCTCAGCTCGTGAGCGCTGTGACGGGTCGCTGTGTTGCGCTCATGTCCCCCGGGCCGCAAGAGACCGGCCCTCCTCCTGTACTTCGCTCCACGCAACGACCCGTCACAGCGCTCCTGCCATCACCGAGGCAGTCGGGGTTTGAATGCCTCCGCATGCGACCGTGGTGTCGGCAGCACCGCGCGAAGATCGAGGCGCGCCGAATTTGGGACAATCGATTCGATGAACGCACCCGACCTGCACGCCGTGATCGCCCGCATGGGCACGTCCGCCCGCGTTGCCAGCGCGCGCATGGCGGCTGCACCGACGGCCGCCAAGAACCGCGCGCTGACTTCGCTGGCCCGGCTGCTGCGCGCCGATGTCGATGCGCTGGTTCGTGCCAATGCGCTCGACCTGAACGCTTCCATTGCGGCGGGCACCGCCGGGCCGCTGCTCGATCGCCTGAAGCTGACGCCGAAGATCATCGAGACCGTGGCCGAGGGCTGCGAGCAGATCGCGGCGATGCCCGATCCGATCGGCGAGATCACGCACCTGCGGCAGCGGCCGAGCGGCATTTCGGTCGGCCAGATGCGGGTGCCGCTGGGCGTTTTCGGCATGATCTACGAGAGCCGGCCGAACGTGACGATCGAGGCGGCGTCGCTCGCCGTCAAGAGCGGCAACGCCTGCATCCTGCGCGGCGGCTCGGAGGCGATCCACTCGAACCTGGCGCTGTGGAAATTGGTACAGGCGGCACTCGCCGAAGCCGGTCTGCCGCCCGATGCGGTGCAGCTCGTGCAGACCACCGACCGCGCTGCGGTGGGGTTCCTGATCACCTCGCCCGAATCGGTCGACGTGATCATCCCGCGCGGTGGCAAGGGGCTGATCGAGCGCATCTCGCGCGAATCCAAGGTGCCGGTCATCAAGCACCTGGACGGCAACTGCCATGTGTATGTCGATGCGAGCGCCGACCTCGCCTTGGCGCTGAAGGTCACCGACAACGCGAAGACGCAGAAGTACAGCCCGTGCAACGCGGCCGAGTCGCTGCTGGTGCATTCGGACATCGCAGCAGCGTTTCTGCCGCGCATCGGCGCGCTGTTCGCTGGAAAGGGCGTCGAGATGCGCGGCGACGCGGCCAGCCTGGCGCTGTTGTCGAACGTACCCGGCGCGAAGCTCCTCGCGGCCACCGAGCAAGACTGGTTCGAGGAGTACCTGGCGCCGATCATCAGCATCGCGGTGGTACCCGATCTCGATGCGGCCATCGCGCACATCAACCGCTACAGCTCGCACCACACCGACGCGATCCTGACCGAGCACCACCCGAGCGCGATGCGCTTCCTGCGCGAGGTCGATTCATCGAGCGTGATGGTCAACACCAGCACGCGCTTCGCCGACGGCTTCGAGTACGGCCTGGGCGCCGAGATCGGCATCAGCACCGACAAGCTGCATGCGCGCGGGCCGGTCGGGCTCGAAGGATTGACGTCGTTGAAGTGGGTGGTACTGGGGCAGGGCGAGGTTCGCACTTGATCCGGCGCACCGCGCGCCGCCCCGGACATCCCGCATGAACGCGACGCAGATCGCCACACTGTTGGGCTGTGCGGTGCTGATGTTCTGGGCGGTCGGTGCCTACAACCGGCTGATGGCGTTGCGCATCGGCATCACAAAGGCGTTCGCGCCCATCGACGCACAGGTTCAGCACCGCCACGCGCTGCTGCTTCAATGGGCTGACGGGCTGCGCGCAGACCACGGGACGGCCCTGCACGCCGCCGTGCTCAGCGCCTGCGGACAGGTGCAGGCGTCTTGCGACAGCCTGCGCGCCCGGCCCAGCGCCCGCAGCGCAGCGACCGGCTTGCGTCTGGCCGAAGACGCCTTGTCGTCGGCACGCGCGCGCTTGCTGGCCGAGTTGCCGGCCCGCCAGGAGCGCCTGAGCGGACTCGAAATCGAAGCCAACACCGAGCAGCTCGCGGCTGCCGACAACACGCTGGCGTTCGCGCGGGCGCAGTTCAACACGACCACGCAAACCTACAAC
>JANMTL010000286.1:0-13056 GCA_031390425.1 Rhizobacter sp.
GCGGCCCGTGTTTCATTTCTACTTGCACCACTTCCTGCATTGCTCGCTTCGGCGATGCGTGAGCTCTGCGTATTTCGGTGAGCTCGCGTTCCAGGCGCTGCTACACAGGTCTGCCCTCTTGCCAGTCCGCAAAAGCACGCGTGCTTCGCACTCGCAATGTCGGCCTTCCACGACGTCCACATCCCGATCGATCTGGCGGTGTCCTGCATCTTGCGGTGGATTGCCCGTCGAGTGCGCCGGGCGATAACAATCTCGGTATGAGCAACCTCCTCACGCAGAACACGGCGACGCTGAACCTCAAGTATCCGGAGTTGCGCCAGGGTGAGGCCGATGCGCGCACCGAGCCGTTGCGCATCGGGTATTCGTCCATCCAGGTGATGGCGGATGCGCTGGTCCGCCGTGCCGCCGGCGCCTGGTGTCGGGGTGTCGCACCGGCTGTCGAGCCAGCCGGTTGGCCGACGAGCCGCAGCACGACGTGATTTTCATGCTCATGGCGGCATCGCTGCGCAGACGATGGAGGCGGTCCGGGCGCCTGTGGTTCTCTGTGCTGACCGCCTTGCTCGTCAGCGGCTCGCCGACGGCCTCGATCGCTGCCCTGGCGCTCCCCGACGATCCTGCGCACGCGCTGCCCGGTGCAGCGGCTCCTCGCTTGTCCTTGCCGCCGATCGGGTTGCAGCCGCAGGACCTGGCACTGATCGTCAACGACGCCGACCCGGCGAGCGTGGCGATCGGCAGTTACTACGCCAGCCGCCGCGGCATTCCCGCCGAGCGGGTGGTGCACGTCAGCTTTCCGGCCGGTCAGGTCGCGATGAGCGCGGACGATTTCCAGCGGGTGCGCTCGGTGCTGCAAGCCAGCGTGCCGGCGGCGGTGCAGGCTTATGCGCTGGCCTGGACCCTGCCGTACCGCGTCGAATGCATGTCGGTGACCAGCGCTTTCGCGCTCGGCTTCGACCGGGCCTACTGTGCCGAGGGCTGCAACGTCACCCGGCCGTCACCGTATTTCGACAGCCCGAGCAACGCGCCGTTCAAGGACCACGGCCTGCGCCCGGCGATGCTGCTGGCCGGACGCGACGTGGACGGCGTGAAGGCGATGATCGATCGCGGCGTGCGGTCGGACGAGCGCTGGCCGGCCGGCACCGGTTACCTGTTGAGCACCACCGACCGCAATCGCAACGTGCGCGCTGCCACCTACGACACGGTGCGCCGCAAGCTGTCGGCGGCCTACCCGATGCGCCAGATCGATGCCAACGCGCTCGAAGACCGGCCCGATGTGATGTTCTATTTCACCGGGGTGCAGCGGGTCGCGGGCATGGCCAGCAACCGCTATCTCGACGGTGCGATCGCTGATCACCTGACGTCCGTCGGCGGCATGCTCACCGACAGCTCGCAGACCAGCGCGCTGGAATGGCTGGCGGCCGGTGCGACCGGCAGCTACGGCAACACGACCGAGCCGTGCAACTACCGCGAGAAGTTTCCCGAGATCGGCGTGGTGATGGGCCGCTACCTGGGCGGTGAAACGCTGATCGAGGCCTATTGGAAAAGCGTGCGAATGCCCGGCCAGGGCGTGTTTGTCGGCGAGCCGCTGGCGCGGCCCTTCGGTGGCCTGCGGGTCGTGAATTCGAGCACCGAGCTGCGGGTGCAGACCCGCTTGTTGCGGCCCGGCGCCTACGTGCTGCAAGTGGCGCCGGGCCGCATCGGCCCGTTTCGCACCGTGGCCTCCCTCACGGTGCCGGGCTACGGCGTGCGCGAGTTGCGGCTGCCGATGGCGGGTGATCGCTACTACCGCGTGTTGCCGGCGGACACTGCGGCGCAGCCGACACCGTTGACAAGATGAACATGCGTGTCCAGTACGACCTGGAGTCCCTGCGCAATGGGTCGATCACGCCGGACCTGCAGATCAACCCGCGCACCCTCCGCGTGGCATTTTTCGAGCAGCACGCCTATTGAGTCGTCGCCTCGGATCGAGCTGTCAGCCCGCCCGGCGGGGTCGGGCTCCCAGCGTTCCGTTTCATGAATATCTCGACGCACGGAGGGCAACCAAGCCCTGGTGTTGGGTATAGGCTCGTCGGCGTGCCGAATTCACTTTTCGTTCACGCAGACACTGCCCGATGAAACTCTTTTTGCTCGCCTGCTTTTGCTGGGTTGTATCGACCGCTTCGGTGGTGTTTGCGATGGCGCCGAGCGACGGCAAGGACGATTTGCGCCCGATCGCCCAAGCCCAGTGGACGGCGGCTGCGGCCGCGCATCTGCTGCAACGCGCTGGCTTCGGTGGCCGCCCGGACGAGATCGCTGCGCTGACCGCGCTGGGCCCGCGCGAGGCGGTGCGGCAACTGGTGCGCTGGCAGTCGGTGCCCGACAACTTCGTCGCGTTCGACGAGTCCGATCTGCACGACGCCAGCCTGGAGCCGTTCCCGGCGTCGCGACCCGCCACCACCGACGCGGCCAAGCGCGACGGTCAAGCGATCGGCGTGGCGGCCAAGCCGGTCGGCAACAACCGCCGACTGCAACCGGTCGCCAACAGGTTCTTCTACTGGCTGCGCGCGAGTCGGCTCGAAACGCACCGACTGTCGTACTGGTGGGCGCAGCGCATGCTGGTCACGCCGCGTCCGCTGCAGGAAAAGCTGGCGCTGTTCTGGCACGGGCATTTCGCCACCAGCGAAGAGAAGGTGCGCGACTATCGCAAGATGCTGCGGCAAAACACGCTGTTCCGCGAGAAGGGCAACGGCAGCTTCCGCGAGCTGATGATCAGCGTCGCACAAGACCCGGCGATGCTGGTCTACCTTGACGCGGGCGTGAACATCAAGGGCGCGCCGAACGAGAACTTCGCGCGCGAGATCATGGAGATGTTCACGCTCGGGGTGGGGCACTACAGCGAGCACGACATTCGCGAGGCCGCCCGCGCTTTCACCGGTTGGAACGCGCAGGATCTGAGCTTCAACATCGATGCGGCGCGTCACGACGGCGGCATCAAGCGCGTGCTCGGGCGCGAGGGGCCGCTTAGCGGTATCGACGTGATCGACACGCTGCTGGCCCAGCCGGCCGCAGGCGAATTCATCGCTGGCAAGCTCTACGTGTACTTCGTGCGCGAAGAGCTTTCACCGGTTTTGCGCACCGAGCTGGGCGCGCGTCTGCGGGCCAGCGGCTACGACATCGCCGACTTGCTGGAAACCATCTTCCTGTCGCGCGATTTCTACAGCCCGGCCTCGGTGGCCAGCCGCATCCGGCCGCCGGTCGAGCTGGTCGTTTCCACCTATCGCCAGGCCGGCCTGATCCAGATGCCGGGGGTGCCCGATTTCAACGAAGTCACCGAATCGCTGGGGCAAAAGCTGTTTTACCCGCCCACCGTGGCCGGCTGGGCGCAGGGGCGAAGCTGGATCACGCCGGGGCTGCTGATCGCGCGCAGCAACTTTGCCTACGACATGGTCTACCCGGACATCAATTTCATCCCGCCCGACCGCTTCCCGTCGGGCGAGTACAAGATCCGCGACCTCAGCGCGAAGCTGGCACTCGGCATGGACGTCAGCAACGCGACGCGGCTCGAAGGCACCGACATCGGCTCGATGTCGAACCAGATGGCCGACCGCGAAGAGGAGTTCAACACTCGGCTGGCCAGCTATCGCGGCTGGCAGATGGCGCTGGAGCGAGTCAAGCCGATCCCGCGCACCACGGCTCGGCTCGAGCTGTCGCGCATGGTGCTGGCCGACGGCTGCCGCACCGCCGCCGAGGCGGTCGATGCGCTGCTGCGCCGCTTCGTGGCCGCGCCGGTGGCACCGGCCACCCGTGCGCGGCTGGCCGAGTTTCTGCAGCATGAGTTGGGCACGGCCGATCTCGAAGCCGCACGCAGCTACCTCGACGAGCCACTGCGGCAGACGCTGCACCTGATCCTCTCCTTGCCCGAATACCAGCTCGGCTGAACTGTCATGCAAAAGCAATCCATTTCCACCGCACGGTTCGGCCGACGCGCCGCACTGCAAGCTGGTCTCGTCGGCGCCGGTTGGCTGAGCGGCGTGCCCGGCGCCTTGCAGCAGGCGTGCGCCGCCACGGCAGCCCGCACCGACAAGCGCATCCTGGTCGTGCTGGAGCTGTCCGGTGGCAACGACGGCCTCAACACGCTGGTGCCTTACGGCGACGATGCCTACTACCGCCACCGGCCGAAGCTGGGCATCCGACGCGAGCAATTGCGCGTGATCGACGAGCACCACGGCTTCAACCCCGGCATGACGGGTTTCGAGCGGCTTTACAAGGACGGCCACATGGCGGTGGTGCATGGCTGCGGCTATGCGCAGCCGTCGTTCTCGCACTTCACCTCGGCGGCCTACTGGCACACCGCGATGCCCAACAGCGGCGAGGAGTACGGCTGGGTCGGCCGCCTGGCCGATGCGATCGATCCGCAGCTCACCCCCAATTTCGTCATCAACATCGACGAGACGCAAACGCTGGCGGTACGCGCCCGCCACCACCTGCCGGTGTCGTTCGACGATCCGCAGCGCTTCACCCGCAAAGGCCTGTACGAGGAGCGTGCGTTGCTCGACGCGGCGCCCGACGGCCCGGCGCAAGGCGCTGCGCCAGAGACACCCAGCCTGCGCTTTATGCGCGACGTGGCGGTCAGCGCGCGTGCCTCGTCGCAATTGGTGCGCGAGGCGTGTGCCCGCTACAAGACCCCGGTCGATTACGGCATCAACGCGCTCGATCTGAACAAAGTCGCGGCGCTGATCGCCGCCGACCTGCCGACGCGGCTGTACTACAGCGCGTACCGCCGCAACGCGTTCGACACCCATGTGCAGCAGGCCGAATTGCACCAGCGGCTGCTCACCTACACCTCCGATGCGGTGAGTGGCTTCATGCGCGACCTGGAACGCATCGGCCGTGCGCAGGACGTGACGCTGCTGGTGTTTTCGGAGTTCGGCCGGCGTGTGCCGGAGAACACCAGCCTCGGCACCGACCACGGCACCGCCAACCACATGTACGTGATCGGCCAGCCGGTGCGCGGCGGTCACTATGGCAAGTTGCCCAGCTTGACCCAGCTCGACGCGGGCGACAACCTCATCCACACCACCGATTTCAGGCGCGTCTACGCCAGCCTGATCGACGGCTGGCTGGGTGCCGATGCGCAACAGGTGCTGCGCGGGCGCTTCGAGGCGTTTCCGATCTTCGGCTGAGCGATCAACGGCCGACCGAGTCGCGCAGGAACGCATCGAACTCGGCGCAAAAATCGTCGGGCGACTCGAAGTACGGCAAGGCGCCGGTTTGAAACACGTCGAACTGCCAGTTGGCACGCGACGCCACCACCTGCTGGTTGCGATAGTCGGTGAAATCGCCGCGCACACCGTGGCTCATCCAGACCGGCTGCGTCAGGCTTTCATAGATGGTGTGGATGTCACCGCTGAACAGGCCACCCGAGAGAAAGTGCAGCGGCGCATAACGCGCGCCGGGTTGCCGCGCGCTTTGCACCTCGTAAGCCCACAAGGTCTCGTCGATGGCCTTGCGGCCCCAGGTGCGCTGCAGGAAGTAGCGCACCACCGCTGGTCGGGTCAGCAACCGGAACAGGGATTCGGACCACCAAGGCACGCTGAGCAAGGCATGCAGCCCCGGGACGCGCCGGGTGCTGAGCTCGGGCCCCCGTCGTGACTTGTGCCCATCGAGGCCGGTCGGGCTCACCAGTGCCAGGCGATCCCATTGGGCGGGACGTTCGACCGCCGCGCGGGCGAGGAACTCGCATCCGAGTGAGGCGGCCAGCCCGCTGATCGGACCGTGGCCGCAACGTCGACGGATCTCCGCCGCTGTTGCATGAAGCGCGTCTGTCATCAATCTCGGGGTGTAGTTGCGGTCCCTGCGCTCGCTGAGACCGAAACCCGGCAAATCGAGCGCGAACACGGTGCGCGTTGCGCGGTAGTGGTCGAACAGCGGGCGCATTTCGGCGGCTGAACACGCCGCGTTGACGCTGTGCACCAGCACCAGCGGTGGCCCGTTGCCAGCGACGTAGCAACTCAGCCCGTCGAACGTGATGCGCTCGCCGGACAGCGCCAAGTTCGGCGCTGTATCGACTGCCGTGTCAAGGTGCTTCGGCCGAGGCGTCAGTTCGGCGCGGGATCGAAGGTCGCTGCTCATGGCCTCAGTGTCTGGCCGCAGGCTGGGGGCTGCGGTAGGCGAGTTTCGATCGCCCGTGTCAGACACCGCCGATGCGCAGCTCGCTTCTTGCCGGCACTTACTCGATCGTCAGCCGGTTGAACCACCTGGCATTCGGGGGCATGTCATCGCGCAGCGCGGCACGGTAAGGCGGCACGTTGGGCCGCTCGGGCGGCGCGCTGATCTGGTTCAGGTCGATGGCCTGTGGCGTGCCCTGCAAGCCCTGCTCGGTGCGGCTCAACTGAAAGTAGACCCCGTTCCACAGCTTGGCGCCGAACTCGGCCGGTGTCTTGAACATGAACATCAGCGCATGCTCCAGCCAGGCGAGGTCGGTCGCGCTGACCGTGCCGGGTTGCTTGTGGGGGTAAGGCACGTGGCAGAAGATTTCGCCGGCACCCTCCAGGCACTTGAACTCCTTCATCGACAGGAAGAAGTCCTTGAAGTGCTCGGTCTCCATCGTCAGGACGAAGCCGATGCGACCGTCGGCCTGCGGCGTGAAGATCACCGTCCCGATCCTCGTCGCGTCGCCGTTGCGGGCGTGCAGCGTCAGCGTGCGCGTCCCGGCCAGTTCCCAGGCGCCGACTGTCGACGCCGCGGCGAGCAGCCCCGCCAGCAAGGTGCAGGCGCCGAGCCGTTTGAGCAGTCGGGGCAGTGTCATGGCGGCGCTTTCGGTTGATTCGACTCGGTCGGTGATGGCAGCCCCGACCTTACCCCGCAGAACCCGAAGCAACGACAATGCGGGCCGCGCCTCGCTGGCCGACCCGCTGGGGGACGGTCTCGCGGCAGGCGCGTTGCCACTGGCGAGGAGAGCCGCTTTGAACTTGATGGTGCCGATCACGCTGTTCGACGAGTTGTCCGAGTCGATCATCCAATCGACCGGGACGCTCGACCTCGCCAGCGGCGAGATTCGTGCGGTCCAGTACGAGGACCACGATCTCGACCTGAACGGCCTGCCCGCCGACGATGAAAGCTACGAATTCACCTCGGGCATGCTGTCGCATCGCGGCAAGGAAATCGAGTTCCGCGTCGATGTCGATGTGCTGACCGGCAAGTACTCGGTCACCCCGAGCGAACTGCTCGAATTGAAAGGCCGCGCGGCCAAACTGTTCACCGCGCCGCCATGATTCAAGCCCTCCGCCGTTGGGGGAGGGTTGGGCGGGGGCTCTCTGCGAGGGCATCCCCGTCCTGCCTGCTCACGCTCACCAATCCTCCTTGACCGCCAGCGCCATGTCGCGCCCGGCGGCGCGGCGCGCGGCCAAACCCGCAGTGAGCGTGCCCGCCGCGATCACCGCAGCGCACAGCAGACCCAGCCGGCCCCACGGCAGCAGCAGGTCCATCGTCCAGTGGAAGCTCTGCGGGTTGACCACCTTCACCAGCACCCCGCTGACCGCGATGCCCAGACCCAGGCCGAGCAGCGCGCCGGCCGAGGTCCACACAGCGCCCTCGGCGGTCACCACCAGCAGTACCTGGCGCCGCGTGAGGCCCAGGTGCGCGAGCAGGCCGAACTCTTTTCGGCGCGCCAGCACCTGCGCCGAAAAGCTGGCCGCGATGCCGAACAGACCGATCGCGATCGCCACGCCTTGCAGCCAGTACGTGACCGCGAAGCTGCGGTCGAAGATGCGCAGCGAGATCGCGCGGATTTCGCCGGGCGATGCGAATTCGAGCAGCCGGCCGTCCATGCCGTGGCGAGCTGCCAGCGCGCGCAGCTGTTGCTGCACCGCACCGGCATCGGTGCCCGGCTGCAGCCACAGCGCGAGGTCGTTGATGCGCGTGTCGCCGGTGAGCCGCTGCCAATCGTCGGTGGCGAGTGCGACTGCGCCGTGCTGCCGCGCGTAGTCGCGCCACACGCCGCGCACGTACACGCTTGCTTTTTTCCCATCCGGCAGCGGCAGCAGCAACCGCGTGCCGGGCGTCGCGCCGTACAGCGCCACCATCGCTTCGCTGACATAGGCCGCCGTGTCGCCCGCAGGCAGTGCCACCAGTTCGCCGACCAGCGGCAGCGAGCGCGCCGGGTCGCCCAGTGGCCGGGCGATCAGCGCCACCGGCGGCTGCGCCGGGGCCATCTGCACCGACGACACGCGCAGGGTCTCGACGCGCGCCACGCCGTCGACAAGGGCCGCGTCGCGCACCCAGCCGGGTGCCAGCGTGATCACGTCGCTGCCGCCGGTCGACGCTCCGGCGCGCGCATACAAATCGGCTGGCAGCACGGTGTCCAGCCACGCGGTGATCGAGTCGCGAAAGCTCGCGACCATGACCGTGAGCGCGACCGACAGCGCGAGGCTGGCCACCACGCCGGCCACCGCGACCGTGGCGGTGCGCCGCTGGTGGCGCGCGCGCTCGATGGCCAGCAACGCCAGCACCTGCTGCGGTGGCGCGATCGCGCGCAGCAGCAACCCGACGCCGGCCGGCACGCAGACGATGCCGCCCAACAACAACAGCGCCACCGACACGTAGGCAGCGAGCGGCATGTCGAAGATCGGCGGCACGAACAGCAGCGCAAGCGCCGCCGCGATCAGCGCGGGGCCGAGCCACCCCGTCTGCGCAGCGACGCCTGCATCGCCGAAACCTTTCAAGGCCTGCGCCGGTGCCAGCCGCTGCGCTTCGCGCGCCGGTAACCAGCCGCCGACCAGCGCGGCCGCGACGCCGAGCCCGCCGTAGGCCAACGCGGCGGCTGCGCTGAAATGCAGCGTCGGCGTGACACCGGGAAAGTAGCCGCCGCCCAGATCGCCCGCCAGCAGCCGCAGCGCTGCCGCCGCCAGCGCGGTGCCGAGCGCCAGCCCGAGTGCGCTGCCCGCCACGCCCAGCAGTGCCGATTCGGCGAGCACCAGCCGCAGCCGTTCGCGGGCACCCAGGCCCAGCACGCCCAGTAGCGCGAGCTGCGGCTGCCGCTGTGCAACCGACAGCGACAGGATCGAATACACCAGAAATGCGCCGGTGAACAGCGCCACCAGCGCCAGCACGGTCAGGTTGACGCGGTAGGCGCGCGACACGTTCGAGATACGTTGCGCCGCCTCGTCGGGTGCGATTGCGCGCACGTCCTGCGCAGCAAAGTCAGCGAGCGCCAGCGAGGCCACGACCGCGTCGCGATCGGCGCCCGGCTTCAACCGCACGTCGATGCGGCTGAGTCGGCCGAGCAGGCTGAATTGCACTTGCGCGCTCGCGATGTCCATCACCGCGAGCGGCGGGCCGCCGGCAGCAACGCTGCCGTGCACGCGCAGGCTGACGACGCCGTTCGGAGTGTTCAAACGCAGCGTGCCTGTGGCCCCGAGGCGCTGGCGCGCGGAGGCGTTCAGCGACAAGGCATCCGGGTCGAACAGGCCGAGGCGATCGGGCTCGCCGTCTGCGGTCTTGGCCGGTGCAGCCAGCTTCGGCAACAGCGCCGGAGACAGCGGCGCCGCGACCAGCGCGTCGATGCCCAGTACGCGTAAGGGCACGCGTTTCGATGCACCCTTGTCATCAACCGTCAGCGCCTGCGTTTCGACCTCGACCACCGGGCTGGCGAGCGCGACGGCGGGGTGCGCCGCCACGCGCGCATACAAGTTCTCATCGAACCCGCCGCGCTGGCCGCGCAGCTCGAAATCGGGCTGGCCGTTGATCGAGCGCACCGCCGCGCTGAATTCGCCGAGCGCCGACTGGTTGATCAACTGCACCGAAAACGCCAGCGCCACGCCGAGCGTGACCGCCAGCAGCGCGGCCGACTGGCGCCACGGATGGTGCCGCCATTCGGGCCAGGTCAGGTGCGTCAGCAGCGCGAGCATGGGATTTTTGCCCTCGCGCCTTTGGGGGTAGGGTGGGTTGAGCGGCTGCGCGCCGCCGCTGTCCTCACTCGTTGGCCCTCACCCTACGCTCTCCCAGAGGGAGAGGGACCGTTCACCATGCCGTCGCTCGTCAATGTCAGCACCCGGTCGGCCCGCGCTGCTGCAGCGCGCGAATGCGTCACCAGCACGCAGGCCGCGCCGTGGCTGCGCACCTGCGCCGACAGCAGGTCCATCACCTTGTCGGCCGTGGTCGGATCGAGATTGCCGGTCGGCTCGTCGGCCAGGATCAGTGCAGGCCGGTGCACCAGCGCCCGCGCGATCGCGACGCGCTGCAACTGGCCGCCGGACAGCGTCTGCGGCAGGCGGTCGGCCAGCGCATCGAGGCCCACTGCCTTCAGCACTTCGTGCACTCGCGCCGCGTCGGGCTGGTGTTGCAACAGCAACGGCAGCCCGACGTTGTGCGCGACGCTCAAATGCGGCAGCACGTGAAAGGCCTGGAACACGAAGCCCAGGTGCGCGCGGCGGAACAGCGCCTGCGCCGGCTCGGCGAGTGCCGTGATGTCGGTGCCCGCGATGTGCACCGAGCCAGCCTGCACCGTGTCCAGCCCGGCGATGCAGTTCAGCAGCGTCGACTTACCGACGCCCGATTCGCCGAGGATCGCGACGAACTCGCTGCGCGCCACCTGCAGATCGACGTTCGAGAACACCGGCTCGGTGTCGTAGCGCTTGGACAGGGATCGGACGTCGAGCAGTGGCATGCGCGAAGGGCGGGTGGCGTTGAGGATGGGCGGCGATGCAGGCGCGCGGCGCGATTGTCGACGCAGCCATCGCGGCGGGGGCGTGGGCGCAGCAATGGCCCTGTGCTCACGCCTTGTAGCGATCGCATCGAGATCGCATTGGGATCGCGCGCTACAGTGAAACGCATGAGACGCGATTCATTTGGTTGGGCGGGCCGCGCTGCTGCCATCGGCGCAGGGGTGCTGCTCGCCGCTTGCAGCACACCGCCGCAATCGACGGCGCCGGTGACGTCGGCCACGGCACTGGTCCCCCGGCCCACGTTGGCGCAGGAACGCCAACGGCTCGCCGCGCTGTTCGAAGGCACGCCGGTCGTGCTGGCCATCGATCGCGACGGCAGCCTGCGCGCCGAGGTGCCGTTGAAGCACAGCTTCGATGCGGCCCGCGCGATCGTCAAGCCACCGCTGGCGGCGCTGCTCGACCGGCTGGCCGGCAGCCCGGCGACGCGCGGCGGCACGTGGTCGGTCGAGGCGTCCGGCGATCCGAAAAGCAAGGGCAGCACGCTGGCGCTGGAACGTGCTGCGAGTGCGCGCGATTACCTGGTCGGCAAAGGTGCCGATGCGCTGCGGTTTTCCGTTTCGGCGCTTGCGGGCGGCGGCGAGGCGCCGGGGATCAGGGTCGTCGTGAAAGCGCCGGCGGCGGCTGCTCCGGCTGCTCCGGCTGCTCCGACGGCACCGGCGCGCTGACGCCGTGCGGTGTCACGTTCACGCTGAATCAAAGGCCGACGGCGACAGCGTGCCCGCCAGGCGCAGCGCCAGCGCCACCGCCTGCGCCTGTGCGTCGGGCGCATCGCACGCCACCACCGTGCGCTGCGGCATGCTGCGCAGCCAGGTCAACTGGCGCTTCGCGAGCTGGCGCGTCGCGGCGATGCCGCGCTCGGGCAGGTCGAACAGGTCGTCGGCTTCGAGCGCCTCCCAGGCTTGCCGGTAGCCGACGCAGCGCATCGACGGCAGATCGGCGTGCAGGTCGCCGCGCTGCATCAGCGAGCGCACCTCCTCGACCAGACCCGCATCGAGCATCTGCGCGAAGCGCGCCTCGATGCGCTGGTGCAGCCAGGCGCGATCGGTGGGCTCCAGCGAGATCAGCGGCGGTGTCTCGACGGCGGCCTTTTCGTGGTGGAACGACGACAAGGGCTTGCCGCTGACCCGGTGCACTTCGAGCGCCCTCTGGATGCGCTGCCGGTCGCCCGGTGCCAGCCGCGCGGCGGTGATCGGGTCGACCCGCTTCAGCTCTCGGTACAGCGCGTGCAAGCCCTCGCGCTCGCATTGATCGTCGAGCGCTGCACGCACCGCACGATCGGCGGCCGGCATCGCGTCGAGTCCTTCGAACAGCGCCTTGAAGTAGAGCATCGTCCCGCCGACCAGCAGCGGCAGGTGCCCGCGCGCGCGGATCTCGCCGATCAGCCGCTGCGCATCGCCGACGAAGCGCGCCGCCGAGTAGGCCTCGGACGGATCGATGATGTCGATCAGGTGATGCGGCACCGCCGCCAGCTCGGCCGCAGTCGGCTTGGCGGTGCCGATGTCCATGCCGCGGTAGACCAGCGCCGAATCGACGCTGATGATCTCGATGCGGCGCGGCGGCTCCTGATCCGCGAAGGCCTGCGCGATCGCCAGGGCGGCGGCGGTCTTGCCGGAGGCGGTGGGGCCGGCGAGGCACATCACCCCACGAGTTGTCGGTGGCAAAGCGGATTGATTGACGGGGGCGTTGGAAGTTGGCGTCACGGAGTGTGTTTCTACGTCAATACGAATGCCAGCTGTGATGAACAGCCCATGAAAGGCGACTCAAACGCGACCCGGCGCCGTACTTGACCGCCTTACCCAAACACCTCATCCCCCCGCAGATACCGCCACTGCCCCACCGGCAGGTCGCCCAGCATCACGCGGCCGATGCGCACGCGTTTGAGGCCCAGCACCTTCAGGCCGACGGCCTCGCACATGCGGCGGATCTGGCGCTTCTTGCCTTCTTGCAGCACGAAGCGCAACTGGTCGTCGTTGATCCATTCGACGAGCGCCGGCTTCAGCGCCTCGCCGTCGAGTTCGAGGCCGTGGCGCAGCCGCTCCAGGTCGTCGGGCGACAGCTCGCTCGACGCCGACCCCTGGCCCAGCGGCCCGGCCACGCGCACCAGGTATTCCTTTTCGATGGCGCTGTCCTCGCCGATCAACTGCTTGGCGATGCGGCCGTCCTGCGTCAGCACCAGCAGGCCGATCGAATCGATGTCGAGCCGGCCGGCGGGCACCAGGCTGCGCAGGTGTTCGCGCAGGAAGCGCGTGCCCGATTGGTCGTCGCTCCACTGGTTGTCGGGTTGCACCAGCACCACCGCCGGTTCGTAGCCGTCTTCGGCCTGCCCGCTGACGTAGCCGATCGGCTTGTTGATGAT
>JANMTL010000319.1:0-9790 GCA_031390425.1 Rhizobacter sp.
AGCCGGCGAGGCCTTCGGGGACCGCAATCCGGAGATGGTGCAGTGGGTGGCGCGGCGGTTGCTCAACGAGCTGGGCGACGCCAACGAGAGCTACCAGGTCGGCGACGTCGTACAGTTCCCGACACCCGACGGCCTCGGCACCTATGCCGGGGCGGTGCAGCAGGTCGGCAAGGACGGCGACGGCGATGGCAAGGCCGACGCCGTGCTGTTCGACTTCAACCATCCGCTGGCGGGCAAGCCGGTGACCTTCGAAGTTCATCTGATCGGGGTGCTGTGATGAATGCTGATGTGCAGGCTGCGGGCGTGCGGGTCGAAGAGGTGCTGTTGGCCGAGCCGCGCGGCTTTTGCGCCGGGGTCGATCGCGCGATCGAGATCGTCGAGCGCGCGCTGACCCGGTTCGGCGCGCCGATCTACGTGCGCCACGAGATCGTGCACAACACCTACGTCGTCAACGATCTGAAAACGAAGGGCGCGATCTTCATCGAAGACTTGGCCGATGTGCCGCCGGGCGCGACGCTGGTGTTCAGCGCGCACGGCGTGTCGCAGGCTATCCGGCGCGAGGCGAGCGAGCGCGGCTTCACCGTGTTCGACGCCACCTGCCCGCTGGTCACCAAGGTGCACGTCGAGATGGCCAAGCTGCGCAAGGAAGGCTACGACTTCATCATGATCGGCCACAAGGGGCACCCAGAAGTCGAAGGCACGATCGGTCAATTGACCGAAGGCATCCACCTGGTCGAGGACGTGGCCGATGTCGAGCAGGTGCAGGTGGCGCCGTCGACGCGGCTGGCCGTGGTCACGCAGACCACGCTGTCGGTCGACGATGCGGCCGAGATCCTGGCGGCCGTGAAGCGGCGCTTCCCGCAGGTGCGCGAGCCCAAGCAACAAGACATCTGCTACGCGACGCAGAACCGCCAGGACGCCGTCAAGGTGCTGGCGCCGAACGTCGACGTGCTGGTGGTGGTGGGCAGCCTGAGCAGCTCGAACAGCAACCGGCTGCGCGAGGTGGCCGAGCGGCTGGGCACCGACGCCTACATGGTCGATTCGGCCGACGACCTGCGAGCCGAATGGTTCGTCGGCAAGAGCCGCGTCGGCCTGACAGCGGGGGCCTCGGCGCCGGAGATCCTGGTCACGCAAGTGATCGCGCGGCTGCGCGCGCTCGGTGCGGTCACGGTGCGCAGCATGCCGGGCGTGCTGGAGACGGTGCACTTTCCGCTGCCGATGGGGTTGGGCGACAAGTCGATGAAGACCGGCGCCTGAGCGTCGTCGCGCGAGCCGCTGCCTACAATTCGGCGCTTCCCGCCAACACCGAGAGTCGACTGCGGTCGACCGCACACACGCATGCTCGACATCGCCTTGTTGCGCAAAGATTTGCCGAGCGTCATCGCCCGGTTAGACAAGCGCAAGTCACCCCAACCGTACCTGGACGTCGAGCGCTTTCAGGCGCTCGAAGCGGAGCGCAAGGCGCTGCAGACCCGCACCGAAGAGCTGCAAGCCCAGCGCAACAGCCTGTCCAAGCAGATCGGCGCGCTCAAAGGCAAGGGCGAAGACACCGCCGTCGTGATGGCGCAGGTGGGCGGGCTGGGCGACGGGCTGAAAGCGTCGGCCGAGCGGCTCGACCTGATCCAGGCGGAGTTGTCCGAGTTGCTGATGGCGGTGCCGAATCTGCCGCAAGACAGCGTGCCGGTGGGCGCCGACGAGCACGGCAATGTCGAGGTGCGCCGCTGGAGCCCGGACGACGCCGGCCCGCGCCGTTTCGATTTCACGCCGAAGGACCATGTCGATCTGGGTGCGCCGCTGGGGCTCGATTTCGACCTCGGCGCGAAGCTGTCCGGCTCGCGCTTTAGTTTCATGCGTGGGCCGGTGGCCCGGCTGCACCGCGCACTTGCGCAGTTCATGCTCGACGTGCAGACGCAGGAGCATGGCTACACCGAGTGCTACACGCCGTACATCGTCAACCGCGAGGTGCTCGAAGGGACCGGACAGTTGCCCAAATTCAAGGACGACATGTTCTGGGTCTACCGTGGAGCCGACGGACAAGCCGGAGGCAATGGCGGCGGCGAAGGAGTGCAGCAGGCGCAGTACCTGATCTCGACGTCCGAGATCTCGCTGACCAACAGCGTGCGCGAGCAGGTGCTGGCCGCCGAGCAATTGCCGATCAAGCTGACCGCGCACAGTCCGTGTTTTCGATCGGAAGCGGGCAGCGCCGGACGCGACACGCGTGGGCTGATCCGCCAGCACCAGTTCGACAAGGTCGAGATGGTTCAGATCACGCACCCCGACCACAGCGACGTCGCGCTGGACGCGATGGTCGGCCACGCCGAGGCGGTGCTGCAAAAACTGAAGCTGCCGTATCGCGTGCTGCTGCTGTGCACCGGCGACATGGGTTTCGCATCCAGCAAGACCTACGACCTGGAGGTGTGGGTGCCGGCGCAGAACACGTACCGCGAAATCAGCTCGTGCTCCAACTGCGACGCCTTCCAGGCGCGTCGCATGCAGTCGCGCTACAAGTCGGCGCAGGGTCGCAACGAGTTCGTGCACACGTTGAACGGCTCGGGCCTCGCGGTCGGCCGGACGTTGGTCGCGGTGCTCGAGAACTGTCAGAACGCAGACGGATCGGTCAGCGTGCCCGAGGTGCTGCGCCCGTACATGGGCGGCGTCGAGGTGTTGAAAGCGTGAGTCCGGGGTCGCTGACCGAAGTGCCCTGAGCTAGAATCATGGGTTCCGGTTTTGACCAACCGGCAGCATCGAATGTGCTGGAGAGGTGGCAGAGTGGTCGAATGTACCTGACTCGAAATCAGGCGTACCGCAAGGTACCGTGGGTTCGAATCCCACCCTCTCCGCCAAAAAATCAAGTCAAAAAATGAGCCCTTGCGGTGGCGTGGAAAGCCGCTGTGATGCTTGACAGTTTGCGAACACAACCACGAGAAAACTCGAAATGAGCATCAAATACAAAGTCGAATTCAAGGACGATCCTGCGTGCGCCAAAAGTGGGGCGCTGGCGGCAGCTGCCGATGGTTGTGTGCGCACCAGCATTCCACGCTACGACGGCAAATGCGACATGGCGCTGATCGAGGTCAGTGACGAAGCAGCCGGGAAGAACATGGAGAAATTGATGGCCGCAGACACCAACGTGATCGGCTTCAAGATTCTTTGACGAGCCAGCGGCGGGCCCTGCGCTGCCGCAGCCGTTGTGAAGCATGGCGTCGCCATGTCGAGCCTGCGCCCCGTGATCCGGGGCGTTTTGCTTTTTTCGGGGATGAGTCAAGGAACAATCGCCCAGGCCGCGTCGCAACGAGGCGCTGGACGTCTCACCGAATCACGCCAGGAATCAAACGCAATGAACACAACCAGCCGACAGCCCGAGTTTTCACTTGAGTGGATCGAGGAAGACGACACCACGCAAACAGCCCGACTGGTGCCGACCAGTGCTCGCGCCAAGGCATGGCTTGAGCACCACGGCATCCCGGCGCTGCTTGAGCGGGCCGACGCCAGCGGCAGCGAAGGACAAGCGCTGCACGAGATCCTCCAGGACCTTCTGGAAGCCGATGTCGGCATGGCCGGTGCCTTGCCGGTACCCGCCGCTGATTTCACACCGGGCACCTGCGGTGAGTTCAGCGTGGCGTTCGAGGATGACCCGCAAGGCACGCGCCACAAAATTGCCACGGTCACCGGGCTCACCGAACGGGCGCGCGGCTGGATGAAGTTCCAGGGTCAGAGTCTGCGGCTGCGGATCACCAAGGAGCAGCGTCCGGGTGAAAAGTTGGATGCCGTCCACCAGCGACTTTTGGAGCAGGACCTGGGCGGCGGCATCCACCTGTGATCGGTGCTTGCCAGCGCGATCAATGCATGATCCTCGCGCGGCACGCGCCAGCCGATCGCTTCAAACAAACAAGAGGTTCCAAATGCCTGTGATGCGCCGAAGCACGAAGCTCTTGTTGGCTGCCGCCGTGGTGATGAGTTCGGTGAACGCGCAGGCAGGTGCCAGGTACGACTTCGGTGCAGACCAGCACGTGAGCTTCGGCATCGGAGCTCGCTACAGCTACACCCACGCCGAGCGCCCGGAATCGGCGGGCGTCGGTCACGTCAACGACCCCAACCTGGACAGCGCGCGCCTGTTTTTCGGTGCCTCGTTGACCAAGCACATCAAGGCCGCGTTCAACACCGAGTGGGACGGCGTCGAGAACCGCGTTCGCGTGCTGGATCTGAACGCCCAGTTCGAATATTCGCCCGAGCTCAACGTCTGGGCCGGGCGTTTGGTGTCGCCGAGCGACCGCCACAACATGGCCGGCCCGTACTACTCGATGGGCGGCGGCTACTGGCCGTGTGTCGCTTCGCGCTACGGTTGCAATGGCGGCATCTTCCGCGCGCGTGACGACGGCTTCGTGGTCTGGGGCAACCAGGCCGACAGCAAGCTGGGCTACTCCATCGGCGCCTTCGACGGCCGCACCTTCGGCATCGGTGCGCTCGATGAGTCGCAGGCCCGCCGTGTCGGCGTCAAGTCGTCCGACTCGCTGATGTACGCCGGCCGGCTGCAGTACGATTTCTGGGAAGCCGAGACCGGCTATTTCAGCGCCGCCAACCACCTCGGCAAGCAAGACATCCTGGCGATCGGCGTGGCCGGCCGCTACCAGAAGAAGGGCGTGTTGACCGTCGGGGGTCGGGGCGACTACTGGTCGTACAACGTCGACTTTCTGCTTGAAAAGCGCATCCCCGGCGCGGGCGGATTCGCGGTCGAAGCCGCCTACTACGACTACGACACCGACGATTTGGTGAAATCCGAGCAGGGCAAGGCGTACTCGGCCGGTTTGTCGTACATCTTCGAGCACGAGGTGGGTTGGGGTCGGCTGCAGCCATTCATGCGCTGGCAGAAGTTCGAACCGGACACCCGCGCCGACACGAAGCAAGTCGACTTGGGCGTCAACTACGTCATCGACGGCTACAACGCACAAGTGAGCGCGGTGTACTCGAAAACGAAAATCAGCGGCAACTCGAATCTGGACCGATTCGTCATCGCGTTGCAACTGCAGTATTGAGCCCCGCGGGCTGCACCGCTGGCACCTGACCAGCGTTGACCAGAGCCGTGCGGCTACGCCATCAGCGCGTTGGCCAGGGCCTTGGCTGTGGTGCGCGATCCGATCATCAGGTTCAGGTCGATCGTGCCGACGCGCATGACCAGACGTCGACGCTCGCCGCTTCCGTCATCACTCTCGATTTGCACCACGTCGATGCCGGTCGCGGGCAATTGAACGCCGTCGGCCAACACGCTCTTCGTGATCGGAGGCAGGTCGGTGCGCTTCGGCGCGCAGGCTGCCGACGACTGCAACAACGCTTGCAGCAGTTGCTTCAGCGTCGTGTCGTTGAGCTCGAGATCGAGATCGCCATCGGGCAACTGCAATCGAATCGCGAAGGCCTTGCCGTCGGTCGAGGGCCAGGCCATTGCGATGCCTTTGAGCGGCTTGGGGTTGGGTGGGTTGTGTTCCATGGGCGAGCCTGAAAGTAGGGTGAGTGATGGCGAGGGCGCTTGCAACCCGACATCGTGCCACGAGTTCACGCGTGGGTGGCTGCGCCTGCACGGGCCGACGCAGCGAGTTCACTGGGTGATGATTTTTTTTGCGTAATCGACGACTTCATTCGGCAAAAACGGCTCGGGGATCTCCACACCTTTCTGGCAGGCCGGCCGCGTCGCCATCAGGTCGACCCAGCGTTGCAAATTCGGAAGGTCGTCGATCGCAACGCCGGCCCAGTCGTGGATGCGCACCCATGACCAGTTGGCGATGTCGGCGATGCTGAGGTCGTCGACCAGGTATTCATGATCCTTCAGCCGCGTGTCGAGCACGCTGAACAGGCGCTTGGTTTCCTTTTGGTAGCGCTCGATCGCTGCCGGGATCTTGTCCGGGAAGTAGCGGAAGAACACATTCGCCTGACCCTGCATCGGCCCGACGCCGCCCATCTGGAACATCAGCCACTGGATCACCTGCGAGCGCGGCTTCATCGCGGTGGGCATCAGCCGGCCGGTTTTCTCGGCCAGGTAGATCAGGATCGCACCCGATTCGAACACCGCGAAGTCGCCCTCATCGCGATCGACGATCGTCGGGATGCGGCCGTTGGGGTTGAGCTTCAGGTACTCGGGCTGCTTTTGCTCCTGCAGGCCAAGCTTGATCGGATGCACCGTGTAGGGCAGGCCGAGTTCTTCGAGCGCGATGGAGGCTTTCCAGCCGTTGGGCGTGGCGGAGGTGTAGAGGTCGATCATGGGGTGGGTGTGTGGGTTGCACTGGCGGAGACCAGCGGGAATTGCTCGGGATGTCTGATGGACTCGATCGACAGATCGACATCGAGTTGCGGCCAATACAAATGATCCTCGGTGGGGCGTTGCACGTCCCCGAGTTGCGCGACCGTTGCCTCCTTGAACCAGGGGAACTCGCTGAAAGGCACGGCCAGCTCTTCGTTGCCCAGCAGCAGCAGCCAGAAGCAGTGCGTGGATAGGTTGGTGACTTCAGCTTCCAAAGTGACGGCGCCAAGCATCGTTGATCTCCTGGAACGGGCCGTCTCGGACGATGGTCGGAGGCATGACTGACTGTATCGGAAGCCTGTTTTTGCGTTGCTGCCGGCTTGGTCAGCCGCGCTAATCGCCGGCGACGAATGCCGTCATCTGCCACCGACCATCGGACTTCGAAAAAAACGCTCGGTAGTCGATCGGGCTGCGCACGTAGCGCTGGTCCACGTAACCCGTCGTGCCACCGGGCAGGCGCACACGCACCCATTCATCGTTCTGCGCCCGGGACCCGACCTGCTCGACGATCGCATACGACAGCGAGGCCACGGTCGGCACCGTGCGGCTTGCCGCGCTGCGCACGCGCACGCTGCTGCCGACGATCGCGACGTGGCTGAAGGCGTCCACGCTGTCCGGCCAGCGGCTGAAGGTGTACGGGGCGGTGAAGGAACCCTCACCGCCGAACGTTCCGCCCAGCGCCAGCACTTTCGCCAGTTCTTCCCACAGGCGGCTGTCGGGTTGGTCCAGCGCCCACATCTGCTTGAACTCGTCGATGCCGTCGTTGCCGCCGAACGAGTTCTTGATGTTCTGGTGAACTGCCTCCAGCAGGGCCGGCCCATCACGGCGGGCCAGGGCCGCGATCAGTTGCGCGCGGAAGCTGAAGAAGTCGGGTTGGGTGGTCGCCTGGTCGATTGGCAGCAGATGCTGCTGGGCCCACGCGCCGGGGCAGACGAACAGCGCGAGCAGGATCAACGCGGCGGCGAGACGGCGCTGCGGGTCGATGCGGATGGCGGTGATCGGGCCGAACGTCGCGGGCGCTAAGAGCTGCTTCAACCTGCTGCCGAGGTGTCTCGCGCCTCGTTGCAGGCGAGTTGTTTTTGCCGAACGCGACATCACGGCCACCCCGTCGACCAGCGCACCGTACTCATGCAGCCTGCAATAGAAACTCGACTTTGACTGCTTCATACGGAAACTCGATTCCGCCGTCAGCCGCTCGATCAATGACACCCGCTTTCAGCAGCGCGGTCACGTCGCCATGCACAGACTTGACGTCTCTGCCCACACGACGTGCTGCTTCGTGAATAGAAACGGAACCTGCGCCGGACAGTATCTTGAGCAGTTCCCAACGCTTTGCATTGAGAACCTTCCAGAGCAATTCGGGTGTCTCAAAGCTGATGCGGGCTGACTTCTGTGCCTTGCCTGTCTCCCACGCACGGACAAAATCATCTGCTGCATCTTTGCGGCTGGCCACATCAAGAATCACCGTTTTCATTCTTCCACCTCGCGATGTCTTTTTCAAAGTCCGCAATGAGCTGCTGCGGGTTCGAGAAGGCGTACTGCGTTTGCTTCTGACCGACGTGCCGGTGATCGCGTTTGCCCGCTTCGTTGTCGTATCGAACCACGCAATGGCCGTTGACGACATACGCAAGTCGGTACTTGAAAACAGGCATGGACGGCGCAAGCGGCGTTGGCAACGCCCAAACAACATCCTCGGCAAATGATCCGTCCGCGTCGGTGACTCTTCTGCGCACCAGCAGGGCAACCTTCGTGTTGGCAAATCTACCAACATTGGAGGGCATCGGTAACGTCGGTGCGCGGGCAAGCGTCCTTGCGGCGCCGAGCCGGGGGCCGGGGGTCGGGGTTCGACTTCGACCCAGCGTCGCCCCCTAAACTCCCGCTCTCATGAGCGACTACCTCCTCGAAACCCACGACCTGACCCGTCAATTCAAGGGCTTCGTCGCCGTCAACCAGGTCAACCTGCGCGTGCGGCGGGGCACGATCCATGCGCTCATCGGGCCGAACGGCGCGGGCAAGACGACGTGCTTCAATCTGTTGACGAAGTTCCTCGCGCCGAGTTCGGGCCGCATCCTGTTTGACGGGAACGACATCACCGACGAGCCGGCGGCCCGCATCGCGCGGCGTGGCGTGATTCGCTCATTTCAAATATCTGCGGTGTTTGCGCACCTCAGCGTGCTGGAGAACGTGCGCGTCGCGCTGCAGCGCCGACTCGGCAGCTCGTTTCATTTCTGGAAGTCCGAGCGATCGCTCGATGGGCTCAACGACCGGGCGATCGAGTTGCTGCGCGAGGTCGATCTGGAGTCGTACGCGGCGATCCCGGCGGTCGAGCTGAGCTACGGTCGCAAGCGCTCGCTGGAGATCGCGACGACGCTGGCGATGGACCCGAAGCTGATGCTGCTCGACGAGCCGACGCAGGGCATGGGCCTCGAAGACGTGGACCGCATCCGCCAGCTGATCAAGAAGGTCGCGGCGCAGCGCACGGTGCTGATGGTCGAGCACAACATGAGCGTGGTGGCGAGCATCGCCGACACGATCACCGTGTTGCAGCGCGGCGCGACGCTGGCCGAAGGGCCGTATGCCGAAGTCTCGAAGAACCCGGCGGTGATCGAGGCCTACATGGGCAGCGCGAACGTCGAACTGGCCGGGGCGCATTGAATGACAGCTGCCAAATCGCCTCGCTCTTGCCCCTCCAAGGGGGTGCTCAATCGCTTTGAGGCGACACGGTGCCGACTGAAATGAACCCGACCTCTTTGATTTCTTGCCTGCTGGTTGATGAGGCGCACGATCACGCCGACGGCGTGCACTGCTCCGCTCATGCCCAGGGCTTATGCCCTGGGCGTTCGCCAGGCACAAACAGTCCACTGGACTGCTTGTGTCCGGGCTCACTTCCCCGGCGTCGGCCTGAAGGCGGGGCCTCCTCCCTTATTTCGCTGTGCAGCGCACACCGCCGACGTGATCCGTCAGCACCGTGGTTGATCGACGGATACAAGACACCGCCACCCGTGCTGGGGACGCTGGGTATCTCACGCAGCGAAATAAAGGAGGAGGCGAAGCCGGGGGACATTCGCGGAGGGAGGTACCCAGTGTCCCCGGCACGCGCGCAAACATCACCCGCCCGACGCAGAAGTCGTGGGTCCCGCCACGCGCGGTGGAGCCACTGAAATGACGGCGAAGCGTTTCATCGAGCTGCGTGACCTTCACGGCTGGTACGGCGAGTCGCATGTGCTGCATGGCGTCGACTTCCATGTCGACGAGGGCGAGGTGGTCACGCTGCTCGGCCGCAACGGCGCCGGCCGCACCAGCACGCTGCGCGCGATCATGGGGTTGATCGGGCGGCGCAGCGGTTCGATCAAGATTCGCGGCCAGGAGACGCTCGACATGCCGACGCACAAGATCGCGCGGCTGGGCATCGGCTACTGCCCCGAAGAGCGCGGCATCTTCTCCAGCCTGTCGGCCGAAGAGAACCTGCTGCTGCCGCCGGTGCAGGCGCCGGGCGGCATG
>JANMTL010000303.1:0-14174 GCA_031390425.1 Rhizobacter sp.
TCTGGTCCTGTCTTCATATGTCCTCCTCAAGGTCAAAATAACAGACCTCGTGGCGTCCACTTTTTGGGGGCCAGTTCACTTCTTCGTCCTTCCGAAGGGGAACCCATTTCTCCGCAGGTCATGACGGCACGAACCGACCAGGACAGCGTTCTCGAAGTCGTCGATGCACAGCCGATGGTTGCGGGAAGTGAGCCAGCGCTGCGCTTTCGCCTCGCTCTGAATCACCTTGTCGACGACGCGGGGAGATCTGCTCCAGTGTCGATGTCAGGCGCCTCACTCTCCAAGCGGCAACGGGTGGTGTTCGCGGAGCCTCCATCTGCTGCCTCGGCCTCGCCCTACATGCTGCCGCTGGTCTCACCTTCACCCGCAGGCCGCGAGCAGGTTGTCAGCCCACCGTTGGTCGAAGTCTGTACGTCGGCGATTCGACCCGGCGACACCGTCCACACCCGCTGGGCGATGCGAGGGGAAGGCGCGGAGACTGGCCCGGGTGTCGAGGTGGGCCTGCGCCTGGCCAGGGCTGGCAACACTGCTACTCGCAACGCCACGGTTGAACTCGGCATCAAAGAAGCCGCGAGATCGAATGTCGACGGGGTCGAGTGGGCACTCCACAACGTGACCGCTGCGCGCAAACTCGGACGCGTGCCCGCACCGATTGTCGATCCGGGCATCGAAGTGATCGTCGTCACACCTCGGGAGACGGCGCATCGCCTGGTCGCTCTTGACACAAACCCAGGGGACAACCGGAAGCTGACGCTGGGAGTAAAGGCACACCAAGCTGACGATCCCGATTCCACCGAGGCGTCCCGCGATCTCTCGCTCCGACTGCTGGAGCCACTGTATTGCGGCGCCTTCCCGCACGGGGACGCTGGTACCTTTCCAGCGGGATCCGATGTGACATGGGCGGTGGCGGCTGGCGATGGGGCGCGCGGAGCCCAGGATCCGCTGGACCTTTCCCAACTGTCGAGCCTGACGGAAATACTGGAGAGCGCCCGGACACTCGAAGCATGGAACACCGGTGAAGGGGTCCGCGTAGTCCGTCTAGGCCAGTGGCAGCCTCTGGCAGCCCAGCCCAGCGGAGCATCGAGCATGCCTGACGGCTACAGCCTCGCGCCCAGCGCCGATCTGGCTCGACTGCTGCAGATAACCCACAAGGACCGCAACGCACCGCGTCACTGGCTGCTAAAGGAAGGCATTGCTGCAGGCCCCATGCTGATGCTGCTGGTCAGGTCAGGGGCGTCATATCGTTCCCTGTTCGCGTTCGCAATTGACTGGAACAGGGGCGCGGCGCTCGAACAACCAGAACGGGTTCTGGCCGTACGCGCCGGAAAGGTCATGGGCTACGGAGACCTGGGCGGCCCTATCAGCATTCGCCTGGAGCAAGGGAGCTACATGCTTCATCACACAGCGTTCGCGCTTGACGTGGTCACACCAGGAAACGCGCTCGCCAATACCAGGGCATGGCTGTTCGGCCCGGGTGGTGCCTGCAGCGCCATCACTGGACTCGACTCCGACCTTATTGGGCCTAATTGAAGGACGGAGCATCTCGAGAGAGTTGCACTGAGGATGCCGGCGTACCGTCCATAGTGAAGTTCGCTTGGCCTCCACGCAGGCTCGAAGGCTTTTGGAAAGGACTTTTCGGCTACACGCATGGCATCGTCGTCATCAACGCGTTCTACGAGAACGTGAACCGGCATCGCGTCGACGGACGCGAACTCGGCGCGGACGAAGCGGTCGAGAACGTAGTGCTGGAGTTCAAACCGGCGGCCGACTCAGGACATGCTCGTCGCCTGCCTATGGTCGAGGTGGACGGCGCCCGGAGAGCCGGAGAGCCGGACCTGATGTCGTTCGCGGCCATCACTGATGAGGCGCCGGCCGAGGTCGCCGCTGCTGGGCACGACCGCAGCATCATTCCGATTCGGCCAGAGCACGTCGCCGCGTGGCTGAATCCAGACCACGTGAACCTCGCAGCCCCAGCACGCGATCCCCGACGACAGGGCCAGGCCGTTCTACGAGCATCGGATGGCGGCTTGACCGCCATTCGTGGGGTTGCTTCGGCCCATCGCAGTAGGTATCAGCACGACCCCAGACCGAGCCGCCGATGCTCGTCGTGCCGGGTTGTTGCTCGTCAATGCAGCGATCCCACAACGCGCGGCTCATCACGGTGGTCAAAGTTCAAT
This sequence comes from Rhizobacter sp., assembly GCA_031390425.1. GTDB lineage: Bacteria > Pseudomonadota > Gammaproteobacteria > Burkholderiales > Burkholderiaceae_C > PBB1. The sequence continues at coordinate 2,178 of JANMTL010000303.1, forward strand.
CGCTTCAAAACTGGCACCAGACTGGCACCAGCCGATTCCAGAAAGCAAAAAAGTCAGCAGGCGCTAACCTGCTGACCCTTGCATTACTTGGCTCCCCGACCTGGGCTCGAACCAGGGACCTACGGATTAACAGTCCGGCGCTCTACCAACTGAGCTATCGAGGAATAGCCTGTAAGTATAGCCAGCTTCCGGCGCCTTGAGGCCGCGTGATTTCGGCGGAACACTGCACTCGGCCGATCATCGCGACCGGGCCTTTGCCGACTCCGCACCGGCACGCCGTTGGCGGACCGCTTGCGCCAGCAGCCGGAGCAGCGGCTGGGTGTCGGTCCATCCGAGACACGCATCGGTGATCGAGACGCCGCGCGCCAATGCGTGCCCGGCAACCAGATCTTGGCGACCGGCTTCGAGGTGGCTTTCGATCATCACGCCGCTGATGCGTGCATCGCCTCCCGCGATCTGCGCAGCAACGTCGTGCGCCACGTCAATCTGCCGCTGGTGGCGCTTCTCGGAGTTGGCGTGCGAAAAATCGATCATCACCTGCTCGCGCAGGCCCGCCGCGCGCAGCACCTCGCAGGCTGAGGCCACGTCGGCGGCCTGGTAATTGGGCTTTTTGCCGCCGCGCAGGATCACATGGCAATCGGCGTTGCCGCGGGTCTCGAAGATCGCAGCCTGGCCCATCTTGGTCATGCCCATGAAGGCGTGCGGTGCAGCAGCCGCGACCACCGCGTCGGCGGCAACGCGCACGCCGCCGTCGGTGCCGTTCTTGAAGCCGACCGGGCACGACAGGCCGGAGGCCAACTGACGGTGGCTTTGGCTCTCGGTGGTGCGGGCGCCGATCGCGCCCCACGACACCAGGTCGGAGATGTACTGCGGGCTCAGCAGGTCCAGGTACTCGGTGCCGGCGGGCAGGCCGATCTCGGTGATGTCGAGCAACAACTGGCGCGCCCGCCGCAGACCTTCGTTGATGCGGAAGCTGCCGTCGAGCCGCGGGTCGTTGATGTAGCCCTTCCAGCCGACCGTCGTGCGCGGCTTCTCGAAATACACCCGCATCACCACCAGCAGATCGTCGCGCAATTCATCGGCCAGCCGCTTCAGGCCCTGGGCGTAGTCGATGGCCTGATCGTGGTCGTGGATCGAGCACGGCCCGACGACGACGATCAGCCGGTCGTCGGCTCCGCACAGCACCGACGCCACGGCCTCGCGGGCGCTTTGCACCAGCGCCTGTGCGGCCTCGGGCATCGGCAGCTCGCCCTGCAGTAGCGCGGGCGAGATCAAAGGGCGCACCGCGCCGATGCGCACGTCGTCGACGCGGGTGGTGTCTTCGGTCAGCAGCGGGTTCACGGATCAGCACCCGAGTTGTGTCGCCAGATCGATGAGGCTGGTGGCGCGAAATGTGTTCGACGCGTCGGGCCGGTCGGCGTTGACGCGGTTCGGTCCCCATTCGCGCGGGCGCTCGATGTAGGCGGTTTGCAGACCGCAGGCGCGCGCGGCGCTCAGGTCGCTCTGGTGCGCCGCGACCATCAGCACCTGATTCGGCTGCACATCGCAGACGTTCGCCACACCGAGGTAGGTTTTCGGGTCCGGCTTGTAGGCGCCAAAGGTCTCGGCCGACACGATGCAGTCCCACGGCAGCCCGGCGTGCTGCGCCATGTTGAACAGCAAGCTGAGGTTGCCGTTCGACAGGGTGCAGACCGTGTACTTGGACGCCAGCCGCGTCAGACCCTCGACGCTGTCGGGCCAGCCGTCGAGTTCGTGCCAAGCGTCGTTCAGATCCTGTTTCTGCTCCTCGCTCAGGTGCGTGATGCGGTTGCTTTCGAGCAGCGCGTCGAGGATGGCGCGGTGCAGGTCGTCGAGGAGGGTCCAGCGCCATTCGCCGGAGATCACGCGTTGAAGCGCAGGCTGATAAGCGTCGCGCCAGGCCAGCGCGAAGCTGTCGCCGCTGACCGGCAGGTCGAGTGCATCGACCGCGCGAGCGATGCCGGTGTGCCAATCGACGACGGTGCCGAAGACGTCGAAGGCGATGACTTGGATGGGTTCGAGTGAAGTTTCGGTGTTCATGGTTCTTGAAAAGGGAAACGGGCGGCTTCGATGGCCACCTTCCATTTTGCCGCGACCGCTTCGGGTTGCGCGGCAGTGATCAAGGCGCGCACCACGGCGACCGAGCCGACGCCGCTGGCCAGCACGTCGGGCAGCCGCTGCTCGTCGATGCCGCCGATCGCCACCAGGGCGTGGTTGCGCATCAGCCGCGCATACACCGCCAGCCGACCCGGCCCCTGCGGCACGGTCGGCATCTGCTTGAGCGTCGTCGCGTACACCGCGCCCATCGCGATGTAGCTCGGGCTCAGGCGATCGACGCGCAGCATCTCGGCGTAGCCGTGGCTGCTGAGGCCCAGGCGCAGCCCTTCGCTGCGTATCGCGTGCAGGTCGGCGGCGGCGATGTCCTCCTGCCCCAAGTGCACGCCGTAGGCCCCGGCGCGGATCGCGGCCTGCCAGTGGTCGTTGATGAACAGCAGCGCGCCGGTGCCCCGCACCGCTTCGACCGCGATGTCGACCTCGCGCTGCACGGCCGCAGCGTCGTCGGACTTGAAGCGCAATTGCACCGTCGGCACGCCGGCCGAAGCCAGGCGCCCGACCCAGGCGGCCGTGGGCAGCACCGCGTACAGCCCGAGCGCCTTCGGGCACGGCGCGAACGCAGCGTGACGCGGATGCGTCGCGAGGCCGAAGTCGGCGGGCTCGTCGGGCCACGCGACCGCATCGAAGTGGCCGCTGCGTCGCGTACGGGCCTGCCAAGCGACGGCCAGGCATTCGGCATCGGGTTCGATGAAACCCAGCGCGCGCGCGGCCTGCTTGGCGGCGCGGTACACGGGCTCATCGCTGCGGTACGCCGTTGCCGACGTGTCCGACACCGGCAGCCCCACGGTGGCCCGGTGCGTTTCAGTGATGGCCTGCGCCATCGCTTCGATCGAATCGGTGTTCATGCGTGATGCCAGAACGGAGTACCCAGCACCGGCGTGCTCGGCTGCGCCGCTTGCTGCTCGCCCATCGCGCCCGCATGGTGCGCACTGCGGCCGGCCAGCACCGCGTCGGCGAATGCACCCGCCATCGCGACCGGATTCTGGGCCAGTGCCACAGCGGTATTCAGCAGCACGCCGTCGTAGCCCCACTCCATCACCTGACACGCGTGCGATGGTTTGCCAAGACCGGCGTCGACGATCATCGGCACCGCCAGCCGCTCGCGCAGCACCTGCATGGCGTACGGGTTGATCGGGCCCTTGCCGGTGCCGATCGGCGCAGCCCAGGGCATCACCGCCTGGCAACCGACATCGACCAGGCGCTGGCACACCACCAGGTCTTCGGTGCAGTACGGCAGCACCTGGAAGCCGTCCTTGATCAGCCACTCGGCCGCTTCGACCAGCTTGAGCGTATCGGGCTGCAGCGTGTAGTCGTCGCCGATCAGTTCGAGCTTGAGCCACGGCGTGCCGAACACCTCGCGCGCCATCTGTGCGGTGGTGATCACCTCCTGGATGCCGTGGCAGCCGGCGGTGTTGGGCAGCACCGGCACGCCGAGTGTTTGCAGCAGACGCCAGAACGCGTTGCCCGCATCGGCGTTCAGTGCGCCCTGGCGGCGCAGCGATGCAGTGAGCATCGCTGGCCGCGCGCGGCGCACGGCATCTTCGAGCACCTGCGGCGACGGGTAGCGCGAGGTGCCGAGCATCAACCGGCTTTGAAAGGTCTGGCCGTACAGCACCAACGCATCGGCGGTCGGGGGGCTTGCCTCGGTGTTCATGGTGGGGTGGTTCCTCGGTTCAACCGCCGGTGACCGGCGTGATCACGTCGATGCGGTCGTCCGCATGCAGCGGCGTGTTTTGGTAGCTGGAGTTCGGCACGAATTGCATGTTGATTGCTGCCGCAAACGGTGGCCTCAGGTGAAGCAGCGCAATCGCATCGGCCAGCGTGGCCCCGGCCGGCAGCGCGTGGGCGACGTTGTTGATCCAGACATTCATCACATCGATCCCGGCGCCATCTCGATGCGCAGCGCGAAGCGCTCGGCCAGCGCGCTGCGGCCGGCGTCGATGCACTGCATCACCACGTCGAGCAGCGCTGGCGCGATCAGAAAGCCGTGCCGATACAGGCCGTTGATCTGCAGGCGCTTCGGCCCCAGCCAGCGCAGCGCGGGCAGGTTGTCGTGCAGCGTCGGGCGGCACTGCGCGCTCAGCTCGATCACGCGCGCTTCGGCGAAGCCAGGATGCACGGTGTACGCCGCGCTCAGCAGTTCGAGCGTCGAGCGCACGCTGACCGGCGACAAGTCGTCCGACTCGATCTCGGTGGCGCCGATCACGAACACGCCGCCCGGCTTCGGCGCGATGTACAGCGGATAGCGCGGGTGCAGCAGCCGCGTCGGCCGCGTCAGCGCGACCTCGGGCGCGTGCACGCGGATCACCTCGCCACGCACGCCGCGCAGCGCGGGCCGTCCGGCATGCACGCCGCGCAGCGCGGGCCAGTCGGTGCGCGCGCCGAGCCCGCGGCAGTCGAACAGCCAGCCGCCGTGGCGCGAGTCGAAATCGGACGGCGCGCGCGGGCTGCTCCAGTGCACCTCGACATCGAGATTTTGCAAACGCTGCAGCAGCGCCGACAGCAGCTCGCGGTTGTCGAGCTGGCCCTCGCCCGGCAAATACAGGCCTTGTGCGAAACGCCCGTCGACCGCCGATTCGAGCCGGGCCACACCGGCGCTGTCGATCACCTCGACCGCAGGCAACTCCGGCATCGCCCGCGCTGTGGCGGCGAGCTGCTGCTGGAAGCGCGCGGCCTCAGCGGCATCTTGCCGGTGCCACAACACCAGCGTGCCCTGCCGCTGAAAGAACACCGGCGCGCCCAGCGTTTCGATCAGCTCCGGCCAGCGGGCCAGCGCGTGGCTGCCCATGCGCACGACGCCGAGTTCGGTCACCGCCGATTCGGCCAACGGCGCCAGCATCGCCGCAGCCACATGGGCGGCGGATTCGGGCGTCTCGGCGGTGCCAGCGTCGTACACCTCGATCGCATGCCCGGCGCGTGCCAGCTCGCAGGCGAGCAGCCGGCCCATCAGCCCGGCGCCGAGCACCACGCTGCGTTCAAAACGACCGCTGCTCATGCCCTACCCCAAGCCCGACCCCACGCCCGACAGGCCCCCGGCGCCGCATAATTTTCAGGATGGACGCCAGCAACCCGACCGCCCCGCCCCGCGTGCCCGAAGCCCGCTTTCGCTACCCCCGCGTGCTGTCGATCGCCGGTTCCGACAGCGGCGGCGGCGCGGGCATCCAGGCCGATCTGAAGACCTTCGCCGCGCTCGGCTGCTACGGCATGACCGCGATCACCGCGATCACCGCGCAGAACACGGTCGGCGTCAGCGCCATCCACGGCGTACCGGCCGAGGTGCTGAAGGCGCAGATCCGCGCGGTGCTCGACGACATCGGCGCCGACGCAATCAAGATCGGCATGCTGCCCTCGCCCGAGGGGGTCGGCGTGGTCGGCTGGGCGATCGACGAATACCGCATCGAACACGTCGTGCTCGACCCGGTGATGGTCGCCACCAGCGGCGATCGCCTGATCGCGAACGAGACGGCGCAGGTGATGGTCAGCGAACTGTTCCATCGCGCGTCGGTGGTCACGCCCAACCTCGACGAGGCCGCGCTGCTGCTCGGCCGCGACATCGTCGGCAGCGCCGATCTCGACGCTGCGGCCACCGATCTGCTGGCGCTCGGCGCGCGCGCGGTGCTGCTCAAGGGCGGGCACCTGCCGGGCGACGAGGTGCTCGACGTGCTCGCGATGAGCGACGGCACCCGGCAGCGGCTGGCCTCGCCGCGGATCGCCAGCCGCAACGTGCATGGCACCGGCTGCACGCTGGCGTCGGCGATCGCCGCGTACCTGGCACTCGGGCTCGCGCTGCCGCAGGCAGTCGCCGAAGCACGCCGCTTCATCCTGGCAGCGATCGCCGGCGGCGCCGAGGTGCACACCGGTCACGGGCACGGCCCGCTCAACCACGGTCATGCGCCGCTGCCGATGCGCCTGCTGCCGCTGCGTTGATTCGTGCTTCGTGATCGCCATCGATCGCTCCATGCCGGTGGGTGGCAAGGACGCATGACCGCATCGGAGACAACGCTGTCGCGCACGGCGACGGCGCTCCGATTCGGCCAGCTTCCCTGCGCGAGGATTACCTCAATCAGGTTCAAAGGGTCTCTCTCAGCCGCGCATCACCGAGTCGAATGACCCCAGCGCAACACCCCCAGCGGTGTGCCTTTGACAGCACCGATGCAAGTATAGATTCCGCCCCGGTCGAACGTCCTTCGACCGGACCCTCTGCTGCTTGTTTCAGGCAGATCGGCGCAGCCTTCGTCGCAACGACAGACTCACTGACAGCCGCCGTTGAACCGTGAAACCTCAAAATCACCAAACCCTGCAGCAACCCTCACACGCCATGCCCGACACCCTGGTTTCCAAAGCGGTTCGCCTCGAGTTCGACGCCGGCTCGCTGGTGCACACCAATCTCTCCTGCGCGGCCGTTTCACTCGACTGCTTGTGGGTCGCTGGCGACGAGGCCTGCGGCATCGATCGGCTGCGCCGACTCGATCCGGTGGGCACGGAGACGCTGCGCTTCGGTGCGGTGCGGTCGTTCGCGCTGGCCGGTTTGCTCGATCTGCCCGGCGCGGCCGACGAAGAGGCCGACCTCGAAGGCCTGGCGGTGGCCGATGGCACCCTGTGGCTCGTCGGCTCGCATGGGTTCAAGCGAAAAAACGCGAAAGCAGGCAAGGAGCACGCCGACAACGCCAAGCGACTCGCCAAACTGGCGCTCGACGGCAACCGCCGATTGCTCGCCTGCGTTCCCATCGAAACCGATGCCGAAGGCGCGCCGGGCCTGGTGCGTGAATCGAAAGACGGCCGTCGCGCACGGCGGCTCAGAGGCGATGCGCAGACCAATGCGCTGACCCAACTGCTGGCAGGCGATCCGCACTTCGGCGCCTACATGGCGATCCCCGGCAAGGACAACGGCTTCGATATCGAAGGGCTGGCGGTGGACGGCCCGCGGCTGCTGCTGGGCTTGCGCGGTCCGGTGCTGCGCGGCTGGTCGGCGCTGCTCGAGATCGCATTGGAGATCCACGGCGACGCGCTGCGCCTCGCACCACTCGACGACAGCGGCGTGCTGCTGCGCAAGCACTTCCTTCAGCTCGATGGACTGGGCGTGCGCGACCTGCATTTTTGCGACGATGACCTGTACATCCTGGCCGGTCCGACCATGGCGCTGGACGGTGAGATTCGCCTGTTCAAGTGGCCCGGCGCGAAGCCGCTGCTGGCCGCCAATCGCGAGCCCGTGCGCTTCGAGTCGGCGCTCACCGAGTTCGCCTCGCTGCCGCACGGGCGCGGCACCGATCGCGCCGAGGCGGTGTGCCGAGTGCCACCCGAACTGGTCGGCGGCGCGGCGCACTGGCTGGTGCTGTACGACGCGCCCGGCGCTCATCGCACGGAGGCTGAGCACACCGTGTTCGGCGATCTGATGCCGCTCTGATCGCCAGCGGACCCTGGCGATCCACCGCGTGACCGGCGATGCGCTTCACCGCATTCGACGCGACACCTGTGCGCAGCATCGCGCCGAGGTTGTCGCCGGGGATCAGGCAGGTGCCCGCTCAGCGCGATGGTTGCGTCGAGCCCTGCCGACCACGCGCCTTGACGGCTTGAGTGATGCGCTCGTTCATGCCGTTGAACTCCGCCAGGAGCTTCGCGCACTCGGCTTCCTGCGCCTCACAAAGCGACGCTGTTTCGACAGCGACAGCCCCGTCGGCCGCGCGTTTGATCACCCGGCGGACCACGGCCGGATGGGCGTAGTGCCCGGCGGGCGTGAAGGACCACTGAGCCGAGGCCAGTGGTTCGTTGATGATGGTCCAGCCGTCGGAATGGACCACGACCGACCCATTCCCGTCCTTCGCTTCGAGCTCTTTGAGTGCCAAGGCCACTGACGCGTAGTCGATGCGCGGTGCGGCCGGGGGAATGGTCTGAGCGGCGACGGAGAGGACAGCCGACAGTGCAGCAAGGGCAATGAGTGTTCGCATGGTGCGCAGTGTAGGGGTGGCGTGCCTGGAAATCGAGCTCAGCGGCGCGACGGATCAGGCGTTGCCGCCAGTCCGGGACGTCCGGCTCGACCAGCGTCGCCAGTTGCGCCAGCGACTCCTGCCAGCCCGAGTAGCCCAGCTCAAGCGCAATGGCGTCCGGGATCCCGTCCTGCGCGGGCGCAATCCACTTGCTCATCGCATCGGGCTCCAGAAAGGCGCGATAGGACTTCTCGGGCGGAGTGCGAAGCACGCGGGAGAGGTGAACACTGCGGGAGGGCATGGCGCAGGCTTCTTGGCTGCTGGGATAGTCGTCGATGGGAAGGCCGAAAGAGTTTTTAGGCGCGCTTTTCAAAGCGATCGACTTCCTCTGTTTGGGACATCGGTGGGCGAACGGAAACCCGGGGCGATGAGCACACGCCCGCTACTGCGGTGCGCTGGCCGGTGGCGGTGCGGGCTGATTCAGCATCTTCTTGATCGCCCGGTCCCGCGCACGCTGTTCTTCTGCGCGGTCGTTCTGCAAGTAGAGCATCGGCAGCCCCAACAGCAGCAAAAACAGCACGGCCAGCAGCAACCCGGCGAAGCCGCGTTGGTGCCGCCTGTTCGAGGTAAGCCCACGCAGGCGCGGCAAGGCTCGCCGCGCGCTGAATGGGCACCGACTACGCACGGGCGGCGACCCCAACGAGCACGGTCGCGGCGGCAGCAGCCAACCAGGCACCGACGCGCTTCAGAAGTGCGGTGTCCAGTGATCGTGCCCCGAGCGTCGGATCGCGGCTGAATCCCACCACGAACGCATGCGCTGGCAGGGCGATGACCAGCAGCGTTGCGACCACCAGTTCCATGCTGCCCGCAGACGCCGAACTGCCGAACCGCGACCACATCAACGGCCATGCAATGGCCGAGAAAACGCCGGCCAGGGCAGCGGTCCATGGGGTGGGTGTGATCTTCACGGATGATGCCGATCATTGAATGGTGGAGCGCGTGATGATGTCATCCGCCGAATGCACCGCATGGCTTTCTGACCAACTGCGTTTTGCCGCGAGCCGTCCGCGCGGCGCACCGTCGTGATCCGCAGCTCAGCCTGCAGGCGATGCGAAAATCGCGCGGTGGAAAACGCCCCTCCCCCACCCGACCGATCGGCTCAAGCACGCAACCCGCTGCACGGCGTGACGCTCGAAGCCATCGTCACCTCACTGGTCGCGCACTACGGCTGGGTCGGCCTCGGTGAGCGCATCGCGCTGCGCTGCTTCACCAGCGATCCGAGCGTCGCGTCGAGCCTGAAATTCCTGCGCAAAACGCCGTGGGCGCGCGAGAAGGTGGAGGGGCTGTACCTGTTCATGCTGCGCGATGTCAAGCGGGTTGCCGCGTCGTCCGGCAAGGGATAACCGCGACCGCGCAGCGTGCAGGCGACTCATAGACTGATCCTGTACACAGGAGAGCCGCTTTGCAGTTGAACACCGCCAAGACCGGGGCCAACACCCCGGCGCGGCCGAACAAGATCGTCAGCGCCGCCGAAGCCGTTCGACTGATCCACGACGGCGACACCGTCGCCACCAGCGGCTTCGTCGGCATCGGCTTTGCCGAGGGCATTGCGATCGCACTCGAAGAGCGCTTCTTGGCGACGCAGGCGGCCACCGGCAGCGGCTCGCCGCAACAGCTGACGCTGGTCTATGCGGCCGGCCAGGGCGACGGCAAAGATCGCGGGCTGAATCACTTCGGCCACGCCGGGCTTTTGAAGCGGGTGGTCGGCGGGCACTGGGGCCTGGTGCCCAAGCTGCAGGCGCTGGCGCTGGCCGGCGAGATCGAGGCCTACAACCTGCCGCAGGGCGTGATCTCGCACCTGTTTCGCGACATCGCGGCCGGCAAGCCGGGCACGCTGAGTCATGTCGGCCTGGGCACCTTCGTCGACCCGCGCTTCGGCGGCGGCAAGGTCAACGACGTGACGACGCAAGAGCTGGTCCGCCTGATGGAAATTGACGGCGAGGAGGTGCTGTTCTACAAGGCGTTCCCGATCCAGGTCGGCATCATTCGCGCGACCACCGCCGACCCCGACGGCAACCTGACGATGGAGCGCGAGGCGCTGACGCTGGAGGCACTCGCCATTGCGATGGCGGCGCACAACAGCGGCGGGCTGGTGATCGCGCAGGTCGAGCGACTGGCCGAGCGCGGATCGCTGAACCCACGCCAGGTCAAGATCCCCGGCGTGCTGGTCGATTGCGTGGTGGTGGCCGAAAAGCCCGAGCACCACATGCAGACCTTCGTCACGCACTACAGCGCGGCCTTTGCCGGTGAAATCCGCGTGCCGATGAACACCCTGGCACCGATGCCGATGGGCGTGCGCAAGCTGATCGCGCGCCGCGCTGCACTCGAGCTGACGCGCAACGCGGTGGTCAACCTCGGCATCGGCATGCCCGAGGGCGTGGCGGATGTGGCGACCGAAGAGGAAGTGATCGATCTGCTGACGCTGACCGCCGAGCCGGGCGTGATCGGCGGCATCCCGGCCAGCGGCCTGAATTTCGGCGCGGCGGTGAACACGCAGGCGGTGATCGACCAGCCGAGCCAGTTCGATTTCTACGACGGCGGCGGGCTCGACATCGCGGTGCTCGGCCTGGCGCAGGCCGATGCGCAAGGCAACCTCAACGTCAGCAAGTTCGGCTCGCGGCTGGCCGGTGCGGGCGGCTTCATCAACATCAGCCAATCGGCACGCGCGGTGGTGTTCGTCGGCACCTTCACAGCGGGTGATTTGCAGGTGCGCATCGAAGCCGGCCAGGTGCACATCGACAGCGAAGGCACGCTGCGCAAATTCGTGCGCGAGGTCGAACACCGCACCTTCAGCGGCGAGCGGGCCCGAAAGCGCGGCCAGCGCGTGCTGTACGTGACCGAGCGCTGCGTGTTTCGCTTGGCCGATGCGGGCGGGCTGGAATTGATCGAGATCGCGCCCGGCATCGACCTCGAACGCCACATCCTCGCGCAGATGGATTTCACGCCGGCCATCAGCCCGCAATTGCGATTGATGGAGCCGGCCCTGTTCGCCGACGCGCCGATGAATCTGCGTGAGCGCATGCTGGCGCTGCCGCTGTCCGAACGCATCGACTTCGACGCGCGCAGCCAGATGCTGTTCATCAACTTCGAGGGACTGTCGATTGAGAGCGCGCGCGACATCGACGCCATCGAAAGCGAAGTCGAGCGCCGCGTGTCACCGCTGGGCAAGCGGGTCGATGTGGTCGTCAACTACGACCACTTCAGCATCCGCCCCGATTTGATGGACGCCTACAGCGCGATGGTGCAGCGGCTTGCCGATCACTACTACGGCCGGGTGACGCGCTACGCAGCCAGCGGCTTCATCAAGGCGCGGCTCGAACGCCAGGGATGAGGTGGCTGACGCGCTGCCGACTGGCTCACGCCAGTGCTGACCCTGATCTGCGCCTTGTCAACAACGATCGCCGACGGAAAGCTCGCTGGGTGCGGGGTCGTCGGCCCGCACCATCAGTTCCAGCGCGGCGGGGAAATCGAGACCTTCCAAAACGGACTGCAAGGCAGCCACGCGACGGGCACCCCAGGCGGTGTGCAGGGCGGGCGCCAATTGCGCGAAGCGCACCAGCGCCGACAGGTCCTGCACCTGCAGTCGGGACCGCAGGTCGGCCAGATCGATCAGCATCTGCGGGTCGACGACGGCGTCACCCCACCCGCCCGCATCGTCAACCTCGGCATCAGCCGTCGCCGTATCGAGGAACGGCGCCGCGCTTTCCTTCAACGTCTGCAACTGCGCGGCCAGTTCCCACATCACGGGCGCTGCCCGATCGGCCGCACCGGCGCGACACGCCGCTTCGGCTTCGCCGGCCAGCCGGCAGATCGCCTTCGCGCCCACGGTGCCGGAAACGCCGCAAAGCTTGTGCATGCGGCCGGCCTGCTCGGCCAGCGC
>JANMTL010000003.1:0-6132 GCA_031390425.1 Rhizobacter sp.
CGGCTACACACCTACTTCAAAGGCTCTGGCTCGAGAACACCCACCGAATTCCTTCAGCGCTTACCTCGCTCACATTCAGTCGACTCGGTATCGACACGGCTCGACCCTGCGGGTCATCGCCACGATGACCCGCAGGGTCGAGTCGAAGCGAGAACAAGCGGATTAGCGTTAGCGAGGTACCCGAACCGGTCGTCCGGTGAGCGTTCTCGTGCCAGAGCCTCGGCCGGAGGTGTGCAGCCGCAGCGTGACACCCAAATCGGCTGGTGTTCAGGCCCTCTTTTTGGGTTACGTTTTTCTGGGCCCGCAGAAAAAGGTAACTCGGCTGCCGGGCCGAGACCCGGCGCGGTCCAACGCAAGGCAAAGCCCCTGCCCGGCCGAGACCCGGCGGGCTGCCAGCAAGTCAAACCCCGATTGTCGGGGCGGGACCCGACGCGATCTGCCGAATGCAAGACCGATCGATCGGCGGCACGCCATCCCCAGCCTGTAGCATCCTCCCGCAATGAATTGGCCCTACGAACTCCAGATCGGCTGGCGCTACACCCGAGCCGGCCGCAGCGGACGTCGCAACGGTTTCATCTCGTTCATTTCCGGCGTATCGATGCTGGGCATCGCGCTCGGCGTGGCGGCACTCATCATCGTGCTGTCGGTGATGAACGGCTTCCAGAAGGAAGTGCGTGATCGCATGCTGTCGGTGATCTCGCACGTCGAGGTCTACCAGTCTCAAAGCGAGGCGCTGCCCGACTGGCAGGCCACGGCGGCCCAGACCCGGCTCAACCCGCAGGTCGTCGGCGCAGCGCCTTTCATCGCGGCGCAGGCGCTGATCGCGCGCGGCGACGACATGCGCGGCGCCATCGTGCGCGGCATCTCGCCGCTGGAAGAAGCCACCGTGACCGACCTCGCCGCGAAGCTGCGCGACACCACGCTGGCGAAGCTGGTGCCGGGCGGCTGGGGCATCGTGCTCGGCGGAGAACTGGCGCGCGGCCTCCGGGTGCGCGTGGGCGACAAGGTGACCCTCGTCGCGCCCGGCGGGCAGGTGACGCCTGCCGGCGTGGTGCCGCGATTGAAGCAACTGACTTTGGTCGGCACCTTCGAAGCCGGCCACTACGAATACGACAACGGGCTCGCGCTGATCCATGTGGAAGACGCCGCGCGGCTGTTTCGCGTCGAGGGCCCGACGGGCGTGCAGCTCCGCTTGAAAGACGCGCAAGAAGCCCGCGCGGTGGGCGACGAGTTGCAAGTGCGACTCGGCCCGTCGGTACGCCTGAGCGACTGGACGCGCACCAACCGCAACTGGTTCGACGCGGTGCAAATCGAGAAGCGACTGATGTTCATCATCCTGACGCTGATCGTCGCGGTGGCCGCATTCAACCTGGTCTCGACGCTGGTGATGACGGTCACCGACAAGCAGGCCGACATCGCGATCCTGCGCACCCTCGGCGCGAGCCCGCGCTCGATCATGGGCATCTTCATGGTGCAGGGCGCGGCGTCGGGCGTGATCGGCACGCTGGCCGGCATGGCGCTGGGGCTGGGGGTGGCCTACAACATCGACACCATCGTGCCGGCGATCGAGCGGGCATTGCAGATGAGTTTTTTGCCCAGCAGCATCTACCTCATCAGCCGCATGCCGAGTGATCCGCAAAGTGGCGACATCGTGCCGATCGTGCTGATCTCGCTGGCACTGGCCTTCGTCGCGACGATCTACCCGAGCTGGCGCGCGAGCCGCGTGCAGCCGGCCGAGGCGCTGCGCTATGAATGATGCGCAGCGCCACTCCCTCCTTCCCCCGCTGGGGGAAGGCCGGGATAGGGGCCCTGTGCCCAGCCACCAGCCACCGATCGTCATTCAGGCTCGAGGCTTGCACAAACGGTTCCACGAAGGCGATCTCGACGTGCATGTGCTGCAGGGCATCGACCTCGACATCGCCGTCGGCGAAACCGTGGCGATCGTCGGCGCCTCGGGCTCGGGCAAGAGCACGCTGCTGCACCTGATGGGCGGGCTGGAAGCGCCGACGCAAGGGCAGGTCGCGCTGATGGGCCGCGACCTGATGACCCTGGACGCGCAGGCGCAGGGCGTGTGGCGCAACCGGCACCTCGGCTTCGTCTACCAGTTCCACCACCTGCTGCCCGAGTTCACCGCGCTCGACAACGTCGCGATGCCGCTGCGCATCCGGCGCGTCGCGCAGCCCGAAGCGCGTGCGGCCGCCGAGGCGGTGCTGCAGCAGGTCGGGCTCGGTCACCGCACCCTTCACCGGCCGGCGCAGTTGTCGGGCGGCGAACGCCAGCGGGTGGCGATCGCGCGGTCGCTGGCCGGTCGGCCGGCCTGCGTTCTTGCGGACGAGCCCACCGGCAACCTCGACCGCGAAACCGCCGACGGCGTGTTCGACTTGATGCTGTCGCTGGCCCGCGACCGCGGCATGGCTTTCGTGCTGGTCACCCACGACGAGGCACTGGCCGCGCGCTGCGATCGGGTGCTGCGCTTGAAGCTGGGGCGGCTGGTGAACTCGTGAATGGTCGGCGGGCGATGTTGCGTGCCGCCCAAACCGGACGTCCCGCTCCGATCAGGCCGCTTGGCGATGCGCCACTTGCAAGGGCCAGGCCCCGCATTCGCGGGCTTCGAGAATCACGGTTTCGACAACGGTGCCGTCGGCGGCATAACTGATGTGTGTGCGCCAGTCTTGCGACACTTCCCGAACAATGGGTTTGTCCGACAAACGAATAACCAAGGTGTCATCGTCGTCGAAGTAGGTGGTTTTCATGGCATCAACTCCCAGTGGTGCATCACGGTCTTGACGATCAGTGCGTCTTCCAACACCAACACCGCACACAGCAAATTGTCGTCGCGATCCGACACGTTCAGCCAGACCCAGAGCCTGTCTGCATCGCTGTGACGGATATTCCCGGTTTCGATCACCTCCAACAGCAAGGCAGCAGAAACATCGCGTTCCTGCATCCGTTGGGCGGCGTGTCGCGTCACGATGATCGCGCGGTTGAACCGGCTGCTGAACATGATGCCTGTGGGTTTCGTATCACGCCACGCGGCCGAACCACGCCACCGACAGCCCAGCCGCCAGCAGCACCAGCAGCGCGGCGGCGCCGGCGAACAGGCCGCTGATCTCGGTCTCTTTTTGCTCGACGACGAGGCGGGTGCTCAGCGACTGGTACACCTTCTTCAAGTCGGCCGCGGTACCGGCGTAAAAATACTCGCCCATCGTCATCGTGCTGATGCTCTTCAGTGTGTCTTCGTCGAGCTTCACGCGCATCGTCCAGCCTTCGAAGCTGATGCTCTCGCCGTCGCGCGTGCCGATGCCGACCGAGTACACCTTGACGCCGCGGTCGGCGGCCATGCGGGCCGATTCGATCGGGTCCGGCCCGGTGGTGCGCTGGCCGTCGGTCAGCAAGATGATGGCGCCCGAGCCGTGGCTGCCGGGCGGCACCGGCGTGAAGTCGGGTGCCGGTTTGTCCGCGGTACCGTCGCGGCCTTCACTCACGGAGAGGCCTCCCAGTGGCCTCGCGGCCGGCATCGCGCGCGCACCGGTCACCTGCGATAAATCGATGCCCGCGTCGGGAAACAGCGTTGCCAGCGACAGCACGATGCCGCTGCCGATGGCGGTGCCGCGCTGCAATTGAAAGCGATCGATCGCCGCCAACACGTCGGCGCGGTTGTGGGTCGGCGGCTGCACCACGGCGGCGGTGCCTGCGAACGACACGATGCCCACGCGCACCGATCGCGGCAGCTCGGTCACGAAGGCTTTGGCCGCTTCCTGCGCGGCCACCAAGCGGTTCGGCAGCACATCGGCGGCGCGCATGCTGCCCGACACATCCATCGCGAGGACGATGGTCTCCTGCTGGCTCGGCAGCTTGATGACGGCCACCGGCCGGGCGGTGGCGATCAACATCGCAGCGATCGCCATCAGCATCAGCAGCGGCGGCAGGTGGCGTCGCCAGCCGGGGCCGCTGCCGGCCGCCTGCTTGATCAGCGACAGGCTGGTGTAGCGCAGCGTGGTTTTCTTGCGCCGCGTCAGCAGCCACGTGTACAGCACCACCAGCGCCGGCAGCAACAGCAGCAGCCACAGCAGGTCGGGCCAGAGGAAGTTCATGCTGCGGCTCCGGCTGTGGCGCCGAAACCAGGGTTCAGATGCGCAGGCAGCGCGCCGACCGACGACAGCCGACTGCGCCGTCGACGCAGATCGGCGTAGCGCATCACCGTCTCTGCCAGATCGTCGTCGGTGGCGATCTCCAGCGTGTCCACACCGGCGCGCGTGAGGTCGCTGCGCACGCTGGTTTCACGCTGTTCGACCGCCGCAATGAAGCGCTTTCGAAAGCCCGCATCGTGCGTGTCGACGAACAACTGCTCGCCGGTTTCGGCATCCTGGATCGTCATCAGGCCGACGTCGGGTAAATCGAGTTCGGCCGGGTCGTGCAGCCGCACCGCCAGCACCTCGTGGCGCTGCGCGAGGCGCGCCATGTCGTCGCCCCAGCCCGGTGTGCTGATGAAGTCGGAGACGACGAACACCATCGATCGGCGGCGGATGCGCTTGTGCGCCGCCTGCAGCAGATCGCGCAACTGGGTTTCGGCGGCGGCCTGAGGAGCGGCGTGATTGCGCAGCTTTTGCATCAAGTGCAGCACATGCAGTCGGCCGGTGCGCGGTGACAGTTGCGCATCGACCGCGTCGCCGTACAGCAGTGCGCCGACCCGGTTGCCGTGGCGGGTGAACAGCCGCGCCATCAGGGCGGTGAATTCGGTCGACACCGCGCGCTTGGTGCGCACGGTTTCATGGCCGTTGGCCGACACCGTGCCGACGCTGCCGAAATCGAGGCTGGCACTCAGGTCGAGCACAAACCACACCATCAGCTCGCGGTCTTCGGTGAACTGGCGCACGTGCGGCACTTGCAAGCGCGCGGTGACGTTCCAGTCGATGTGACGCACATCGTCGTGGTGCTGGTACTCGCGCAGATCGGCCAGGTCGAAGCCCACGCCGCGCATCAGCGTGCGGTGCTCGCCTTGCAGCAGCCCATCCAGGCGGCGGATCACCGTCCATTCGAGGCGGCGCAGCAGGGCTTCGGTGCTGACCATTTCAGGCATGTCCGTCACCCGGACGTCCCATCGGTGGGTCGGGCCGCGGCACCTTCGCGACGATGCGCTGGATGATCGCGTCGGCCGTCAGTTCGTCGGCCAGCGCCTCGTAGCTCAGCGCCAGACGGTGGCGCAGCACATCGGGCACCAGGTCGGTCACGTCGTCGGGGAGCACATACGTGCGGCCGCGCAGCATCGCCATCGCGCGCGATGCCTCGATCAGGCCGATGGTGGCGCGCGGGCTGGCGCCGAAGTTCAGGTGCTTCGCCAGATCGGGCAGGCCGTGCTTGGCCGGGTCGCGCGTCGCGCCCACCAGCTTGACGGCATAGCTGATCAGCGACGGGTCCACGTACACCCGCCGGCATTCCTGCTGCAACTCGGCCAGTTGCGTGGTGCTGGCCACCTGGGAAACCGCAACCGGGTCGCCGGTGACCCGCTGCACGATGACGAACTCTTCCTCGTCGCTCGGGTAGCCGACCAACACCTTCATCATGAAGCGGTCGACCTGCGCTTCGGGCAGCGGGTAGGTGCCTTCGGTCTCGATCGGGTTCTGCGTCGCCATCACCAGAAACGGCGACGGCACCTTGTGCGTCTCGCCGGCGATCGTGACCTGCCGCTCCTGCATCACCTCGAGCAGTGCGCTCTGCACCTTGGCTGGCGCGCGGTTGATCTCGTCGGCCAGCAGCAGGTTGGCGAACACCGGGCCGAGTGCGGTGCTGAACTCGCCGGTCTTCTGGTTGTAGATGCGGGTGCCCACCAGATCGGCCGGCACCAGGTCGGGCGTGAACTGGATGCGCTTGAAGCTGCCGCGCACGGCGCGCGCGAGAGTCTTCACCGTCAGCGTCTTCGCCAGCCCCGGCACACCTTCGACGAGCAGGTGGCCTTGCGCCAGCAGCGCCACCAGCACCCGTTCGAGAAAACGGTCTTGCCCGACGACGACACGTTTGACTTCGTAGAGCACCTGCTCCATCAGGGTGGCTGTGTTTTCGCTCATGGTCTCTTCAGAAAGGTGGCATGCCGACGGCGGAAGCAGCGTTTTCGATCGGCACCGCAAAACCAAT
>JANMTL010000008.1:0-10444 GCA_031390425.1 Rhizobacter sp.
CAGGCTGTGGTTGTCGGGGGAGGTCTGCCGTGTGCGGTTGCCCGCTGCGTCGTAGTCGACCGCGCTCAGGTTGCCGGCGTGATCGAGTCGGCGGATCGGCCGGTCGCGGTCGTCGTAGGCGAGCGCGGTGCTGTCGATGCGCGCGCCAGCCTCGATGAGTTCGCTGGCCGTGGGGTTGCCGTTGGCGTCGTAGCGCAGCAGCCGCGGCAAGCCCAATGCGTCGGTGGCACTGCTGATGCGGTTGAGCGCGTCGTAGGTGGTGGCGGTGGGGTACCAGCGGGCATCGACGCCGCTGAGTTGGCGGCCCAGGGGGTCGTAGCCGAAGGTGGGGGTGCTCTCGCTGATCGAGCCGGTGCTGCCGCTCGAGGTGCTGCGGATGCCGGCGCGGGTCAGGCTGAGCAGGTTCAGTTTGTTGGCGTCCCAGGTGCGGCTGAGGCTGGGGCCGCTGCCTGCGCTGAAGTCTTTGACCTGGGTGCTGGTGGTCGGGTTGCCGGCGCTGTCGTAGGCGGTCTTGCGCCAGGCGACGATGTCGGCAGCGGCGGGCTGGGTGCCGGCCACCGGGGTGATGCCGGAGCGCAGCTGGATGCTGTCGGTCAGGTTGCCTGCGGCGTCGTAGCGCAGCCAGCGCCAGTGGCCCCGGGCGTTTTTGAGGCGCTGCGGCTGGGCGAAGGTGTTGTAGTCGCGGTACTCAATGACGGCGCCTGAGGGCAGGGTCACCGTCTCGACGAGGTTTTGCGCGTTGTAGGTGGTCGCGCTGCGGCGGCCCACGGAGTCGGTCTCGCTGAGCCGGTTGTGCGGGCGCGCGGGGTCGTAGGTGTACTCGTGTTCGGCGCCGTTGTTCTCGACGATGCGCACCGCGTTGCCGTAGGCATCGAAGCTGAAGTGATGCTCGTAGCCGCGTTCGTTGATGCTCCAGCTTTGGCGGGCAAACACGTTGTAGTGGAAGCTGGTGCTGGCGCCGTCGATCAGGCTGCCCTGCGTGTCGAAGGCGGTGTGGCGGAAGACCTGGCCGCCGCTGTAGTACTCGAACGCCATGCCGTTGCCGCGGGGCAGGGTGTGGCGCTTGAGGCGGTGGTCGAGCTTGGCGCCGTCGGCCGCGCCGTAATAGCTGTAGCCGTGCACCTGGCCGATGGCGTCGGTGACCTGGGTCAGGTTGTTGTTGCCGTCGGTGTAGGCGTAGTTGACCTGGCGCCCGGCCAGGTCGGTGATGCGGGTGACGTGGTTGCCGACCCAGGTGAAGCCGAGCACGCTGCGGCCGATGCTGTCGGTGACGCTGGCGAGCTGGCTGCCGCTGTAGTTGAGCGTCAGCCGATTGGCGTTGCGATCGGTGATGGATTCGAGCCGCGCGACCACCGCGCTGCTGGCGCTGGGCACCACATTGGGGCCGGTGGCCGAGGCGAACAGGTAGACCAGGCCGTTGCGTTCGCGGATGCGGTATTTGCCGTCGTCGGCGCCCCCGCTGACGCGGCTGAATTGCACGTCGACGCCGGCGGAGTTGAGCAAGCTGGCGCCGCCGGTGATGTTGCCCGCGCTGTGAGCGGTGGTGGAAAAGTAGCTCTCGCCGCCGCTGCCGTTGATCCAGGAGACTTTGGCGACGCCGGCTTCGACGCCGTGCAGCCGCACGCTGTGGTTGAAGCTGTGGGTCCAGCCGAAGCCCAAAGGGCCGTCCTGGGGGTTGCCGCTGTTGTACCAGCGCTGCACGGTGATCGACAGTCCGCCCCGACCTTTGAGCTCGAGGTCGCGCTCGTCGTGCACGAGGTTGCCGGTGAGCATGTTGACCGGGTCGCCTGCCATGCTGGCGACGGGGTTGCTGCCCGCGCGGCCGGGCGTTAGCACCACCAGCGCGCTTGTGGTTTTGGCAGTCGCGGTGGCGGTGGCCGCAGGGGCGGCCGCCAGGTCGGCGAAGCTCGGCGCTACAGGATTGGCTGCGTACTTGGCAGCGAACGGCGTGGCGCTGTTCAGTGGGAAACCGCCGGAGATCGATCCGTTGATCAGCGCCCCGTAGGCACCCGATGTCGCGTTCTCGGTCATGTAGACCGCACCGCGCCACGCTTTGCTCGCGTCGACCGGATCGGTGTAGGCGATCTGCGCGCGCGGCACGGTGACGGTCGCGCCAGCGGCCACCTCGGCCTGGATGCCGACCTTGTAGGCGGCCATGCTGGTCGCGCCGGTGATCTGCATCAGCGTATCGAACTGCCCGATGTTTGCCGAGGTAAAGATCACCAGCGGGATGCCGGTTTCAGCCGCGAATTGCAACCCGCGCACGGTGGACACCGCATCGGTGCGCAGCGCTTGTTGCCAGACATGGTGTTCGAGCGCGGAACCGGCGTAGATCGCCAGCTTGGCGAGATCGACCTGCTCGGCGCGGAACACATTGCCGCGGCGAGTCGAGAAGTCGGCATTGCTTTCACCGGCGTTGGCCACGATGGGGACGGCGGAATCGATCTTGGCGAAACCGTAGATGCCGCCCTTGAAGTCGATATAGACCCCGGCCGGTTTGATGGCCAGCGGCAGGTCGAACACGTAGTCGGTCTTGAGGTCGGAGCCGGTCAGCCCGAGGTCGTAGTTGCCCACACTTCGAAAGCCGCGCAGTTCGGCAGTGCGCTGGTCGGCCTGGTCGGTGTCGTGCAGGTAGGTCTGCAGTACCAGGTGCAACAGCTCGCCGACGGTCGCTTCATAGGCGGCGCCGCTGGCAGGCGTGGGTGCTGTCGGGTTACTGCGCAGGCCAGCGGCCAATACCCCGGCGCGCGATTCGAGGAAGGCGGGCGAGGTGTGCCGGGCGTTGACGCCGAGCGCGTAGTAAGCCCCGGCTTTGACGTTGTTGTAGACGGTCTTGTTGAGGCAAGTGATGTCGCTGTCGTTGACGTCGGTGCCGACACCGCTGTCGGCGATGCAGCGGCCGTCGGTTTCCTCGCCCTGGGTGAGCTTCATCGTGATGTTGTGCAGTGCACCCAGCGCCATCGCTGGCGCGGCACTGCCGCTGGCGAGCACGGCACCGTCGAGCTTGACCTGCGGATACACGTTGACACTGCCCACAGGCAATGCGCTCAAGGCGCCGCCCCAGGTGTTCCACGCGGACAGGCTGGCTGCGGAGGGCGCGTACGAGACGGTGATGCGCTTGAACACGCTCTGCGGCAGGCTGACGGTGCTGCTGGCCAACACAGCGTTGCTGCTGTTCTTGACCGTGACCACGAACCGGTGCCTATGCGCGTCCGGGATGGCTGCGGTTTCCGGGCTGGTGCTGCCCGGCCAGTTGGTGAACTGGCTCACGACGAACGGTGGCGTGCTGGGCAGCACATCCAGGCGATGCACGCGCGGCGTGCCGCGGTAAGGAACGTCTTGCACCGATGCATCGGACTTGCCGACACGGGCAGCCGCCTCGACGCGGTCGGCATAGTAGGCCGGTGGCAACTGGTCTTTGCGGTTGGCGAGGTAGGTGCTGTAGAAGCCGGCGTCGAGCGGCACGTTGACGGCAATGCCGGCTTGGTAGTCGTGATCCTTGATGGAAGGGTCGAGCGGCACCCAGCGGTAGCCGCCGACATCGGCCTGGCTGCCCCGATACGCAGCGAAAGGCACACAGGCTTGCACCCACACATGGTCGAACGAAACGCCTTGTGGCGAGCCGTTGAAGAAGTAGGTGCCGCTCGGGACGCCACCCGCGGTGCCGAGGTAGCCGATCGAGCCGCTGTAGTTTTTGGTGCCCAGCCAGCGTTGGACTCGGCTGCTGGCGTTGTCCGTGGGCTGCGCGTCGCGCAGGGCCACCGTGCCGCGCACATAGCGTGCGGGTATGTTGGACGCGCGCAGCAGCGCGATCAGCAAACTGGCCTGGTCGGTGGCGTTTCCTGCGCGCGTTTGCAACACGCCGGCCGAACCCTTGAGCGAGCCCCAGTAGGGCTCGAAGGCCACTTCCTTGAGCATCCAGCTCAAGATGCGCGGCGGCGAGTACTGCAGGCTGGCGGCGAGCGCGCGCACTTGCGGCGTGAGCAGCACTTCCGCCCCGTCGGCGGCGGTGTCGGCGGCCACGGCCGAGCAGTCAGTGGTGGCCTCGGGGGCCACCGGAGGCAACGCGCGGGCCACCTTGAACATGGCGAAACCTCGCGGCAGTTCCGCCAGGTCTGGCGAACGGCGCAGGCTGTCCTGGGCGTACTGAGGCAACGACGTGCTGATCTCGCCCTGCCCGGGGGGACGGCGCAAGGCGCGCGAAGGAGCGAGTGTGGGCACCGGTGCCAACGAAACGACATCGGCAGCGGGAGTCAGTTCGGACAGCAACTGTGCGAGTGCGCGTTGCGCCGCGCGGGCTGCGCCGGCGTCCTCGGCCTTCTCGAGGCGGCCGAGTGCCGCGTCGAGGCGCTCGAAGCGCTCGCCCACCAGCCGAATCGACCGTGCCGTGTCGGGCGAACCGAAGTCGACACCCAGACTGCGTGCGCGGTCTTGCAGATCCGCCAACTCGCGCGTCACCTCGCTGCGCATCACCTGCAATTCGGCGCGGTGGGCCGCCGCCGCTTCTCGGGCAATGGCAGGCCGCAGCAGCGTGCTGGTCGCGGCGCCGTGCGGGCGGCGCGTCGTACTCGGGTCGGACGATGGGACCGTGTCGCCCGACGCATCGCCGGGTGCTTCGACTTCATCGCGCAAGCCGTCGAGCTTGAGGCGCAGGGCGGAGCGCGCCGGAGTCTCGAACGGCGCAACGCTTTGCCTCAGTTTTTGCACCGATTCTTCGGTGAGCGACGGAAATGCCAGCGGCGGTGCCGCCAGGGAGTTGCCGGGCGACGCAATCGCCAACGCCAACGCGGTAACCGCGAAAAAACGGACCGGTGCAAGACGGGTGAATGGGCGCATGGCAGCCTGGAAGGTGGTGAGAAGGATCGTGGGCATCAAACCCGCCGACGTTGATGCTTCACTGCAGAAGCGCCGAGTAAGCCTGCGAGCAGCGCGATGGCCCAGCCCGGCAGCGGCACGTCGCCGACCGGGTCGGCGGCTGCAACCTCGACATCGATGCGCCCGATGGCAAGCTCGGAAGCCCCGACCCGGTAGTCGAAGCTGTAGGCGCCGAGTCGGGTCGGCACGCCGCTGATGCGCCCGGTCGTGGCGTTCAAACTCAGCCCAGGCGGCAGGCTGCCTGAAGACAGGGCGGCCGTGCCGACGCCCGACAGGCTGTAATCAAAGGCCCGCCCCAAGATGGCTCCTGCCGCAAAGCCGCTGGTGGTCGCACCTGCAATGGCCAAACTGGGTGGGTCGAGATGGCTTCTGGCGTCGGCCAGCGCTGGGTTGGCGCCGCTCAAGACTTGTTCGATGCGATCGGGGATTCCGTCCCGATCGGAGTCGGTGAGCTGAACACCGGCAGCCGGTGGCAGCGCGGCCAGCGCCGTTGCCGTAACCAAGGGGTCGTTGCGCCAGTGCCCGGAGACACTGTCCTGCTGACCGAGCAGCCAGTTCAGTGCATTCGTGGTTTGAGGCTGTGGCGGGCTGGCCAGGCCATTGAGCTGGCGCAGCGCCAGCGCGGTCACCAGGACCATCGATGGGCCCTTGCTGCCGTCGGTACGCTGCTCCCCGAATCCGCCATCGGCGTTTTGCTGATCGAGCAGCCAGGCCTGCCCTTCGGATTGCAACGTCGCCAAGGTGTAGTTGACCGAGTTGCAGGTGACCGAGGGGAAACCGGTGCGCAGTTGCAGGGCGCGCAGTTCATGGAGCACCAGCGCCGTTGCCACCACGGAGGGTCGGCCCTGTGCCGGGCTTTGGCCCAGGCTGGTCTGGGTCGGAGGCCAGGCCTGCTTGCCCGTGGCCACCGGGACGCGTCCGAGTGCCAAGCTGCACAGCGCACCGGCCAGCGGCGATGTTTTGCTCAGGTAGTTGATGTCTCCCGTGCGCAGGGCGCTCAGGCCCAGGGCGGTGTCGACATGGTCGATGCCGCTGCCACCGTAGCCACTCCAGGTGGCACTGATGGCGAGCGAACGCAGGCCATAGAGCCGATCGGCCTCGGTTTGCGCGGAGGCCGTCAGGCCCGCTGCGACCAGGCCTTCGACCTTGCGAGCGATCGAATCGACACTGTCGGCATCGGCATTGACCAGCCAGCCACTGGCGGCGCCAAAGGACGGCGAACGGGACACCCCGGCCGCCTTCAAGGCTGCGAGGGCACTCGAGGTGGCCTGAACCGCGAGCGTGCCGTCGACACTTGCCCATGAACCATCGCCGCGTTGCTGCTGTATGAGCCAGGCCACCCCTTTATTGCGAGCGGAGTCGCCATCTGCGCGCGCCACTTTAGGCGCAAGCAGACCGCCGAACAGCAACGCGCCGCTGCACAGCAAAGCAATAGGCAGCGATGCCCCGGTGGTCTGCACCATATGCGTCCCCTCCTCATCTTTACACTTGTCATCAAACGTTACGGCTCGTTTGTGACGCTGCGCCGGTGTCAGCGGGTCGGCGCAATGCTCCGTTCGGACTGGTCACGGCCCGAGTGAGGCAGCTGTCCAGGGTCTGCGAAGGCGGTGTGTTCGTTCGGCCGGCCTCACACAAAACTCAGGTCGGCAGCGCGGCTTGCGGCGCAACGGACCACCACTTCGGCAGCAGCCGCTGCACCTTGGGCCGCCGGTAGCGGTCGTCGATCAGCACGACCACACCGCGATCGGTCGGCCCGCGGATCACCCGGCCCGCCGCCTGCACCACTTTGTGCAGGCCCGGGTACAGGTAGGCGTAGTCGTGGCCGCGGCCTGCGCCGAACATCTGCTCCATCCGGTCCTTGATCTGCTCGTTGACCGGGTTCAGTTGCGGCAGCCCCAGCGTCGCGATGAAGGCGCCGATCAGGCGCGTGCCGGGCAGGTCGATGCCTTCGGCGAATGCGCCGCCCAGCACCGCGAAGCCAATGCCTCGGCCGGTCGGCGTGAAGCCGGCCAGAAAGTGCGCGCGCGCGGCCTCGTCCATCGCGCGCGATTGCTCCCACACCGGGAGGTCGGGGTACCGATCGCGCAGGACGCTCAGCACGCTTTGCAGGTAATCGAAGCTGCTGAAGAACGCGAGGTAGTTGCCGGGCGCCTCGGTGAACTGCGCGGCCATCAGATCGACGATGGGCGACCGCGAATCCGCCCGATGCCGGTAGCGCGTGGACACGCCGTCGATCACATCGACGCGCAGTTGTTCGGCATCGAACGGCGCTGGCACGTCGATGCACGCGGTGTCTTGCGGCAAGCCCAGCAGGTCGCAGACGTAGTCCACCGGGTTCAGCGTGGCCGAGAACAGCGTGCTCGTGTGGGCGGCTGCAAAGCGCGGTTTCAGGAACGGCGCCGGCACCACGTTGCGCAGGCACAGCACCGAATCGCTCGACGCATCGTCCAGCGTCACGTCGAACAGCGAGTGGTCGCCGAAGTCTTCGTGCATCCGCGTGAAGTGCAGCGCGTCGAAGTAGAGGCGCAGCAGCGGCGAATCGAGTGCCGGCCGCTCGGCCAGGTGATCGGTGACCGCCGACACCACCTGCTGCAGCGCCGCGATCAGGTCCGGGCGCGGGCTGGGATAGACGCGGTAGGGCACGCTGTGCTCGCCGTCGACCTGCGCGTCCTCGATGGCCAGCCAGCACCTGTCGAGCCGCCGCAGCGCGGGCCGCAGCTCGGCGGGCGCCTTCGGCAACACGGCACGCAGATCGGCGTGACGCAGCGACGCCGAATACATTTGCCGCCCGCGCTCGATCAGGTTGTGCGCCTCGTCGACCAGCACGCCGACGCGCCATTCGTGCGCCAGCGTCAGGCCGTGCAGCAGCGCGTTCAGGTCGAACCAGTGGTTGTAGTCGCCGACCACCACATCGCTCCAGCGCACCAGCTCCTGCGACAGGTAGTACGGGCAGACCTGGTGCGTCAGCGCGACCTCGCGCAGCGTGGCCTTGTTGAGCACCGGCTGTGTGATCGCAGCGGCGCGTGCGGGTGCCAGCCGGTCGTAGAAGCCGCGCGCCAGCGGGCACGAGTCGCCGTGGCAAGCCTTGTCCGGGTGCTCGCAGGATTTTTCGCGCGCGACCAGTTCGATCACGCGCAGCGGCAGGCTCGGTGCGCTGTCGCGGATGACCTGCAGCGCGTCGAGCGCCAGCGCACGGCCCGGGGTTTTCGCGGTCAGAAAGAACACCTTGTCGATCGCCTGCGTAGTGCACGCTTTCAGCAGCGGGAACAGCGTGCCGACCGTCTTGCCGATGCCGGTGGGCGCCTGCGCGATCAGGCAGCGGCCGACGACCGCGGCCTTGTAGACGGCTTCGGAGAGCGGACGTTGGCCGGGGCGGAACTCGGCGTGCGGAAAATGCAGCCTGCCCAGCCCCGCATCGCGTGCGCGGCGATGGGCGGCCTCCTGCATCGCCCAGTCGCGAAAGCGCCTGCAGCGGTCTTCGAACAACTGCTGCAGCGCGGCGGCGGTGTGTCGTTCGATCAGCACCGTCTCGTCCTGCGTCGCCACATCGAAATACACCAGCGCCAACTCAACCTCGGCCAGGCCGCGCTCGGCGCACAGCAGCGCACCGTAGGTCTGCACTTGCGCCCAGTGCAGCGCGCGGCGGTTGGCGGGCATCGCGTCGAGGTCACCGCGAAAGGTCTTGACCTCGTCGAGGCGATGGCGCTTCGCATCGAAGCCGTCGGCGCGGCCGCGCACGGTCAGGCCGTCGAATGCGCCGCTGACGCCGACTTCGGCTTCGTAGCCGTCGCCCCTTTGAGTCCGCCTCGAAGCCACGATCGCGTGCCCCGCCAGGCCTTCGAGCGCGGTGGCCGACGGCGTGAAGCGCAGATCGAGATCGCCCGCCTTGGCGGTGAACTCGCACAGCGCGCGGACGGCGACGGTGTAGTTCACGGGAGCGGCCTCGCTCCGCAAGCTCACGCGTCGGGTGCCACGCCCAGCAAGCGATGCAGCCGCGTGCTGGTCGTCGTGTACTGGACCTGCACCGGTCGATCGGGGAAGACGTAGGGCGCGGCGGCGTACGCAGCCATCGTCGCTTCGTGGAAGCCGCAGACGATCAGCTTTTTCTTGCCGGGATAGGTATTGACGTCACCGACCGCAAAGAGTCGCGGCACGCGGGTCTCGAACTTCTGGGTATCGACGACGATCTGCTTGCGTTCGAGCTGCACACCCCAGTCGGCGATCGGTCCGAGCTTCGGGCTCAGGCCCCACAGCACGATCAGCAGATCGGTCGGCAGCGACGATGTGCTGCCGTCCGCGTTGGCGAGGGTAAGGTGGGTCAAGGTGTCATCGGTGGCGCCCCAGCCGATCGCTTGTGCGGCGACGAAGCGCAGGCGACCGACGGCGCAAGCGGCACGCATCCGATCGACGGTGCTCGGTGCTGCGGTGAAAGCATCACGGCGATGCATCAGCGTGACGCTGGCGGGCCGAGCTGCTTGTTCGGCATCGGCGAGCAACAGCGCGGCTTCGAGCGCAGCATCGTCCTCGCCCAGCACAACGACGTGCTGCCCCGCAGCCGACGGCCGCGCATCGCCGGTGTGGAACACCTGCCGTCCGAAGAAGCGATCGATGCCATCGAGCTTCAAATGTCGAGGCTGGAACGAACCGACGCCTCCGGCGATGAAGACCGTGCGCGCGAGAAACCGCGTGCCGGTGGAGGTGGTGACGTCGAAGCTGCCATCGTCTCGGGGCTCGAGGGTGCTCACCTGCTGCGACAGGTGAAACCTCGGCCGCATCGGCGCGATCTGCGTCAGCAATCGCTCGACCAGTTCGCGGCCGGTGCACATCGGTACGGCGGGGATGTCGTAGATCGGTTTGTCGGGGTACAGCTCGGTGCATTGGCCACCGGGTGCGGGCAGGCTGTCGACGACATGACAGGCGATTTCGAGCAACCCCAACTGGAACACCTGGAACAGGCCGACCGGCCCGGCGCCGATCACCAGCGCGTCGGTGTGGATCGGTGCGGCGGCATCCATCACCGTGCGGTCCTGCAAGCTGCGAACCGCGAAAAAAATCGGTGGACTGTGTGGCTGGCCGACGCTCAGCGCAGCAACTCCGGCAGCTTGCCGGTCTTGTCTTTCCACTCGTCCGCATCGGGCAGCGCAGGCTTGCGCTTGGTGATGCTGGGCCAACCGATGCGCGACAGATCGGCGTTGAGCTTGATCATGTGCTGCTGGTCGCCGGGCACGTCTTCCTCCGGCATGATCGCGTTGACCGGGCACTCGGGGATGCAGACCGCGCAGTCGATGCACTCGTCCGGGTCGATCGTGAGGAAGTTCGGGCCTTCCCGGAAGCAGTCGACGGGGCACACGTCCACGCAATCGGTGTACTTGCAGCGGATGCAGGATTCGGTGACGACGTGGGTCATGACTCGGACTCGGTGAAATTACGAAAGCAGGTTTTGACAGCAGGCTGGCGCGAAGCGAAGCCGCCTCGAATTTTAGGGGTTCGGCATCGCCATCGAAGACACAAGGCTGTGGTCTTCGTTGGACGCCTCGGCGGCACCCAGCGGTCGCGCACCGGCACCGAC
>JANMTL010000063.1:0-5639 GCA_031390425.1 Rhizobacter sp.
ATTCGCCGGTGGTCAGCGACATTTGCTCGCCTTCCTTCGACAAGCGGCGCAGCGCCAGGTCGAACTCGAACGGGCCGAAGGTCACCGTCAGCGCTTCCTTGGACGGGGCGCCGGGCGCTTCGAGCGACGGGCGGCGGCGCAACACCGCGTGGATGCGCGCCAGCAGCTCGCGCGGGTTGAACGGCTTGGGCAGGTAGTCGTCGGCGCCGACTTCGAGGCCCACGATGCGGTCGACGTCCTCGACCTTGGCAGTCAGCATGATGATCGGCGTCAGCTCGATGGCAGCGCGCAGGCGGCGGCAGATCGACAAACCGTCTTCGCCGGGCAGCATCAGGTCGAGCACGATCAGGTCGATGGTCTCGCGCGTCAGCACCCGGTTCAGCGCCTTGGCGTCTTCGGCCAGCAGCACCTCGAAGCCTTCCTGCGTCAGATAGCGGCGCAGCAGATCGCGGATGCGGGCGTCGTCGTCGACGACGACCACGCGGTCGGCTCGGGCTGGGGTGGCGGCGGTCATGGCACTCTCCTATTTGTAACAAGCGAGATTCTGCGCGGCTGCACAGCCATTTTCGGGCGGTTCTGACCCTCTGTTACAAATATCCGAAGCAGCCATCCTGACGCGCGTCGCAGCAGGTCGTCATCGGCACCGCGTCGACCCGCGTTAGCCTGCCTGGGCGCAGTCCGCGCTGTCGAGGAATTCACCCACCATGAGCCTGATCCGCCTGCGTTCGTCCCGGTCCCCCTGTTGGCGCACGTGGGGGGCTGTTTGTGCTGCGGCGTGGTGTTCCACTGCGGCACTGGCGGCCGAGTCGGCGCCGCCGACCGGTGTGGTCGCGCTCACTGCGACGGCGAGCGTCGAGGTCACCCGCGACTTGATGGCCGTCACCTTGACCACGACGCGCGAAGGCCCGGACGCCATCGCGGTGCAGACCGCGTTGAAGCAGGCGCTCGATGCGGCGCTGGCCGAGGCGAAGTCGGTGGCGCGTGCCGGTCAGATCGACGTGCGCACCGGCAATTTCTCGCTGCACCCACGGTATTCGCCGAAGGGCGCCTTTTCCGGCTGGCAGGGCACCGCCGAGTTGGTGATCGAAGGCCGCGATCTGCCGGGCATCAGCCAGTTGGCGGGTCGCGTACAGACGATGACGATCGCGCGGGTGACGCAGGGCCTGTCGCGTGAGCACCGCGAAAAAGCCGAAGGGGGCGTGACCGCACAGGCGATCACCCGCTACCGCGCGCAGGCCGCGGCGGTCACCCAACAGTTCGGCTATGCGAGCTACCTGGTGCGCGAGGTCAGCGTCAATGGCAACGACCAGGGCGGCGTGCCGGAGCCGGTGATGTACCGGGCCAAGGCGATGTCGGCGATGGCCGATGCGGCGCTGCCAGTCGAGGCCGGGATGGCCAGCGTGTCAGTCACCGTCAGCGGGACGGTGCAGATGCTGAAGTGAGCTTCCCGGCGCGCTCGCGGGCGACGGCGCGTTGATACGATGCTCCGATGAACACTCCGCGCCTGCATCACGTCCCCTGCGTCGACACCAGCGGCTTGCACCGTGTCGCGTACTCGGAATGGGGCGACCCGGCCAACCCGCGTGTGTTGGTGTGCGTGCACGGCTTGACACGGCAGGGCCGTGATTTCGACGTGCTGGCCGCGGCGATGAGCGATCGCTACCGGGTTGTCTGCCCGGACATCGCCGGTCGCGGCGAATCCGATCGCCTGAGGAACCCGATGGAGTACGGCATCCCGCGCTACGTGGCCGACATGGTGACGCTGCTGGCGCGCGTCAACGCCGAGACCGTGCACTGGGTCGGCACCTCGATGGGCGGGTTGATCGGCATGGGCGTGGCTGCGTTGGTATCTGCGCCGTCGCCGTCGCCGATCAGCCGCCTGGTGCTCAACGACGTGGGCCCGGTGCTTGAGCCCAAGGCCATCGCGCGCATCGGCGCCTACCTCGGCTTGCCGATGCGTTGGGACACGGTCGACGACGCGGCTGATTACCTGTTGACGATCTCGAAGGGCTTCGGGCCGCACACACGGGAGCAATGGCTCGCGCTGACGCGGCCGATGCTGCGGCCGACGGAAGACGGCGGTGTTCGGCTGCACTACGACCCGGCGATGGCCGCGCCGTTCAAGGTGACCACGCCCGAGATGGTGGCCGCAGGCGAGGCCGCGTTGTGGCGCGCGTATGACGCGATCGCCTGCCCGACGCTGCTGCTGCGCGGCGCCGATTCCGACCTGCTGACCGCCGACACCGCACAGGCGATGACCGGCCGAGGCCCGCACGCCCGGTTGCACCAGTTCGACGGTGTGGGTCACGCGCCGACGCTCGTCACCGACGACCAGGTCCACGTCGTGCGGGAGTTCCTGCTGGCCGCATGAAGACCGGCGTGCTTGCGGCGCGTGCGAGCGCGGCACCGATCGTTTTGCTGACCGATGCAGGGTCGGCCGACGCTGCCGCGAACGGCGACACCGAGGCGCAGGTGCAACGTGCGCGCGCCTTCGCCGAGCCGCTGCTGGCAGGCCAGCGGCTGGACACCGGCGCCGACGCGCTGCAGCACGCCGACGGCGTCAGCGAGATTCTCGACGGCATCGGCGCCGCACCGTCGATGCGTGCGGCGGCGTACCTGGTCTACGCTGGCGACTACCTGCAAAAGCCCGAGGAGGTGGTGGCGAAGGCCTTCGGTCCGTCGCACGCCAGCTTGGTGATGCACACCCGCAAGCTGGTTCAGATCCAACGTGCCGCGCGGCAAGCGCAGTTCGAAGGCGATCAGCGCGGCTTCGAGCAACAGGCGCAGCAGACCGAGCGCGTGCGCAAGATGCTGCTGGCGTTCTCGCGCGATCTGCGGGTCGTGCTGCTGCGCCTCGCGTCGCGCCTGCAGACGCTGCGTTTCTATGCGGCCAGCAAGCAGCCCTGCCCAGAGACGCTGGCGCGCGAATCGATACAGGTGTTCGCACCGCTCGCCAACCGATTGGGCATCTGGCAGATCAAGTGGGAGATCGAGGACCTGGCGTTCCGCTTCCTGGAACCCGTTCACTACCAGACCGTCGCGCGCCTGCTCGACGAGAAGCGGGTCGAGCGCGAGCGGCAGGTCGAGGCGTTTCGCCAGCGTCTGGCCGAGCAACTGCACGTCCACGGCATCGCCGCTGAGGTGCAGGGCCGACCGAAGCACCTGTACAGCATCTGGAAGAAGATGCAGGGCAAGCACCTCGACTTCGACCGGGTGCTCGACGTTCGCGCGCTGCGCGTCATCGTCGCCGACGTGCCCGCTTGCTACGCCGCCCTCGGCCTGGTGCACGAACTGCTGCCGCCCGTCGCCGACGAGTTCGACGACTACATCGCGCGCCCCAAACCCAACGGCTACCAGTCGCTGCACACCGTGGTGCTCGACGATGCGAGCCGGCCGGTCGAGGTGCAGATCCGCACCCAGGCGATGCACGAGCATGCCGAGCATGGCGTCGCCGCACACTGGGCTTACAAAGAGGCCGGGGTCAAGGGCTATGCCGGTGCGGTGGCAGCCGATTCCGATTTCGACGCGCAACTCGCCGAAGCCCGCAAGAGCGTGCTGCGCCAGTTGCTGGCCTGGGAGCGCGATTTCGTCGGGCAGGACACTGCGGCCCGTTCGAAGTCGGAGACCGGGATCGACGCCGGTGCGACCTTCGACGACCGCATTTACGTCTTCACGCCGCAGGCCGCAGTGATCGAACTGACCACCGGCGCCACACCGATCGACTTTGCTTATGCGGTGCACACCGACCTCGGTCACCGCTGCCGGGGCGCCAAGGTCGACGGTGCCATGGTGCCGCTGAACACGCCGCTGAAAAACGGTCAAACGGTCGAGGTGACGGTGGCCAAAGAGGGCGGCCCGTCGATGGACTGGCTCAACGGCGAGCTGGGCTATCTGCAAAGTCCGCGCTCGAAGGCCAAGGTGCGCGCCTGGTTCAATCTTCGGGCCCAGGCCGAGACGATCGCGCGCGGACGCGAGGCGGTCGAGCGGCTGCTGCAACGCATCGGCAAGACCGCCGTCAAGCTGGACGATCTGGCCGGGCAGCTCGGCTTCCGGCAGGCCGATGCGTTGTTCGCGGTGGTCGGCAAGGACGAGTTCTCGCTGCGCAACATCGAAACGCTGCTGAAGCCCCCCGAGCCGCTGCCGTCGGCCGACGACCTGATCGCGCTGCGCAAGGGCCGACCCGAAGGCGAGTCGCCCAAGGGCGGCGTGCTGGTGGTCGGTGTCGAGTCGCTGCTGACGACGTTGTCGCGCTGCTGCCGCCCGGCGCCGCCCGATGCGATCGGTGGCTACGTGACGCGCGGTCGGGGCGTGGCGATCCACCGGCACGGCTGCGCCAACTTCAGGCAAATGGTGCAGCGCTCGCCGGAACGCTTGATCGGCGTCACCTGGGGCACACCGCGCGGTGGCAAGGAGGCGCTGTACCCGGTCGATGTCGTCGTCGAGGCGTCGGATCGCCAAGGCTTGCTGCGCGACATCACCGAGGTGTTCTCGAAAGACCGAATGAACGTCACCGGCGTGGAGACGCAGGCCCACGAGGGTGCGGGCGGCGGCACCGCCCGGATGACGTTCACCGTCGAGGTGGCCGATGCGGCGCGCCTCGCGCATGTGCTGGGCCGGGTCGGGCAGGTCGGCGGGGTGCGGACCGTGCGGCGCCGGTGATTGGGCGGCGCGGACCCGTCTGTTCCGGTCTTCAGCGCCTGCGGCAGGCTCGGACAATCGGCGGCAACCATGGAATCGCCGAGCATCGACGAACTGGTCGCCCAGGTGGTGGCCTGGCACAACCGACACGGGTTGGCACGCCGCATCACGTCCGACCATGTGCGCTCCATCGGCATCGTCGTGCTGCCATTCGTGCCGCAGGCCAACCCCGGCGTGGGATCGGCTGCACCTGACGGCCCGCTCAACGCCGCCTTCAGCGACGACTTCATCGCGCCGCTAACGCCGAGGCAAGTGGCGCTTTTTGCGTCGAAACACGGCAGCCGCGAACGCCCTGGCGCTGCGACGTGGCCCGAGCGGATCGTGCCGGTCGACCCCGGCCATGAGTCGCACGAGTCGACCCTGCTGTACTTGCGCACCGCCAGCATCGAACTCGGCGGCCACCGTTGCCGGGTGCTGATCGCCTCCGGGATGCGCCCGAGGATGATCGGCCCGCGGGCGTGGAGCGCGTCCCGCATCGCCGGTGCCTCGGCGGCGGTGACGTCGATGGCGGCGGCCGGTGTGATGGCGTTGGTGCTGAGCCACGTGCCCGATCGGCTGCAGGCTCAAGCGCATCCCCGGTCGGCTGTTGCGCACGAGGTCTCGAAGGTCGCGATCGCTGAGGCCGTGTCGACGCCGGTTGCCTCTGCTTCATCGCCGTCGGCACCGGCACCGGCACCAGCACCGGCATCGGCATCGGCATCGGCATCGACGGGGGCGCCGATACCAGCGTCGATGGCGGCGTCCGAACCGACACCGCAGATCGGTGCCAGTGCCAGTGCCAGTGCCAGTGCCAGTGCCGATCGCATATCAACCGAAATCCGTCCGCTGTTGACCGGTGACACACGCGCCACTGCGTTGCTCGAAGGTCGGCGCTTGCGCGCGATCGCACCGGCTGCAAAAGCTGCATCGGCGGCGCACGAGACGCCACGCGTCTACGCGGT
>JANMTL010000104.1:0-1793 GCA_031390425.1 Rhizobacter sp.
GGCGCAGACCAACGGGGTGGCGATCCGCCACTGGGCCGCGCCCAAGGAAATGCTCCGCGAGGCCGGCGAGTTGCGCGGCGTGCGCTTTGCAGAAACGATGCTCGTGGACGGCAAGCTGGTCGAGACCGGCGAGCAGTTCACGCTCGAAGCCGACATGCTGCTGAGCGCCATCGGCCAGACCTATGTCGCCGAACCGGCGGGCACGACGATCGCACTGAAAGACGGGCGCATCGCCACCGACGATGACGGCCGCACCAGCCACCCGCGCGTCTGGGCCGGCGGCGACTGTCGCCACGGCGGACGCGACCTGACCGTCGAAGCGGTCGAGCACGGCAAGCGCGCCGCCGTGTCCATCGACCTGGCGCTGCGCGGCCCGACCGAAAAAGCCACCGCCACCTCGAACTCGGCGACGCCACAGGTGCGACATGGCTGACCTGCGCAGCAACTTCCTGGGCATCAAGAGCCCCAACCCGTTCTGGCTCGCGTCGGCGCCGCCGACCGACAAGGAATACAACGTCGTGCGCGCGTTCGAGGCCGGCTGGGGCGGCGTCGTCTGGAAGACGCTCGGCGAAGCCGGCCCGGCGATCGTCAATGTCAACGGCCCGCGCTATGCAGCGCTCTACTCGCACGACCGGCACCTGATCGGCTTCAACAACATCGAGCTCATCACCGACCGGCCGCTCGAGACCAACCTGGCAGAGATCGCGCGCGTCAAACGCAACTGGCCCGACCGCGCCATGGTGGTGTCGCTGATGGTGCCTTGCATGGAAGACGCCTGGAAAACGATCCTGCCGCAGGTGGAAGACACCGGCGCCGACGGCATCGAGCTCAACTTTGGCTGCCCGCACGGCATGAGCGAGCGCGGCATGGGCTCGGCCGTCGGCCAGGTGCCCGAGTACATCGAGATGGTGACGCGCTGGTGCAAGCAGTACACCCGTCTGCCGGTGATCGTGAAGCTCACGCCGAACGTGGCCGACATCAAGCCGCCCGCGCTCGCCGCGCATCGCGGTGGTGCCGACGCCGTCTCGCTGATCAACACGATCAATTCGGTGATGGGCGTCGACCTCGACTCGCTGCTGATCTACCCGAACACCGGCGGCTTCGGCTCGCACGGCGGCTACTGCGGCCCGGCCGTGAAGCCGATCGCGCAAAACATGGTGGCCGAGATCGCCCGCACACCGGCCACCGCCTACCTGCCGATCTCGGGCATCGGCGGCATCACGAACTGGCGCGACGCGGCCGAATACATCGCCCTCGGCTGCGGCAACGTGCAGGTCTGCACCGCCGCGATGACCTACGGTTTCAAGATCGTGCAGGACATGTGCGACGGCCTCTCGGAGTACATGGACGCGAAAGGCTTCCACAACATCGACGCGTTCCGCGGCCGTGCGGTGCCGTCGATCGTCGACTGGAACCAGCTGAACCTCAACCACATCGAGAAGGCACGGATCGACCAATCGAAGTGCATCGCCTGCGGCCGCTGCCATGTCGTCTGCGAAGACACCTCGCACCAGGCGATCACCGCCACGAAAGACGGCAGGCGGCACTTCGAAGTGATCGACGCCGAGTGCGTCGGCTGCAACCTCTGCGTCTCGGTGTGCCCGGTGCCGGAGTGCATCACGATGCATGCGCTCAAACCGGGGCAGACCGATCCACGTACCGGACAATGGGTGAGTGGCGAATACGCCAACTGGACCACGCACCCGAACAACCCGGCGCGCGTGACCTGAGCCTTTCGCAACCGCGCCGAGCCTCGCCCTTGTCATCACCACCTGCAACGTCCACCGTCGAAG
>JANMTL010000137.1:0-8198 GCA_031390425.1 Rhizobacter sp.
CTCCTCGGCCAGCAGGTCGAGCGCCGGGTTCTTGTCGTTCAGGCGACGCGTCGCTTCATCGACGTGCGACCCCGTCTGTTGCAGCGCCTGCATGTGGCGCGCGCGCGCGGTGTAAACGCCTTCGGGGTGCGCGTGCCAGCCGGCCAGTTCGAGCAGCCGTTGGCGCAAGGCATCGAGGCCGACGCCGGTCTTGGCGGACAGCCGCAGGCCCGAGGGATCAAGCGCAGCCGCTTCGGTGGCTGCGGGCACATCGGCCTTGTTGTAGACATCGAGCACGCGTCCCGCGTCGATCAGCGCCTGCGGCAACCGCTGGCGGATGGCTGCGTCGCCCGCGTCATGGGGCGCGTCGTCCAGACGCGTCAGGTCGTGCAGAAACAGCAGTGCATCGGCGGCATCGATCTCGCTCCAACTGCGTTCGATACCGATGCGCTCAATCGTGTCGTCGGTGTCACGCAGTCCGGCGGTGTCGATCACATGCACCGGCACGCCTTCGATCTGGATCGTCTGGCTGACCTTGTCGCGCGTGGTGCCGGGGATCGGCGTGACGATGGCCAGCTCAGCACCTGCCAACGCGTTCAAAAGCGAGCTTTTACCGACGTTGGGCTGCCCGGCGATCACGACCGTGATGCCGTCGCGCAGCAGCGCGCCCTGGCGCGTGTGGTCTTCGATGCGGCGCAACTTTTCGGTGATCGCCGCCAGCTGCCCGTGCGCATCGGCCTGCTGCAAGAAGTCGATGTCTTCTTCGGGGAAGTCGAGCGTCGCCTCGACCAGCATGCGTAAGCGCATCAGCTGCTGATCGAGTGCGCGGATCTCGGCCGAGAATCCGCCGCTGAGCGAGCGCGTGGCCGAACGCGCCGCCGCCTCGGTGCTGGCGTCGATCAGGTCGCTGACCGCTTCGGCCTGCGCCAGGTCGAGCTTGTCGTTGAGGTAGGCGCGTTCGGTGAATTCGCCGGGCATCGCCAGCCGCAGGCCGGGCAGCATCGCCAGACCGGTGGCGGCGTCGATGGCCTGCGCAGCTTCGAGGCAGCGCGCCAGCAGCAATTGCAGCACCACCGGGCCGCCGTGGGCCTGCAGCTCGAGCACGTCTTCGCCGGTGTACGACTGCGGGGCGGGGAAGTGGATCGCCAGACCGTGGTCGATCGGTGCGCCGTCGCCATCCAGAAACGGCCCGTAGCTGGCGTGCCGAGCCACCAGTGGCCGCGGGCACAGCGCGGCGATCAGCGGGCGCAGCTCGCGGCCCGAGACCCGCACGATGCCCACTGCAGCCCGGCCCGGCGCGGTGGCGATGGCGACGATCGGATCGTGGTGGCGCGGCAGCATGCGGCGGATTCTCGGGTGTGATGACCTCGCCGCCGACCGGTCCCGCCGAGCCCTACTTGCCCAGCACGCCGAGCTGCTTGTTGATCATGTACTGCTGCGCGATCGACAGGATGTTGTTGGTCAGCCAGTACAGCACCAAACCGGCCGGGAACACGAAGAACATGATCGAGAACACCAGCGGCATGATCCACATCATCTTGGCTTGCATCGGGTCGGCCGGGGTCGGGTTCAACCAGGTCTGGAACAAGCTGGTGAGCGTCATCAGCACCGGCAGGATGAAGTACGGGTCCTTGGCCGAGAGGTCGCCGATCCAGCCGATCCACGGCGCGTTGCGCATCTCCACGCTGGCCAGCAACACCCAGTACAGCGCGATGAAAAACGGCATTTGCACGAAGATCGGCAGGCAGCCGCCCAGCGGGTTGACTTTTTCTTCGCGGTAGATGCGCATCATCTCCTGCTGCATCTGCTGCGGCTTGTCTTTGAGCCGCTCGCGCATTTCCATCACGCGCGGGTTCACCGCCTTCATCTTCGCCATCGACCGATACGCGGTGGCGTTGAGCCAGTAGAACGCGATCTTCAGCAGCACCACCAGGCCGACGATGGCCCAGCCCCAGTTGCCGATCAGCTTGTGCAACTGCGTCAGCAACCAGAACAGCGGTTTCGACAGCACGGTGAGCCAGCCGTAATCCTTGACCAGTTCGAGTCCGGGCGCGAGCTGGCTCAGCTTGTCTTCTTCCTGCGGACCGGCGAACAGGCGCGCGTCCAGCGTCTGGGTGGCGCCGGGGGCCAGCGTGCCCAGCGGCACGATCATGCCGACCGCATATTGGTTGGCGTCGACCTTGCGCGTGAAGAACTCGCGCGGGCGCTTGTCGTCGGTGGTGGCGCCGAGCAACCAGGCGCTCGCAAAGTAGTGCTGCACCATCGCGACCCAGCCGTTGTCGGCGGCGGTGTCGTGGTCGGGTTTGTCGGCGGCGGTGCGCGTTTCGATGTCCTTGAATTCGACCTTCTTGAACTTGTTCAAGTCGGTGTAGACCGCCGGTCCGGTGAAGGTGAAATAGAAGCTCGACTCGCCGGCCGGCGCATTGCCGTCGCGCACGAGCTGGTAGTAGACCTGCGGCATCACCGGGGCGGTCGAGGCGCTGACCACCTCGTGCTTGACGGCGACGACGTAGCTGCCGCGCTGGAAGGTGTAGGTCTTGATCAGCCGGACGCCGCCGACCTCGGGCGACTCGAATGTGACGTCGAGCCGGTCCTGGCCGTCCTTCAGCGCGCGGTCGCCCGGCACCGGGTTGAACACGGTCAGGTGGTTCGGCAACGCAGCCCCGCCCTGTGCAGCGATCAGCCCGGTCTGCGCCTTGTACAGCCGGCTGGTGGACTCGTCGAACAGCACCACGTTTTGCTCGCGGTCGGTGTGGTCGGTCTGTTGAAGCATTTCGAGGCGAACCATCGCCGCGCCCTGTGTGTCGACGGTTGCCTTGACCAGATCGGTCGTGATCTCGATTTTTTGCGATGGCAATGCGGCGCTGGTCGGCGCCGACGCCATGGCGATCGGCGTTGCGGGCGTTGCGGCCGCCGACGGCACGGCTGCTGCCATGGGGGTCGCTGCCGACCCGGCCGGCGCCGGCCCGCTGGAGGCGGTTTGCGCGACTTTGGCTCCGCCGAACAGCGACGGCTCTCCGTTGTGCTTGTTCCACGCATCCCACAACAGGACGAGCGACATCGAGAACACCACCCACAGCAGGGTGCGACGCATTTCGGTCATGAGAACAACTTTTCTTGAGGGACAGGATCGTGACCACCGGCGCACCACGGATGGCAACGCAGCACACGCTTGGCCGCCAGGTAGCTGCCGACCGCGGCCCCGTGGATTTCGAGGGCGCCCAGCGCAAAGACGGAACAGGTCGGCTCGAACCGACAAGATGACCCGAGCCACGGACTCAGCAGCAGGCGGTACAGCCGCACCACGGCGATCAACGCACGCTGCGCCGCTGACGAAGCAGGAGTCGCCGGGTTCATCGCGGGGCTCGGGCTGCGGCGGCGGTCATCAGCGTGGCCAGCTCGTCGGTGACCGCATCGCTCAAGCGATCGGACGCGGCGCTGACGAATTCGGTGCGCGCAAACGGAGTCCGCAAGCGGACCACCCACATGCCCGGAGCCAACCCGCAGGCATCGGTTACGGCGGCCCGGATTCGACGCTTCAGCAAAGTGCGCGTGACGGCGCGCTTGGCGTGTCGTTTGGGCACCACCAAGCCCAGCCAGTACCCGCGCGGAGCAGACTCATCCACAGGCACGGCCCTGCTGTCGATGGCCGTTGTTGACAACTCGGCTGCGCTTGATCGGGGCAACGGATCGACGGCCAAAGCCCCGCTGAACTGTTTGCGGCCAGGCACGCCTGTGAGATGGTGCACCGCAAAGTGCGTCGAGCGAGCTCGACACGTCGCATTGAGCACGCGGGTGAAGTCTGCGGCTTGCGTGATGACGTGGATCACAGCGGTCACGCGGCTGAACCCCGTGTGATGTTCGGCATCACGCGGGGGGTCGGCTTCAGACCGCGAGGCGCTTGCGACCTTTGGCGCGACGCGCGTTGATGATGGCGCGGCCGCCACGGGTTTTCATGCGGACCAGGAAACCGTGGGTGCGGGCGCGACGGGTTTTCGAGGCTTGGTAGGTGCGTTTCATGACGAATCCAATGCAATACGGAGGGCACCTTGTAGAAGGCGCTTGTGGGTCTGACGGGTGTGCTCAAGCGGCAGCAACGGATCGACTTGGGCTTGAACGCGTAAAGGCGTCATGGCTCGGTCGATCGCCGGGCAACCTCAGATTAGACCAAGAAAGCAGCCCCGCGTCAAAAGCAAGCCAGCGTGACAGCGTCAGCGGTTTGCCGAACGGTCGGTCTTTCGAGCATCGGCGAGCTGTGGATAACTCGATATTTCAAGCAGCTTTCGCGTAGACTTCAGGGCCCGGAAAGCGCGGTTCTTCACAACATGACAGAAGACCTCTGGCAACGCGGCTGCGAGCGACTTGCCGCCGAATTGCCTGAACAACAGTTCAACACCTGGATCCGCCCGCTGCCGGCCGCTGTCGTTTCCGACACCGTGGACGGGGCTACTGCGTGCCTGCTGGTGCCGAACCGCTTCAAGCTCGACTGGATTCGCAATCAGTACGCTGGCCGCATCGAAGCGGTGTTGTCCGAGCTGGCCGGCAAATCGGTGCGGTTGGAAATCAACTTGGCGCCGCGCGATGCGGCATCACGCGCTCCGGCGGTCGGGTCGCCGCTCGTGGGCAATCCGACTGCGTCCGAGCCAGCGTATCGGACCGCGCCGCATGCCGCTGCCGCGTCATCGCTCAACACCACGCTGGCTGGCGCATCGACCAACGCCCCGGCCATCACCTCCCGCCACCGGCTCAACCTGGGGCTGACGTTTTCGAACCTGGTGCCCGGCCGCGCCAACCAGATGGCGCGCACGGCGGCACTGCACGTGGCCGGCGCCCCGGGGCAGATGTACAACCCGCTGTTCATCTACGGAGGGGTCGGCCTCGGCAAGACGCATCTGATGAACGCGGTGGGCAACGCGCTGCTGGCCGACCGGCCCGATGCGCGGGTTTTGTATTTGCACGCCGAGCAGTTCATCACCGACGTTGTCAAGAACTACCAGCGCAAGACTTTCGACGAGTTGAAGGCCAAATACCACTCGCTCGATTTGCTGCTGATCGACGATGTGCAGTTCTTCGCCGGCAAAGAGCGCACGCAGGAGGAGTTCTTCAACGCCTTCGAGGCGCTGCTCGCCAAGCGCGCGCACATCATCATGACCAGCGACACCTACCCGAAGGGTTTGGTCGACATCGACGAGCGGCTGACCTCGCGCTTCGACGCCGGGCTGACGGTGGCGATCGAGCCGCCCGAGCTGGAAATGCGCGTCGCGATCCTGATGAAGAAATCCGAGGTCGAAGGCACCACGATGCCGGAAGACGTGGCCTTCTTCGTCGCCAAAAACGTGCGCGCCAATGTGCGCGAGCTCGAAGGCGCGTTGCGCAAGATCCTGGCGTATTCGCGTTTCAGCCAGAAGGAAATCAACATCGCGCTGGCCCGCGACGCCTTGAAAGATCTGCTGTCGATCCAGAACCGTCAGGTCGGTGTCGAGAACATCCAGAAGACCGTGGCCGACTTTTACAAGATCAAGATCGCGGACATGTACTCGAAAAAGCGCCCAGCCAGCATCGCCCGGCCGCGCCAGATCGCGATGTACCTGGCCAAGGAAATGACGCAGAAAAGCCTACCCGAGATCGGCGAGCTGTTCGGCGGCCGCGACCACACGACGGTGTTGCACGCGGTGCGCAAAATTTCTGCAGAGCGGCAAAAGAACACCGAGTTGAACCAGCAGCTGCACGTGCTGGAACAGACGCTGAAAGGTTGATTGATTTGAATTCGGCAAGACACACCCAAGACCACAAGCGCCGTCAAGGCACAGACCTGGGGACAACTCACGCGCAATAACGACTTGTTGAGCGTGAAACGCAGAAACGAAAAGTTGTTGTCTGTGACTCCCGCGCTTCGGGCGCGTCTTTTCACAGGGTTCATCCACACGCAAGCGATTGATGTATCAACAGAAAATAGGGTTTTGCACAGTTTGGCGTCACCCCTACTACTACGGCTAATTTGAGAGGTTCACATGATTGTCTTGAAGACAGCGCAAGAAAAACTTCTGAGTGCGCTTCAGTCGGTGTCAGGGATCGTCGAGCGCCGACACACGCTGCCGATCCTGGCCAACGTGTTGCTGCGCAAGAACGGCGGCGAAGTCGAGTTCACCACGTCGGATCTCGAAATCCAGGTGCGCACTCGCGACACGTTCGATGGTGACCCGAGCACCTTCTCCACCACCGTCGGTGCGCGCAAGCTGATCGACATCCTGCGGTCGCTGCCGGCCGATCAGGTCGTCACCCTGAGCGCCAACCAAAGCAAGCTGACCCTGCAAGGCGGCAAGAGCCGGTTCACCTTGCAGACCCTGCCGAGCGACGACTTTCCGCTGGTGCAAGAAGCCGCCGATTTCGGCCCTGCGTTCAAGGTGCCGCAAAGCACGCTGAAGAGCTTGATCGACCAGGTGCATTTCGCGATGGCGGTGCACGACATCCGCTACTACCTGAACGGCATCCTGTTCGTCGCCGAAGGCAAAAGCCTGACGCTGGTCGCGACCGACGGTCACCGCCTGGCGCTGGCGCAAGCCACGCTGGAGACCGAGATCCCGAAGCAGGAGGTGATCCTGCCGCGCAAGACGGTGCTCGAATTGCAGCGGCTGTTGAAGGCCGACAAGGCAAGCGAGGACAACATGATCGAGTTGCGCTTTGCCGGCAACCAGGCCAAGTTCAGCTTCAGCGGCATGGAGTTCGTCAGCAAGCTGGTCGAGGGCAAGTTCCCCGACTACAACCGGGTGATTCCGAAGAACCACAAGAACCACATC
This sequence comes from Rhizobacter sp., assembly GCA_031390425.1. Classification (GTDB taxonomy): domain Bacteria; phylum Pseudomonadota; class Gammaproteobacteria; order Burkholderiales; family Burkholderiaceae_C; genus PBB1. The sequence goes on from JANMTL010000137.1 coordinate 6,777, forward strand.
ACGCTCGGTCGCGCACCGTTGCTGGCCAGCCTGCAGCGTGCGGCCATCCTGACCAGCGAGAAGTTCAAGGGCGTGCGCGTCAACATCGAGCCAGGGACCTTGCGGATTGCGTCGAGCAACGCCGAGCAGGAAGAGGCCAAAGAAGAAATCGAGATCGACTACAGCGGCGACTCGATCGAGATCGGCTTCAACGTCACCTACCTGATGGACGCATTGGCGAACATCGGCGCCGACATGATCAAGCTCGAACTGCAAGACACCAATTCCAGCGTGCTGATCACCGTGCCCGAGCAAGCCGGTTTCAAGTACGTCGTGATGCCGATGCGAATCTGATCGATCGCCTGTTGCTGCCGGATTTTGTTGAAGGGCCGTGCTGCATGCGCAGTCGGCCGAACCGTGAGTTTGAATCTCGATGATTGAAGCACTGAACCCGTCTGACGACGCAGCGAAGAAGACCGCCAAGGCCGCTGACGACGCCGCACAAAGCGCCGCTTACGGCGAAGGCAGCATCCAGATCCTCGAAGGCCTGGAGGCGGTCCGCAAGCGGCCGGGCATGTACATCGGCGACACCTCCGACGGCACCGGCCTGCACCACTTGGTGTTCGAGGTGGTCGACAACTCGATCGACGAATCGCTGGCCGGCCACTGCGACGACATCGTCGTCACCATCCATTCCGACAACTCGATCAGCGTCACCGACAACGGCCGCGGCATTCCGACCGGCGTCAAGATGGACGACAAGCACGAGCCCAAGCGCAGTGCGGCCGAGATCGCACTGACCGAACTGCACGCCGGTGGCAAGTTCAACCAGAACAGCTACAAAGTCTCGGGCGGTCTGCACGGCGTGGGCGTGAGCTGCGTCAACGGCCTGAGCAAGTGGCTGCGGCTGACGGTGCGCCGCGATGGCAAGACGCATTTCATGGAGTTCAAACAGGGCATCCCGCAAGACCGCTTGATCGAAGTGCGCGACGATGGCTCAGGCAAGAGCGTGGAAGTCTCGCCCTTGCGCAACACCGGCGACACCGAGAAGCGTGGCACCGAGGTGCACTTTTTGCCCGACCTTGAAATCTTCTCGAACATCGATTTCCACTACGACATCATCGCGAAGAAGTTGCGCGAGCTGAGCTTTCTGAACAACGGCGTGAAGATCCGCCTCGTTGATGAGCGCAACAACAAGGAAGACACCTTCGCCTTCGCTGGCGGCGTGAAGGGCTTCGTCGCCTTCATCAACACCGGCAAGAAGGTGCTGCACCCGACGATCTTCGGTGCCATCGGCGAGAAGCAGAGCGACCAGGGCACGACGATCACGACCGACGTGGCGATGCAGTGGAACGACGGCTACAGCGAGAACGTGCTCTGCTTCACCAACAACATCCCGCAGCGCGACGGCGGCACCCACCTGACCGGCCTGCGTGCGGCGAT
>JANMTL010000140.1:0-16318 GCA_031390425.1 Rhizobacter sp.
GCGTTGAGCCAGCCGATGCTGATCGACAACCTGTCGGTCGCCATCGGCGCTGGCATCGGCATCTCCCACTTCCCCTTCAATGCTCCCGGCGGCGACGAACTCGTCGCGCCTGTCAAGGCATCACTTCGGCTTCTTGATGCGCGAAATCTTGGTGCCTTCGATGCTCAGGCTGGCCATCAGACCCGACTGGTCGAAGATAAACGCATAAGCGTCGTTCTTTAGGGTCGAGGTGGACAGGTTCTTTGCGATGCCTTCGTTGGCCACCACCACCGACGGCCCGACGCCGATCTCCCAGCCCTTGGTCTCTTCGAGGTATTTCAAGGCCTTGTTGCTCATCAGGAAGACGACGTAGCCGTAGGACTCGGCACCGACTTGCCAGCCCCACGAGGCGGAGACCGAATTGAAGTAGCCGTTGAAGTTGCCGGCCTTCATCAACACGCCTTCACCGTAGCTGCCGCCGAAAATCAGCCCGGCCTTCAGAATTTTCGGAAAAACCAGGACGCCCTTGGCGGTTTTCGACAGCGTTTCGGCGGTCGGATTGGTCTTGTACAGCGTCTGCAACGCCTGCGCGGCGTCTTTGTTCAGGTCTTCCGCCGTGGCGGCCTGCGCGGTGCTGCCGATGAGCGTGAGCGACAGCGAGGAGGCGGTCGCCAGCATGATCTGAAGGGCGTTGCGTCGGATGGTGTTCATGGTGTTTCCCCAAAGGTCGTTGCAGTGCTCCGAGCTTAGTCAAGCTCATTGATTCGCACTGTGCGCCAGCAGACAGACGGCGTGTCGGTCAGCGTGCAGTCTCCGTGTAGGAGAAGACCATGACCCAATCAGCCCCTGTTGCCGCCGCCACGTCGCCTGCCGCGCTGCACGCGTCTGCTGTCTGATGGACAGCGCGCTCCTCAGCCTGCTCGGCGCCTTCGTGCTGTCGCTGATCGGGTTGTTCGCCTTCATCTGGTCGCTGCGCCAGGGCTTGCTGGTCGAGAACCCCAAGGCCGCAGCGGTCATCTTCGCGCCGGGCGAGATCGGCCGCATCGACGATCCGTCGCTGGCGCCGCAAGCGCAGTCGGCGATGCAAAGCGCGATGGCTGCACGCGCCGATCCGGTGGTCGCGGCCGACCTGACCGAGATCGACGACCGCGTGGCGGCAGACCGCTCCAGCGCGTTCCCGGTGTTCATGTTCCTGGCCTTTGCCTGCTTCTGGCTGCTGGTCGGCTCGCTCGCCGGCCTGGTCGCCTCGATCAAACTGCACCAGCCCGACTGGCTGGTCGATGACGCCTGGCTCAGCTTCGGTCGCATTCGCACGATTCATCTGAACGCGGTGATCTACGGCTGGGCGACCAACGGCAGCCTGGCGGTCATCGTGTGGTTGCTGCCGCGCCTGCTGCGCACCAAGCTGTACGGCGCGGTGTGGGCCATGCTCGGCGGCACATTGATCAACGTCGGCGTCGCGTCGGGCATCGGTGCCATCGCGATCGGCTGGACCGACGGCATGGAGTACCTGGAGATCCCTTGGCAGATCGGCATCTTCATTGCGATCGGCTTCGTGATGGTGATCGCCACCGCGCTCTTCACGCTGGTCAACCGCCGGGTCGAGCACCTGTATGTCAGCGTCTGGTACTTTGTCGCAGCGCTGTTGTGGATCGCGCTGCTCTACGTGGTTGCCAAGTTGCCCGGCGTGCACTTCGGCGTGCAGCAGGCCACCACCAACTGGTGGTTCGGCCACAACGCACTCGGCCTGTGGTTCACCCCGGTCGCAGTCGGCGCGGTGTATTACTTCTTGCCCAAGATCATCGGCCGGCCCGTGCGTTCTTACAACCTGTCGCTGCTGGGGTTTTGGACGCTCGCGTTCTTTTATGGCCAGGTCGGAGGCCATCACCTGATCGGCGGGCCGGTGCCGGGTTGGTTGACCACCCTGTCGATCGTGCAAAGCATGATGATGATCATCCCGGTGCTGGCTTTCACCATCAACCAGGCGATGACGATGCAGGGGCAGGCGCACCTGGCGCGCTATTCGCCGACGCTGCGCTTCATGATGTTTGGCGGGCTGATGTACACGTTGTCGTCGGTTCAGGGCTCGCTCGAATCGCTGCGCGCGGTCAACGTCGTCACGCATTTCACACACTTCACGGTGGCGCATGCGCACCTGGGCATGTATGCCTTCGTGTCGATGGTGCTGTTCGGCGCGGTGTATTTCATGTTGCCGCGCGTGCTCGACTGGGAATGGCCGTACCCGAGGCTGATCACGTTGCACTTCTGGCTGGTGGCGGTCGGCGTCGCGATCTATTTCGTGGGCCTTTCCATCGGCGGCTGGCTGCAAGGCAAAGCGATGCTCGATGCGACACGGCCGTTCATGGAGTCGGTCGCAGTCACCTTGCCGTACCTGCAATCGCGCAGTGTCGGCGGCGCGTTGATGACGCTCGGGCACTTCGTCTTCGTCGGCCACTTCATGGCGATGGCGCTGCGTTTCGGGCCGCAACGTGCCGGTGCGGCGCTGTTCTGGCAACACAAGACCGCGAGCCCCTGAGCGTCACCGCATGGACAGCGAAATCAAACTGGTCACCGGCGCGATGGTGGCGCTCGGTCTGGCCACCGCCGCGCTGGTCGTGATGCCCTACATCCAGGTGCGCGACATCAAGCCGCCACCCGAACTGAAGCCCTACACCGACCAACAACTGCGCGGCCGCGCGGTGTACATCGCCAACGGTTGCGTGTACTGCCACAGCCAGCAGCCGCGCGACCGCCGGTTCGGCCCCGATGCCAGCCGAAGCTGGGGCCGGCCGTCGGTGCCGTCCGACTACTCGTACGACCGGCCGCACCTGCTGGGCTCGATGCGCACCGGGCCCGATCTGTTCAACATCGGTGCGCGCCAGCCGAGCAAGGACTGGCACCTCGGTCACCTGTACCAGCCGCGCGCCTACAGCCCGGGGTCGATCATGCCGGCCTACCCGTACCTGTTTCGCGCCAAAGACGCGGCCGACGAAGGAGAGCAAGTGGTGGCACTGCCGCCGGGCCACGCACCGGCCGGCAAGGTGGTGGTGGCCACGCCCGAGGCGCTCGATCTCGTCAAGTACCTGCAAGGCATGAACCACACCTATCCCGTGCTGCCGCCCGCCGCCCCACCGGCGCCCAAACCTTGATCGACCGACATGGCTGAGGAAACCACCGTCGAAGCGCCCAAGCCGGGCGACGCGCGCGCGCACGATCCGGCCCAACATCGCGAACACACCGACCCGACCGAGCGCAGCCAACCGATTCCGCGGTTCGCCGTCGCGATCATGGTGTCGGTGCTGGTGTTCGGTGTGGCCTACATCGCGCTGGCCGATGCGCCGGGCTCACCGCAACTGGGCGATCGCCGCACGCTGGCCGATCTGCGTGCCGGTGCCGCCTCACCGGCCGGTGGGGTCGACGGCAAGCAACTGTTCGCCGCCAACTGCGTCGCCTGCCATCAGGCCACCGGGCTCGGTCTGCCCGGCGTGTTCCCGCCGCTGGACAAGGCGGAGTGGGTGCTGGGCGACGCGCGGGTCCTCGCCAACATCCTGCTGCACGGCATCGACGGCGAGATCAGCGTCGCCGGCAGCACCTACAAAGGCGTCATGCCGGCGTTCAAGCAGCTCAGCGATGCCGAACTGGCAGCGGTGGCGAGCCATGTGCGCAGCGCCTGGTCGAACAAGGCGGCGCCGATCGATGCGGCGCTGTTCGCGCAAGCGCGCAAAGACGATCCCCGCACCACGCCGTATGCCGGCGGTGCGGAGCTGGCCGCATCGGCCCCGCAGCCGCGCTGAGCCGCGCGACCGACTCTGCATGCTGCGCACCGCACTCGTCAGTGTCAGTCTGATCGGCTTCGCGTATGGAGCTGCCTCGCAGTTGACCGAAGGCTTCGAGGTCTGGACCGCCGAGGGCGCGCGGCGTCTGGCCGTCATGCAACGTCCGGTGCCGTCGCCGGCCGCCGCGTTGGCCGGGCCGGGCCTGGGCGGATACAGCCTGGCAGATGTCGCCACGGGCACCGGCCACGTCACCATCGTCGACTTTTTCTACACGCGCTGCAACAGCGTTTGTTTGACGCTGGGCAGCAGCTTGCAGCAGTTGCAGCAAACCCTTTCGTCGACGGCTGCCGTCAACGCCGACGCCACGCGCCGTGCCGATGTCAGGCTGCTGTCGATCAGCTTCGATCCGGCGCACGACGGTGTCGCGCAACTGGCGCAGTACGCAGCGCGGTGGCGCGCCGATCCCCGGTTCTGGCGCGTTGCCAGCGTGCCCGAGGCTGCGCAATTGCAGCACCTGCTCGACGCCTTCCAGGTGACGGTGATTGCCGATGGGCAGGGCGGCTACGACCACAACGCCGCGCTGCTGGTGATCGACTCACGCGGCCGACTGGTGGGCATCTTCGACGCCGACGCACCCGATACCGCACTGGCCTTTGCACGCTCGCTGCTGCGGCGCGGGCCGACCACATGACGCCGCCGCACGGCGATCAACCGTTGAGAAAAACCTGGCAGCCGTTCCTGGGTTGCGTGCTGCTGGTGGTGCTGCTGCTGCCGCCAGTGCGGCACGCATCAGAGGCCAGCATGACCGCGCACATGCTGCTGCAGTACAGCGGTTTGCTGCTGGCCGGTGGCTGGTTGGCCCACGGGGTGGTCGGCCCCGCGTTCTCAGGTTGGCGTCGGCGCTTGCACGACTGCAACGAACTCGGCGTCGCCGGCCTGCTGTACGTCGCGCTGACACTGGCGGTGCTGATGGTGCCGCGGGTGCTCGATCTCGCGCTGGTCGATCTGCGTATCGAGGGCCTCAAGTTCGTGGCATTGCTGATGGCTGGCATGGCGCTCAGGCTGTCATGGCGGCGCGCCGGTGTCGTCGTGCAGGCGTTCTTTTTGGGCCATGTGCTGCCGATGATGGTGGTGGTCGGAACGCTGTACCAGGACGCGCCCGCCCGCGTGTGCAACGCCTACCGGCTCGACGACCAGCAGACCCTCGGCATGGCCTTGTGCTGGATCAGCGGAGCTGTGGCGGCGCTGTGGCTGTTGCACCTCGGTCTGCAACGTCGCGCGACGGCGCGCGACGCCACGCCCTCCGGCCCATCGCCCGCTTGAAGAGACACTGCCCATGTCGAAAAACATACTGTTGATCCAGGACGATCCCGCCGATGCCCGGGTCGTCCGAGCGGCGCTCGCGGATGCGGGCAACGGTGTGTTCCATCTCGAATGGGTCAAGCGGTGTTGCGAAGGCCTGGACCGACTGACCCGCGAAGGCCACAAAGAGGCAGACGGCATCGCAGCCATCGTGCTCGATCTTTTCCTCTCCGACAGCCAGGGCATCGAGACCTTCGAGCGGATCTTTGCCGAAGCGCCGCAGATTCCAATCCTGGTGCTCAGCGCCTTGCATGACGAGGACCTGGCCCGGATGGCGGTTCAGCACGGCGCCCAGGACTATTTGTTGAAAGACCGCATCGACAGCTACGTGTTGCCGAAGGCGGTGGGCAACATGATCGAGCGGGCTGCCAATGCCGAGGCGCTGTTCGAAGAAAAAGAACGCGCGCAGGTGACGCTCAACTCCATCGGCGATGCGGTTATCACCACCGATGTGGCGGGCCGGGTGACCTACCTCAATCTGGTCGCCGAAGGGCTGACGGGCTGGCCGGGTCCGGAGGCCGTGGGCCGCCCGCTCCAGGACGTGCTCCGACTCGTCAACGCGCACACGCGGCGTGCCGTCGAGAACCCGATGCTGATGGCGGTGCGTGAGGACCGTCCCGTCGGCCTGACCCCGGACTGCCTGCTGATCCGTCGCGACGGCGGCGAAGCGGCCATCGAAGACTCCGCGGCCCCCATCCACGACCGCCGCGGGCAGGCGACCGGCGCGGTGATGGTGTTTCACGACGTCAGCGCGGCGCGGGCGTTGGCGCTGCGGATGTCGTATCTGGCGCAGCACGACAGCCTGACCGACCTGCCCAACCGCATCCTGCTCGACGACCGCCTGGGCCAGGCGATTGCGTTAGCGCAGCGTCACCGGCACCAACTGGCGGTGCTTTTTCTGGATGTGGATCGGTTCAAGCACGTCAACGACTCGCTCGGCCACGCCATCGGCGACCGGCTGTTGCAGTCGGTCGCGCAGCGCCTGAGTGCGTGCGTGCGCAGCTCCGACACCGTCAGCCGGCAGGGCGGCGACGAGTTCGTGGTCCTGCTGTCGGAACTGGCGCAAATACGGGACGCAACCGTCACCGCCGACAAGATCTTGCAGACGCTCGGCCTGCCGCATCGCATCGACGAACACGATCTGCACCTGAGTGCGAGCATCGGCATCGCCACCTATCCCGAGGACGGCACCGATGCGGCCACCTTGATGAAGAACGCCGACGCCGCGATGTACCACGCCAAGGCCTGCGGACGCGGCAACCACCAGTTCTTCAAGCCGGAGATGAATCTGCGGGCGGTCGAACGGCAGTCGATCGAAAACGGTCTGCACCAGGCGGTGGAGCGACAGGAACTGGTGCTGCACTTCCAGCCGAAGGTCAGTCTCGACGCAGGCCGCACGGTCGGCGTCGAGGCGCTGATCCGTTGGCAGCATCCCGAGCGCGGCCTGGTGCTTCCTGCGCAGTTCATACCGATTGCCGAAGACTGTGGATTCATCGTGCCGATCGGGCGCTGGATCCTGCGCGAAGGCTGCCGACAAGCCCGCGCCTGGCAGGACGCAGGGCTGCCGCCGATGCGCATGGCGATCAACACCTCGGCGGTCGAGTTGCGCGCCAAGGACTTCGCTTCAGCGGTCAGCGCGATCCTGACGGAGACGGGGCTGGATGCGTCTTTTCTCGAACTCGAGTTGACCGAAACCTTCTTGATGCAGGATTCGAAGTCCACGGTGGAAGTGCTGCAGGCGCTCAAGGAAATCGGCGTGCACCTCGCGCTGGACGACTTCGGCACCGGCTACTCGAGCTTGAGTCACCTCAAACGCTTTCCGATCGACACCTTGAAGATCGACCAATCGTTCGTGCGCGATATCGCCACCGATGCCGACGACGCCAGCATCGTCAGCGCGGTCATCGGCATGGGAGAAAGCCTGCGCATGCGGGTCGTCGCCGAAGGGGTCGAAACCCCGGAACAACTGGCGTTCCTTCGCAAGCACCGGTGTCCCGAAGGACAGGGCTTTTTGTTCAGCCGCGCGGTGGCGGCTGCAGAGCTTCCCAGGTTGCTGGAGTGATTCCTACCGCGCGACGGCTGTTGATGCTGCCGTCACGTCACTGTTGATTCGCGTGCGCGTGCGCGCGGGGGTGCGCCAGCGCACAGACCGCTTCAGCGCACCGGGTGACAGTCGGTTGCGAGCGAGCGCAGAGTCGGACTGATCGACCCGCGCAGCACTCGGTTTTCAACCCCACTGGAGCCACCATGACGCAGCCTAAAACAACGCCTAAATCCCAGCCTGAAACGCTGAACCCGCAGCAGTTCCCGCTGCACGCACAAACGGCGGCGACCGCTGGACGCGACCAGGTTCGCGAGGTGGTGCCGGTGCACGCACCGCGTCAATCGAAGCGGCCGGTGGAGCGGACCGCCAAGGGCGGCAAGGGCGCCTGATGCAAGCGCCCAGCGTGCGAGCCCGCGACGCGCACCGTGAGGGTCGGCGAATGTTGGCCGACACAGGAGATGCCAGATGAGCTACGCGACCGTGATGGTGCACCTGGAGCCGGGCCGCTCGAATGCGGGTCTGTTGAAGGTTGCAGCCGATCTGGCCGAGCATTTCCAGGCCGGCGTGATCGGCATCGCAGCGTGCCAGCCGATGTTGATGGTCTACACCGAAGGCTACGTTTCGGCGGAGCTGATCGAGCAGGACCGTCGCAGCACCGCGCGTGACATGGAGGCGGTCGAAGCCGAGTTCCGCGCCGCGCTTCAATCTCGGATCGCCAAGCTCGATTGGCGATCGACGCTGATGTACACGTCGCTCGCCGAGTACCTCGCACGTCAGGCGCGCGGTGCGGACCTGTTCATCACTGCAGCGCCATCGGGCGATGTGTTCGACGGGTCGCGAGCGCTGAACCTCGGCGACCTCGTGATGCACATCGGGCGGCCCGTGCTGATCGTGCCGACGGCCGCCCAGACGCTGAAGCTGGGTCGCGTGGTGGTTGCCTGGAAGGACACGCGTGAGGCGCGGCGGGCGGTTTTCGATGCGTTGCCGATGCTGCTGGCGGCGACCGATGTGTGTGTCGTCGAGCTCACCGATGAAGACGAGTTGGACGAAGCCCAGGCGCGGGTCGACGATGTGGTCGGCTGGCTCGATCGGCATGGCGTGTCGGCGACCTCGCTGGTCGCCTTGTCGACCGATGACAACGCGGCTGCGTTGCTTGCGATCGCGCAGCAGCGCCAGACCGACGTGATCGTCGCGGGTGCCTACGGCCACAGCCGTTTGCGCGAATGGGCCCTGGGCGGCATGACGCGCGATCTGCTGAGCCCGATCGGCCGCTGCTCGCTCGTATCGCACTGACGCAGGGCGCCCGAGCCGCAGCCGCTGAAACCCATGACGAACACCGCGCTCGCCCCCGACTTGCTGCACCAGATGGACGCCTACTGGCGGGCCGCCAATTACCTGGCGGTCGGGCAGATTTATCTCTACGACAACCCGCTGCTGAAGCTGCCGTTGCGGCTCCAGCATGTGAAGCCGAGGCTGGTGGGCCACTGGGGCACGACGCCGGGCCTGAACTTCATCTACGTCCATCTCAACCGGATCATCAAGCAGTACGACCTCGACGTGATTTATGTCACCGGCCCCGGCCACGGTGGCCCGGGCCTGGTGGCCAACACCTATCTTGAAGGCACCTACAGCGAGCTGTATCCGAACGTGTCGCAGGACGAATCGGGGATGAAGAAACTGTTCAAACAGTTTTCTTTTCCAGGCGGCATTCCCAGCCATGTGGCTGCGGAAGTGCCCGGCTCGATCAACGAAGGCGGGGAGCTCGGCTACTCGCTGGCGCATGCGTACGGGGCCGCATTCGACAACCCCGATCTGCTGGTGGCGTGTGTCGTCGGCGACGGCGAGGCTGAAACCGGCGCTTTGGCCACGAGTTGGCACTCGAACAAGTTCTTGAATCCGGTGCACGACGGCGCCGTGCTGCCGATCCTTCATTTGAATGGCTACAAGATTGCCGGCCCGACGCTGCTGGCGCGCATTCCGCACGAGGAGCTCGACGCGCTTTTCCGCGGCTACGGCTACACGCCGCACTTCGTCGAAGGCGACGACCCGGCGCATATGCACCGCTTGATGGCGAACACGCTCGACACCGTGGTGGCCGAGATTCAGGCGATCCAGCGCGACGCCCGCGAACACGGGTTCAGCCAGCGCCCGCGTTGGCCGATGATCGTCTTGCGCACGCCCAAGGGCTGGACCGGCCCGAAAGTGGTCGACGGCATCCCCATCGAAGGCACGTTTCGCGCGCACCAGGTGCCGGTGGCCGAGATCGCCACCAAGCCCGAGCACTTGCAAGCGCTGGAAGACTGGTTGCTGAGCTATCGGCCGCAAGAGCTGTTCGACTCGACCGGCCGGCTGGTCGCGGAGCTGGCCGACTTGGCACCGCAAGGCGACCGGCGGATGGGCGCGAATCCGCACGCCAACGGCGGGCTGCTGCTGCGCGATCTGCACCTGCCCGACTTTCGCGGCTACGCGGTCGAGGTTGCCCAGCCGGGCTCCGCCGAAGCCGAATCCACGCGCATCCAAGGCCAGTTGATTCGCGATGTGCTGCGGCTGAATGCCGAGTCGCGCAACTTTCGTGTCTTCAGCCCCGACGAGACCGCTTCTAACCGCTGGGGCGCGGTGTTCGAGGTGACCAACCGCTGCTCGACTGCGGAAATCATGGCTGGTGACGACCACGTCGCCCCCGATGGCCGGGTGATGGAAATGTTGAGCGAACACCAGTGCGAAGGCTGGCTCGAAGGGTACTTGCTCACCGGCCGCCACGGCTTTTTCTCGTGCTACGAGGCGTTCATCCACATCATCGACTCGATGTTCAACCAGCATGCGAAGTGGCTCGATGTGGCGGCCTCGATTCCATGGCGGCGGCCGATCGCTTCGCTGAACTACCTGCTGTCGTCGCACGTCTGGCGGCAGGATCACAACGGCTTCAGCCACCAAGACCCCGGCTTCATCGATGTGGTGATGAACAAGAAAGCGAGCGTGGTGCGGGTGTACTTGCCGCCCGATGCCAACACCCTGCTGTCGGTGACCGATCACTGCCTGCGCAGCCGCGGCTACGTCAACGTCGTCATTGCCGGCAAGCAGCCGCAACTTCAATGGCTGGACATGGACGCTGCGATCCGGCATTGCACCGTCGGGGTCGGCGTCTGGCATTGGGCCAGCAGCGATGCCGGTACCGAGCCCGATGTGGTGATGGCGTGCTGCGGCGATGTGCCGACGCTGGAGACCTTGGCAGCGGTCGAAATCGTGCGGCGGCATTTCCCCGAACTCAAGGTTCGTGTCGTCAATGTGGTCGACCTGTTGACGCTGCAGTCGCCGACCGAGCATCCGCACGGCCTGAGCGACGCGGCTTTCGATGCGATCTTCACGGTCGACAAGCCGATCGTGTTCGCGTTCCACGGCTACCCGGCGCTGATCCATCGCCTGACCTATCGCCGCACCAATCATGCGCAACTGCATGTTCGCGGATTCAAGGAAGAAGGCACGACGACCACGCCGTTCGACATGGTGGTGCGCAACGATCTCGATCGCTTCCACCTGGTCGGCGACGTGATTCGCCGGGTGCCGGGCCTGGCCACGCGCGCGGCTCACACCCAAGCGTACTTGCGAGAAAAATTGCGGGAGCACACGGCCCACATCGCAGAACACGGCGAAGACATGCCGGAAATTCGCGATTGGACATGGGGCGCCGCGTCAGGGGCATCGCACCGATGACCGAGGCGGTCGAGTCGCCAGACCCACCTTGGCACGCTCTCGATGCTGCAGCCTGCGCCGACCGGCTCAAAAGCCATCTCGCTGACGGCTTGAGCCCACACGAGGCCGAGCAGCGGCTGAGCCGCCACGGCCCCAACCAGCTCGACGCGAAAAAACCGCGCGCGGCGTGGCTGAAGTTTTTCGACCAGTTCAAGAACCTGCTGGTGCTGGTACTGATCGGTGCCGCCGTGCTGGCCGGAGCGATCGGTGACCTGGAAGACGCGGCAGTGATCCTGATCGTGGTCGTGTTCAACGCCGCGCTCGGCTTCTACCAAGAGCACCGCGCCGAGGCGACCCTGGCCGCCTTGAAGAACATGCTGGCGCAGCACGCCCGTGTCAGGCGCAGCGGTCAGGTGCTGCAGATTCCGGCCGCAGAGCTGGTGCCGGGCGACCTGGTGCTGCTCGAAGCGGGCGACCGTGTACCGGCCGACGGCCGCGTAGCGGCGGCTCACAACGCCGAAATCGCCGAAGCGGCGCTGACCGGTGAATCCCACGCGGTGAGCAAGCACGCCGAGGCGCTCGCGCCGGGCATCCACCCGCTGGCCGAGCGTTTCAACATGGCGTACATGAACACCGTGATCACGCGCGGTCGCCTGGAGTTGCTGGTCAGCGCCACCGGCATGGCCACCGAGATGGGCCGAATCACCGGCCTGCTGGCAGCGGCGCCGGAAAGCCCGACCCCGCTGCAGGCGCAGCTCGATGCGCTGGGCAAACGCCTGGCCCTCGTCGCTGGCGGGGTGGTGACGCTGATCTTCGGTGTGGGCCTGTTGCGGGGTGAGCCTTTGGTGCAGGTGGTCTTGACATCCATCGCCCTGGCCGTCGCCGCCATTCCCGAGGGGCTGCCGGCGGTGGTCACCGTGACGCTGGCCCTCGGCATGCACCGCATGGCCCGGAATCGAGCCATCGTCAAGAAGCTGTCGGCCGTGGAAACGCTGGGCTCGACCACGGTGATCTGCTCCGACAAAACCGGCACGCTCACGCTGAACCAGATGACCGCGCGCGAGGTGTTCTATCGCGGGCGGCGATTCAGCGTGAGTGGCGAGGGCTATTCCGGCGCGGGCGCCATCAGCGCTGTTGTCAGCGGCGCAGGCAGCGTGGGCGCGTCGCCCGATGCGGCGCTCGATCAGGTGCCCGATGCGTTACCCGATGCATTGCCCGATTTCCGACCGCTGCTCGTCCCCGCAACGCTGTGTACCGAATCACGCATCCGCGAGGGCCAGCTCATTGGCGACCCCACCGAAGGCGCCTTGCTGGCGCTGGCGGCCAAAGGCGGGGTCGATCAAGAAGCCACGTCAGAGCACAGCCCGCGCATTGCCGAGATCCCGTTCGATTCGGCGCACAAGTTCATGGCCACCTTCCACCACGACGGCGCGCAGGTGCGAATGTTCGTCAAGGGTGCACCCGACGTGGTTCTGGAACGCGCCAGTCGTTTTCTCGGCGCAGCGGAGGAGGCGCCACTCGACGACGCGACCCGCGCCGCTTTCGTGGCCGAGAACGACGCGCTGGCCGGCCGCGCGATGCGCGTGATCGCGGTGGCGGCGCGTGACATCCCGGCGCAAGATTTCAATCCCACAGGCGACTCCATGGCGTGGGCCGGCGACCTGGTGTTGATCGGCCTGGTCGGCATCATCGATCCGCCCCGGCCCGAGGCGCGCGATGCCATCCGGCTGTGCAAGCGGGCCGGCATCCAGGTCAAGATGATCACCGGCGACCACAGCCTCACCGCCGCGGCCATTGCCCGCGAACTGGAGTTGGAAGGGGCCGTGCTGACCGGCGCCGAGCTCGACCGGATCGAACCCGCAGAGCTGCCCGGTCGCATCGAGGAAACCGTGGTGTTTGCCCGCGTCGCCCCGGAGCACAAGGTCAGGATCGTGCAGGCGCTGAAGTCGCGCGGCCATGTCGTCGCCATGACCGGCGACGGTGTCAACGACGCCCCGGCACTGAAGAACGCCGACATCGGCGTGGCGATGGGCATCACCGGTACCGAGGTGACGCGAGAGGCCGCCACCATGGTGCTCACCGACGACAACTTCGCGACCATCGTCGGCGCGGTCAAAGAGGGCCGCACCATCTACGACAACATCGTCAAGTTCGTTCGGTTCCAGTTTTCAACCAGCGTCGGCGCCATCTTCACCGTGCTCGGCGCGCAGTTGCTGAGCCTGCCGATGCCGTTCACGGCGATCCACATCCTGTGGATCGCGCTGATCATGGACGGCCCACCCGCCATGACCCTGGGCTTGGAGCCGTCCCGCCCCGGCATCATGGACGAGCCCCCGCGCCGCGCGGACGCCGGCATCCTGTCGCTGGCGCGCTTCAGGCGGCTGTTGGTGTACGGCCTGACCATGACCGTGGGCACGCTCGGCTTGTTTCACCACGCGCAGCCGCGCGGCGAGGCGTACGCACTGACGCTGGCCTTCACCACCTTCGTGTTGTTCCAGATGTTCAATGTGTTCAACGCCCGCGCCGAGCATTCCTCGGCGTTCAACCGACACTTTTTCAGCAACGGAAAGCTGTGGGCGGCGCTCGGCGGCGTGCTGGGCCTTCAGGCGCTGGTGGTGAACTGGGCGCCGGCTCAGATCGTTTTCCACACGACGGCGCTGTCGGTAAAAGACTGGGGCCTTGCGTTTTTGGTGGCCTCATCGATTCTGCTGCTCGACGAGAGCAAGAAGCTGGCAGTCAAGTTGCTGACTCACAAAGCGCCGATGCCAGCATGACCTCCACATTGCGTGCGGCACCGCACAGACGGTGGGCCCGACTGTGGGCATCGTCGAAGCGTGGTGGCGTTGCGGGTGAATCTCGGCGTTCGCGGCGAAGCCCGTGTCTGTAGAGGTGAATCCTCAAGGCGATGCAAGTGTTGCAACCACCGAGCGCTTGTTTCGTTGCTCGGTCATTCAGTCCGAGGGTTTGAACATGTCTCAGCGGGATCACGCGAAGATCGTCGGGAAGTTGGTGTGGCGCATCGACGCCGCCAATCCGGCCGGCGCGTTTGTCGCTGCAAACGCGCAAGAACGCCGTGCCGTGCCTGTCATTGAAGCCCACGAGAGAGGCTGGTGTGCATCGTCGTTCGATCTGTTGAGCGGGGTGCAGGTCTGCGAAACCGACATGGACAGTTTGCCCGGTGAATTGATCGACGGGTTTTTGCAGGCGCGTGAATGACCGGCTGCGACGCACAGCCCGGCAGACGCTGAGAAACTGCATCATCGGCAATTCGGCAGCGTGCTGCGGCAACCACGAGGCAGCCGTCAGGGCGAGGTGAAGAACGTTGCAAATCTTCCTGATCCGGCACGGCGAAACCGCGTGGTCGCTGACCGGCCAACACACCGGCCGAACCGACATTCCGCTCACGCCTCACGGGGTCGACATGGCGCGCAGGCTGGCCCGGAGTCTGCGCAGGATCACGTTCGCCCAGGTACTGAGCAGCCCGCGTCTGCGCGCACGAATGACCTGTGAATTGGCAGGCTTCCCGGCGCCCGACATCGAGCCCGACCTCGCGGAGTGGGATTACGGCGATTACGAAGGCCAGCGCTCGGTCGAGACGCGCCGAACGCGCCCCGGTTGGGACCTGTGGCGCGACGGATGCCCTGGCGGCGAATCCCCTGTTCAGGTCGCCGATCGCGCCGATCGATTGATCTTGCGGCTTGCGGCGCTCGACGGCGTCTTCGCGCTGTTCACGCACGGCCACTTCGGCCGCGTGCTGGCCGTGCGCTGGGTGGGCTGGGCAGCGAAAGAAGGCCGATACCTGCTGTTGGAACCCGCTCATCTGGGCGTTCTGAGCGGCAACGCCGGTCATGCCGACCGGCGCGTCATCGCGTCGTGGAACGTCGACCCGTCCTCAGGTACTTTCGGGCTCTGAACCACTGCGCACCTCGTCGTCGGACCCGCGGCATCCGTGTGGTCAGACCAGCACGGCTTGAACCGGTCTGCGCAGGGAGGGTGGCAAGCTCGGACCGCGACCGAAGCGAACCACCAGGTCGGGGCGCTGCCCGGACAGCCCGATGGCAGAGGCGAATCGAGGCCGAACCGATCGCACTTCGACCGGCTGGTTCAAGAACGCGTTGCGGATGCCCAGCGCGGTGGCCTGCAGTGCGAAGCGCTCGTAGCAACGGCCGACGTCCACCCAGTGCGCCTTGTCGGCCACACCGCCCACGAACACCGCGATGCCGGCAGAGCTGCGAACCTGGCGCGTGTACTTGTCGTTCTCACCTGGGGTCGTGAGGAACCATCCGAAGGCCATCTCACCCAGCCAGGCAGGGATGTTTGGCTCACCCGACGATGCGCTGTACAAGCCGTCTCTCAGTCGCACGGCATCCGAACCGTTGAAACGGATCCAGCGCCTGAGTTCGCTCACGAATGCCGGGTCCGCCAGCTGGGCGGTGTTGCCTTGAATCACATGGTCGAGCACGCTTTCCATCGCTGGGCGATCGGTCAACAGCAGCATGCGCACACCGCTCGACGTGCCTGCGCGTTGCAGCAGGCCCAGTTCCTCGCTCGACAGCGGCTTGCCGTCATAGTCACCCCGCGTGCACTGCCGCGCAGGAATCGCCTGAAACAAGGGCGTGGCCTGGGCGGGCGTCGACTCGAGCGTGATGCGGACGGCCTCGCGTGCTGCGTCGAAAGTGGCATCGGCCCGGAGCCCATGGGCAAGCGCGGCCTGAACCAGGTTCTCGGCGGCGTAACCGATCGACACGAAAACATGGTGGTCGTCCGGGTCCACGGCTGGGCACCGTCGCGACAGGTCGGGCAGGATGCTGATCACCTG
The DNA here is from genome assembly GCA_031390425.1 of Rhizobacter sp. Taxonomy (GTDB): domain Bacteria; phylum Pseudomonadota; class Gammaproteobacteria; order Burkholderiales; family Burkholderiaceae_C; genus PBB1. Next base: position 15,671 of record JANMTL010000140.1, read on the forward strand.
GTTCTCGATTGCGAACTTCCAGCACTGGGTGTTGTGGCTGGATGGCGCCAGCGTCGCACAGCGCACCAGTTCTCGGCTGAGTGCCGCGCCCTGGACGCCGATGGGCCCGGCTTGCCAAGTGCGCGCGGCGACAGCCCGATAACCCTCGGGGTCTGAGACTTGCGAGCACGCCGACCAGATCGGCGCGCCACCGAAGGCGGCCGATGAAGCGATGACGAACCGCCTTCGCGAAAACGTGACCATCGCTGAATGTAGGCAGATCGACGCGCTCGCTCTGTTCGTCAACGCACCCAGCGGCGCTCGGGCTGCGGATCGGAATCAGCGGGTTCGAATGCACCGGTGAGTTCTGCATCCACGATGCTGCTGCGGCGCCCTCCCTCTGTACGACAGCGCACAGTCTTCAGCAGGTCAGGCGCCGGATCATCGGCACTGTCGTTTCGACACGCTGCAGGGAGCCCCGATGATCGACACCGCTGTCGCCCCGGCCGATGCCGCCGGGCTTGTCTGAATGGACGCGATCCTGGTCTTGAACGCGGGCTCGTCGAGCCTGAAGTTCGCCGCGTTCGAGGCGGTCGCTGCGCCGGGTGAGTTGCGCCTGATCGGCAAAGGTCACGTCGCGCAGGTGGCCACCGAGATCGAGTGGTGCGT
>JANMTL010000196.1:0-2708 GCA_031390425.1 Rhizobacter sp.
GGCGAAAGGCCGCGAATGCTGATGACTTGGGCCCGGCCGCCCACGCGTTGGGCCGACAAGCCGGGAAGGCGCGCGATCGACTCGGCGATGCTGATGTCGGGCAGCTTGCCAATGTCTTCGGCCGAGACGGACTCGACGATGCCGTCAGCGTTCTTCTTCACGTTGATCGAGTTTTCGATGCCACGCCGAATGCCGGTGACGGTGATCGACTGGGCCGATTCGGCTGCCGCCGGTTGGGTGGCGGTCTGCGCCTGCGCTGACCCCATGGTTACCAGCAACACCGCGGCGCCCGCGGCCACCGGACTGAGGGCGAAAAAGGCGGTTGGCGCGCAGCGCCTGCTCTTGAAAGATTGCTTCACCGGTGTCTCCTGCGTAGGGGTTGTGACTGCAAACGTGTCGCTCGAACAACCTTCGCGACCGCGCGTCATGTGAAGGTTTGTACCAAAACTAGAGCAATTCATCTCAATGGGTTAACCCTGAGTGTGGTGTTCCAGCGACCGTGCGAGAGTCTTTTTCTACTGGGGACAAATGACCTGAAGTACGCAGGTCGTGGCCCGAGACGACGGTCGCCAATGTAGTAAAACTACCAACGCCGCTGACGTGGAATCGTTGAGGCGGTCTGATAGAGTGCCGCGTAATCGAACTACATCGGCCGCCTGCGCGGGTGATACGCATGGATCTTGGATATCCGCGGCTGCTGGGCGACGTGGGCGGAACGAACGCGCGTTGGGCCTGGCAAAGTGCCGCTGGCGCCCCGCTGACGCGCGTGCGCAGCCTGCCCTGCGGCGCCTACGCGGCCATCGACGACTGCATCTCGGACTACCTGTGCAGCGAACGTCTGGGCCAGCCGCGGCAGGCTGCGTTCGGCATCGCCACGGCCCTGACGGGCGACCGCGTAGAAATGACCAACCACCCGTGGCACTTCTCGATCACCGACCTGCAAGCAGTGTTGGGCATCGACCGCTTGCTGGTGCTCAACGACTTCGAGGCGCTGGCCCAGGCTGTGCCGGGCTTGCCCGCCTCTGATCTGCGGGCCGTGGGCGGTGGCGCCGCACTGGGTGGCGCCAGCATGGCGGTGCTGGGCGCCGGCACGGGCCTGGGGGTTTCGGGCTTGGTGGCCGATGGGCGCGGCGGTTGGGCGGCCGTGGTCGGCGAGGGCGGCCACACCACGCTGGCCGGCGGGTCGGCCCGTGAAGCTTCGCTGCTGGCCGTGCTGCGCGAACGCTTCGGCCATGTCTCGGCCGAACGCGCGCTGTCAGGCCCGGGCCTGGTCAATCTGTATGAAGCGGTGTGTGTGCTCGACGGTGAAGCGGCCGAATCGCTGGCGCCCGCGGACGTGCTCGCGCGCGCGCTTGGCGAAGCCAGCGTGCGCTGCGTGCAGTGCGAAGAAGCGCTCGCCGCGTTCGCCGCCCTGCTGGGCAGCGTCGCCGGCAACCTGGCCTTGACGCTCGGCGCACGCGGTGGCGTTTACATCGGCGGTGGCATCGTGCCAAGGCTGGGCACCCGCTTCGACACGCTGCCGTTTCGCGCCCGCTTCGAAGACAAGGGTCGCTTTCGCAGCTACCTGGCCGCGATCCCGACGTGGGTCATCACCGCCGAGGCGCCGGCTTTGCTCGGCGCGGCGCGCGCGCTCGATCAGTCGGTCTGAACATGCGCAGCCACGACACCGCCCTCGTCACCGGCGCCTCGCGCGGGCTCGGCGCGGCGTTGGCGTGTGAGATGGCCGCGCGCGGCTACCGCCTGATGCTGGTGGCGCGCAGTGCGGACGGGTTGAACCGGCTGGCCGACGACCTGCGCCGCGCGCACGGTGCCGTGGTCCACACCCACGCCGTGGACCTGACCAACGCCATCGCGCTGCAGGCGTGCGCTGACGCAGCCGAGCGCGAGCTGGGTGCCGTCGACGTGCTCGTCAACAACGCAGGCACCGGCCAGTACAAGCCGCTGGCGGAGTGGACGCCGGCCGAGATCGTTGAATGCACGGCACTCAACCTGACCGCACCGATGCTGCTGGCCCGCGCACTGGTGCCCGGCATGGCCGCACGGGGGCGCGGCATGGTCGTCAACGTGGCTTCGGACCTGGCACGCCGCTACCTGGCCAACATGGCGCCGTACGTGGCCACGAAGTTCGGCCTGCTCGGTTTCTCCGGCTCGCTGCTGCGCGAAGTGAAGCACCGCGGCGTGAAGGTGACCGCCGTGCTGCCTGGGATCATCGACACCGCGTTCGGCGGCGATGCTGCGACCTTCCAGCCCGGCCAGCGCGACCCGCGCGGCGCGCTCGACAGCGTGCTGCTGGCACGCCAGATCGCCGATCTGCTCGAACTGCCGGACAGCATGGTGAAGGACGAGGTCGTCATCCATCCCCTGCCCCAGCAAGACTACTGAATCGCGACCCGATGGCACGCCCCGCGTCCCGCGAAACCGCCTTCGACAGCCCGCGGCTGCTGGCCGACATAGGCGGCACCGACGCTCGGTTCCCCCTCGAGACGTCCCCCGGTGTGTTCGCCCGCGCCGCCACGCTGCGCTGCGCCGATCATGCCGACTTTCATGCCGCCGTGACGGCCTACCTGAGCACGTTGCCCGCCGGCCGCATCCAGCATGCCGCAGTGGCCATCGCCAACCCGGTCGAAGGCGATGCGGTGCGCATGACCAACTACCACTGGGAGTTTTCGATCGAGCAGATGCGCGAGCTGCTGCGTTTCGACACGCTG
>JANMTL010000207.1:0-3146 GCA_031390425.1 Rhizobacter sp.
GCGGCCAGCCAGGCCAGTGGCAGGATGCGGGCCAATCGCTGCGCGACAAAAACGACCACCGGCCCCCTGCGCGCCATCTGCCCGCCGATCAGCAGACCCGACAGCACGAAGAAAAGCGCCATGCCCAGCATGCCGACCGATTCGTTGGCGCGCGGCCAGGCCACGTTCAACGGCAACAGGTGCGCCGCCAGCACCAGCAGGATGCTCATGCCTCTGACGCCGTCGAGGACCGGCAGGCGGCCGTGTTCGGCGGACGCTGCGCCGAACATCGCAGTCACCGCAAGGCGCCTGGCCGCATGCGATGGGTTTTGCGCACCGGCCGATCGATGGGGACATCGACCACTTCGACAGCAGCTTTTTGCATCACCAGACTGCAGACCGCACCGACCAGGAACCAGAAATACCAATTGAAGGTGAGGTAGGAAAGCATGTTGTCCGAGGTCGAGATGAGCAGGTAGCTGAACACCACCGAGCCGAAGATGGTCACCATCACGCGGTCGCGTGCCCAGCCTCTCGCGATCACCGAGGCGCTCTTCCAGAACATCCACAGATAAGTCACGAAACCGCCGATGCCCAGCTCGAAGAACTGCTGAACTAAAACGCTGTGCGCACCCGCCGTGCGGCCGCCGGCAAACGAGAAGAACGTGATCGAGTGGAAGACGAAACTTCCCGCGCCGTACCCGAAAACATAGCGCGACGGCGTCATCCACTCCAGCGCATCACCCCAGAGCAACTTGCGCCATGCAAACGAATTGAGGCGGGCGTTCTGGACGACCTGGTTGCCTTGACCCAGATCGAGTATGCGATCCCGCACCTCGGGCACCAGCATCGCCAGCGCCGGGACGAGCGCCAGATAGATGAGGAACTTGCGCTCGACCAGCAGCCCGTAGACGAAAAAGAGCAACGCAGCCGACAGCCACGCGCTGCGCGTCTTGGTCGCAAACAACAGCAACAGCAAAACGATCAAGTAGCCGATGAAGGCGCAGGACATCAGCCCGCTCGGCTTGAACCGCACGCTTTTCCACTGATAAAGCAGCACGCCCATCACCAACACCAGATAAAACGCCAGGATGTTGGGGTGCGGAAACGGGCCGCTGTATCGCCCGATGTTGACTTCGATTCCGGCTTCGACGTAGGCGGTGGTTCCAGTCGCGATGTTGACCCCGGTGTAGATCGCCACCGGAACCGACGACGCCACGATCACCTTCAACGCGCGGTCGAAACTGAACCAGTCGTGTACCAGGTGGAAGGCGATCAGGAACACTGACATGGTGGCCAATTGGCCCAGGAACAGGCGCAGCGCAGGCACCACATCGGGTGCGTAGCCGAGACCGGCGAGCTGGAACGCCATGAACGGCAGCCAGACCCACCACGCTTCGCGCGGCACGCGTTGGGGCTCGCGCACCACCAGCGCGAAGGCCAGCGCGATGATGGTCAGGTTGACCATGCCGCCGAGGCCACCGATGCCCGGCAGCTTGCCCAGATCGAACACCGGATCGAGGCAGGCGCGCAGCAACAAAATGCCGACGATCAGTGCCTTGGGGGCCAGCACGAACGCGAAGCCGAGGATCAGCAGCATCGGCAGTGCGAGCAGCAGCACCGGCCGCTGCGAACCGAAATCGGACGAGAAGACGATCAACAAGCCCGCGAACATGCTGACCCCCAGCAAGGCCGCGCCAAACAGGCCCGCGCCGGCCACCTGACGCACCGTCGTGCGGCCGATCGACTGGCGCAAACGGTGGGCGGCGGAGGTCGGCATCGGGCGCGCGGGGATCACCGCACCAACAGGGCCAGCGTGGCGGGCGGAACGGCGTGGGTGAGGTCGCGCAAGAACTGCTCCATCAGCGCGTTCGAGGCGACGGCGTCTTCCTCGACCCGGATGCGTTGCGAAACCCGCACCAGCACGCCGTCGACGATGCGACCGTTCAGGCCTTCCTGCAGGATGTACCAGCGCGCTTTCAGGCCGTCACCGGTGTAGTTCTGGCCGATGCGGATCCAGTAGCGAACGGCTTCCAGGCTGCTGCCCCGGGCGCCGGCCACCATGCCGATGGTGGGCACCGCTTCGAGGCGGCCAGCGACTTGAATCGGCGCCGCCGGACCCAGGCTGAGGACGGGGTAGCCCTGGGACCGGTAGCAGACCTCGGGGCGGTGCACCTTCACGTCCTGACGCTGGCGTTCGCCCCAGGCCAGCGCGAGCATCACGACGTCGCCGCGGCTGTTGACGTAGGTGCGCAGCAGGGTCTGGTCGTACGGTTGATCGAACGAGGTTTCCACGCCTTGCGACACCGACACCTGCACCGAGTTGCCCTGCACGGCCCGCCAGTCGCCGAAGGCCTGAGGCACGGTGGCTTCGAGGCTGGGCGCCGCTGCAGTGGCTTTGAACTGCGGTGTGGCCACCATCGCCAATGCGGCGGCTGCCAGCATGATCAGCGCGACGGTGACGCAGGTCTTGAGGGAAAGTCGGGCAAGCTGCAGCATGTGGGGTCGGCCTCGGTTCGCACGCGCCTCAGGCCGCGCCGCGCTCTAGACGCCGCGACAGCGCGCGCAAGGCGGTGTCGGTGAACATGATCAGGAACAGCGCCGTCAGGAACAGCGCCATGCCGGAGAACTCGTGCAGGAAGCCCTGGCCGACCGCGTCGCCGTAGTGGTACGTGAGCAGCGACAGGATCATCACGCGGGTGACGTTGGCCGCAAACGAAATCGGCACGATCAGGATTGCCAGCGTGATGTTGCGGAACACCGACTCATGGCGCATCACGTTCATGTACAACAAACCCAGGGCCTCCAGCGTGAACAGCGAATTCAATCCGGCGCAGGCGTCTGCCACGAGCAACTTGTAGCTGCCGATGCTGATGATGACGCCGGTGCGGCCCACCGGATAGCCCAGCCAGTGCAACAGTTCTTCGGTCGAGACCGACACCGCGATCTTCATCGGCTGAGTCAGCACGTCGACCACCGAAGCGGGCATCGGCACAGCGAAGAACAGCAAAAAGAACGCGAACCAGAACCGTGCCGCGATGCGCCGACCAAAAAACACCAGCACCACCCCGAGCAGCATCGGAATCAGCGAGCCGAGTTCGAGCATCGGCAGCGCCTGCGAACGGCCCAGCACATACAGCGCCCAACCCACCGCGATCACGGCCGCG
>JANMTL010000029.1:0-34701 GCA_031390425.1 Rhizobacter sp.
TCGGGGCTTCGCTGCTGGCGCCGGGTGGGGCTGCAAAGGGTGTAGCCGGCGAGACACGCTTCATCAACGGCGTGAAAGTCACGGACCGCGCGACAGGAAATGTGCTGCAGGGCACGGTCGATCTGAAGCCGACGCTTGATCAGGTTCCTACTCAAGGCACTTCTACCGTCGAGCGGCAGCCGGTGGCTCATACGACCAATACGTCTTCCCCTTATCCGGACTTCGTTTCGCCTTCATCAACGGCATGCGCTGATTCGCTAGCCTTTGCTGTCCCTGCTGCAGCACCTGCCGGATGTCCTCGGTCATCACTGGGTTCGACGCGAATACGTCGTGGTTCAGTTGCAGCAGGCCCGGTTCCAACGCCTTGGAGATGTCGATGCTTTGCACGCTCGGGTGCCACAGCGGCACGCCGCTCGACGCGTAGCCAGCGAGCGAGGTGGCCCATTCGCGCAGCCAGCCGGCCCACATCGCCTTGTCGGCGGATGAGGCGTACAGCGTGAAGCGGCGGAGGCCGTGCTTCGAGAGGGTGTCGAGCCAGTTCGTGAAGTCGGCCTGCGGCACCGCCGGTGCGGCCAGGATGACCTCGCGCACCTTCGGTCGCACCTTGCTCTGCGGGTCGGCGGCGATTTTCGCCAGCGCCGGCAGCAGCACGCGGTTGCCCATGCTGTGCGCGATCAGGTTGATCTTGGCGGCGCCACTGGCCTGCTCGACCTGCCCCAGAAACTCGACGAAGCGATCGACCGCGTGGTCGGCGAGGTTGCGGTCGGTGCCGTAGCGAAACACCGTGCCCTGCGACGGCCACGCGTAAACGAACACCGCGCCGTCGTAGTTGAGGTCGCGGGCCAGTTGAGCAGCGCGCTTCACCGCCTCGTCGAACTCGACGTTAAAGCCGTGCACGAAGACCAGCGCCGACTTCGGATACAGCTTGGCGCGGGCCATCAACGCCTTGGCCTGCGCGCCGAAAGGCGCTGCTTCCAGCACGCGTTTATTGCGGATCAGCAAGCGCGCGGCGTTGGTCGCCAGGCCGACCGGCAGCGGCACGCTGCGCTTCGGGCTCAGCCAGGCCACATCGGAAAACTGCGCGCCCGGCACCAGCACAGAGGCGTGGCCGAGCGACAGGTGGTCGGCGGTCGCGTTGCCGAAGCGTCCGGCCTCGCCGCCCTTCTCCGCCGCCCGGTTGGTGCCGAACAGCACCGACACCTCGGGCGCGCTTTCCTTGCGCAGACGCAATGCCGATTGATACAGCGTCAGCGCCAACGGCTCGTCGCCGCTCTGGCGTTCGAGTTCGGACAGATTGAACAGGATCTCGGGCGTGTCGCCCAGCCCAGAGCGCGCTGCCCTCAAGGCCTGGCGCGCGGGGCCGAGATCGTGCTTTTCGAGGTACATGCGGCCGAGCGAGGTCAGCGTGTCACCCAACGTGGCCTTGTCCAGCGCGCCGCTGTCCAGCAGATCTTGGTGGGCCTCGAACACCGCCAGCGCTTGCCGGGACTCGGCGATGGCCCCGTCCAGATCACCGGCCAGGTACAGCGCCGCGCTCATCGATTCGGCAATCAGCAGTTGCGTTTCGGCCTGCAGCAGGCGGTCGGTCAGTTTGATCGCCGTGGCCTGCTGCACGTAGTCGAGCGCCACGTCCCGGCGCGCCAGCACGGCAGCGATGCCGGCGCGCATCACCAGCACCTGGGCGAGACCGGCCTTCAGTTCGTCGCGCGCCGGATCGGTGCCAATTTCGGCGCTCAGCAACGACTGCGCCTTCGCCAGGTGGGCGTCGCACTCGGCGTACTGCGCCTGCCGCATTTCGTGGATCGCCAGCTCAATCAGCGTCGCGGCCAGCCTGCCGCCCGACGACTGCGGATGCAGTAATCGGATCGCGACCGCCTCGCGCAGCAGGTCGATCGCCCACAGCGGCCGCCCGAAACCCTTTTGCACGTATTCGGCTTGGCCTTCGAGGATCGGTGCCAGACGCAGGTCGTTCGCACCGAACGCGCGGCGCCAGGCCGACAGCGATTCGCCCAAGGCCGCATCCGACTCGGCGCTGCGCTCGTTGGCAAACAGCAGTGTTGCCTGGGTGTCGAGTGCCAGCGCGAGCAGTTCTTCATCCACCGGTTTGGCGGCCTGGCGGATGCGCACGACCTCGGTCGCCAGCGGCAGCGCCTTGTCGAACTGCTCGGCGGCCAAGTGGGCGTGGCTCAGCATTTCGAGCGCGTCGGCGCGCTGCGGGTGGTTGCGGCCGAGCGACTTGGTTCGCTGCACGTCAGCCAAGGCGTCTTCGAGCGCGGCGCGGCGGTCGGTTTTCAGCTTCTGCATGAACTGCAGCGTGCGCTCACGGTGCTGATCGAGGTGCTGTTCGGAGTCGGACAGGCGCGGTGGATGCGCCGCGCGGCAGTCGATCGCCGCGATCGCGAGCACCAGCAATGCGACGGCGACGCAACAACGCGCCAAGCGAAAAGAAATTGGCGTCATGCTCGCTCTCCGTGGGGTCGCAAGGATAAGGCGCAGCGAGGCGGCACCGATCGATCGGCGGCGACGCAACCGCGCCGCTGGAGAGTTGTTACGGGCGCGACCCGAACAAGGGGAAGCACCAATGCCGTCGAACGGATTGAGCCGTACAAGTCGCGCAGCGCAGTTCCCGACACCCGTTCACCTCACCGAGGGATACGACATGGACATGCCCGAACCCAACGCGCCCGCGCGCAGCCGCGGCGGCTCACTGCTGTGCATCGAGGGTGACCCCACCAGCCAAGCCTTGATCGAAACCCTGCTGCTGGCGTTTCCGACCGTGACCTTGCGCCAGGCCGTCAGCGGCCGTGACGGCATTCGTGCGGCGCTCGATGAAATGCCGGACGTGATCTTGCTCGACATGAACATGCCCGACATGCGCGGACTGGAAGTCGTGCGCGTGCTCAGCGAGCGCATCGCCGATGGTTCGTGCCAGGTTATCTTGCTGACGGCCGACAAATTCAGCCTGGATATCGTCAAGGCGATGAGCTTGGGCGCCAGCGAATGCTGGGTAAAGCCGCTGTCGCCCGACCCGCTGCGGGGCAGCCTGCACCGCATTTTGCGCACTGCACCGGCTGAAAATTCGGGCACCGCTCTCAGCCAGTAACCGGCAGGCCGCGGGCCGGCGCATTCGGGTCGGCGTCAGCTTTCAGCCCTCGGTCGGCAGCGACCGGGACGTGTGCCTGGACTTGTTGCGCGCCTCGCGCTCGGCTTGCCACTCGGCATCGCGCACCACCGCCTCGGCCTGCCAGCGCGCCCAATCGTCGGGGGTCTCCAGCGTGATACGGCCCAGGCTGCCGGCACGAAAGTCGTGCAGCACGATTTCAGCCGCCTTTTGGAGGTTGACGCGCCCGCCCGGCAGCACGCCACCCCGTTGGCGGCCGACGGCCGCCAGCGACTCGTCGTCGCTGCGCGCTGCGTCGGCATCGAGCCGGTACCGCTGCTCGACCTGGCCCGGGTAATCGCGGCGCAAATCGGCCAGCAGCGTCAACGCCACTTCTTCGTCGTCGTAAGCATTGCGCCCCACCGCGCCGCTGGCCGCCAGGTGGTAGCCGCCTTGCTCGACCCCGATGCGCGGCCACAGCATGCCGGGCGTGTCGTACAGGTAGAAATCGTTGGCGATGACGATCTTTTGTTCGAGCTTGGTGATGCCCGGCTCGTCACCGGTCTTGGCGGCGACGCGGCCGGCCAGTGAGTTGATCACCGTCGATTTGCCGACGTTGGGGATGCCGCAGATCAGCACCCGCAGCGGCTTGACCATGCCACCGCGCAGCGGCGCCAGTTCACGGCAGGCGTCGACGATGCGGTGCACCGGCACACCGGCGCGGCCATCCAAGGCCACCGCCTGCGTCGCAGGTTGCGCGTTGAAGTGCGCGAGCCACAGCGCGGTGCGATCGGCATCGGCCAGGTCCTGCTTGTTAAGCACCTTGAGCGCTGGCTTGCCGCGCGTCAGATCGGCCAGCAACGGGTTGCCGCTCGACCCCGGCAGCCGCGCGTCGAGCATCTCGATCACCACATCGATGCCCTTGACGCGTTCGATGATCGCCTTCTTGGTCGCGTTCATGTGACCCGGGAACCACTGGACGGGCATGTCAAATTGCCTTGGCTATGAGGTGCAAATCCATGTGGAATTGAGGCATATCGAGGTCATCGCGCTGTAGCGCAGGCGGAAGGCAGCGCTTCAACTCATCGAGAGAAAGAGCGGGGATACGACGGTGAAGCATTGCGTGGCAGTTTGGACAAACCGGCCGAAGGTCGCGGATTGGATCGACGACGTATTCCTGTCGTATAGACGAAAGCTCGACAAGATGATGAACATGAATAAATGTTTCGCCGAGCGATCCGTACACCTCGCTGAAACTCATTGCACACACGGCGCAGCGAAAGCCATGATGTGCGATGCAAGCTTTGCGGGCCGCATCACTTCGCTCGTATGAATTGACTTGGACTGTTCTTGCCATCCCCTCCGAGAAGGTCGCGTCGGCGTGCAACTCGTCTGGGAAGACGCTGCCTTCCGGTGTCTGAAAGCCAAACACGAAACCCATTGTTAGCCGTACGTCAGCTATCAACTCGATACGGAACGTCATCTGGTCGTTGTTGGACTGAGGCTTCTTCGCAGTTGGAAAAATTGACTGCAACTCCTCGAGACTGAGATTCGGGTGCGTTTTTGCAGGTTCACGCAGATAGAAAAGAAGCCACTTTTGAGCAACCGTAAAGGCAAATGGTTTTCGATCTGATCTGAAGTACGTCAGGTTGCGGATCTTGCCGTGTCGTGCAGGGCGCACCTCGTAGTCAGAAAGTAAACAGGATTCCTGTACCAAGTATGCAAACGCCTCCTTTACCGCCGGCTCAACGATGTAAGCCAGATCATCTGGGTATGCGGAATAGGGAATTGGCGTGTCTGGCATGGCGACACCTAATTGGCGCTGACCGGTGTCCATGGATTGAAAAGCATCACGCCCGTGGGCAGGAAATCGGCGACGTTGCGGGTGACCACCGTCATGCCGTGCACCAGCGCCGTGGCGGCAATCAGCGCGTCGCGCTCGGAGCGTGGATCGGGTACGTGCAACTGTGCGCAGCGCAGTGCGACCGCCTCATCGACCGGCAACACGCGCCCGGCAAAAGCCGGCGTCACATGATCGTTCATCCAGACGCGCAGCAGGGCAGCTTGCATCGGGTCGCGCCGCGCCATCAGCAGCACGCCCGACTCCAGTTCCATCAAGCTGATCGCCGAGATGAACAACCGGCTGACCGGCACCGACTGCGCCCACCGACTCACCTCGGGGTTGGCGCGACCCGACTTGATCTTGCGCAGTTCGGAGACGACGTTCGTGTCCAGCAGGTACATCGACCATCAACCCAGGTCGGCCGGACGGTGAAGCGAGCGGCTGCGCGGTGGCTTGAACTCGATGGCTTCGACGCCCGGCAGGGCCAGCAGGTCGCCGATATGGGACTGCACGCCGACCAGGGCCTCGTAAGCAGCCACCGTCAGCAGCACATGCGCGGGCTCGCCACGGTCGGTGATGAACACCGGCCCCTTCTCGGCGGCGCGCTTGGCGCGGCCTGAATCCTGATTGAACTCGCGGCTGGTCATGGTGGTGACAGGCATCGATCACTCCCGAAAGTAGAAACGTTACTACTGTTAACCCCTGTAGGCAATCTTGGCGAACGTGCTCGCTCCGCACCGGCGGCATCGGCGATCTACTTTTCGGCGCCCGCCCCCCGAAATCGCTTCGCCTGCACGAACCAGCCGTCGTGCTCGACGGCGTTGGGTGGGTTGACCGGCATGCGCTGCGCCAGCCAGCAGCGGGTGGGCAACATCGAGTCGCCGGCGCTCATGCGCAGGGCGACGGCGTCGCTGGGCAACTGTGACAGCGCCAGGCGAATCGCTTCGATCTGTTCATCGACAAGGTCCCGAGTGATGAAAACCAGCCTGCCGTGGCCATCGCGAAACGGGCCCTCGTTCGGCCACGCAGCCAGGGTGACCGATGGATACGCGACGCCTTGCACGCACTGGATGACCTGGGGTCGCGTCGTCCCGGCGACGGCGATCAGGCCCTTGACGCGCAGCAACTGCACGGCATGGTTTGAAAGAATCTGCCCCAACGTGACGGAAAAACCGAACCACGGCACCGGCTGCTCGAACCTGACGACGAAGCTGGACACGCCCGGTGTGTGCGATGCGGTCGAGCGCTGGCCTTCGGCGGCCTGCGCATCGCGCTGCTCGCGCAGGCGTTCCCCCAGCGCACGGCCTGCCGAGTCGTCGCTGGCGACTTCGGCACCGCCTGGGCCCGCGCTGTCGCCCGCACCGGAGCCAGCCAGCAGGCCGCGATTGCGCTTGCTGGGGCCGAGCAGTTCCGCCTGATGCAGCGCCTCTTCACCCATCCACCGCGCCAGGCTCGGCAGCTTGTTCGCGGTGCTGTACAGGCCACACGCCAGCATTGCCGACGCGTCGTCTTGGCCGTCACGCACCAGCCGTTGCGGCGCGCCGGGGTTAAGCTGGCGCAACTCGGCTTGCACCGTGGCCCGCATCGACGGCGTAGCGCGGTCGCACTTGGTGATGAACAGCAAGTCGGCCGCGACGACCTGCCGTGTGGCTTCGGAAAACGCGCTCAACTGTTCGAGCCCGTGGGTCGCCGACACCACGGTCACCACGCCGTCGCAGACGTAGCGCGCAGCGACGAACGCGTCTTCCATCAGCGTGTAAAGCACCGGCACCGGGTCGGCCAGACCGGTGGTCTCGACGACGACGCGGGTGATCGGCGCAATCTCGCGGCGCGATGCTCGCAGCGCCAGATTTTTCAGCGCGCCGATCAGATCGCCCTGCATCGCGCAGCACAGACAGCCCGAGTCGAGCAGCACGGTTTGCTCATCCAGCGTCTCGACCAGGTGGTGGTCGATGCCGACCTCACCGAACTCGTTGACCAGCACGGCCACCCCTGCCATCTGCGGCAGATGAACCCAATGGTTCAACAGCGTCGTCTTGCCGGAGCCCAGGAAACCGGTGAGCAGGTTGACCGGAATACGATCGACCGGCGCACGCGCGGGTTCAGCCACCGCGCAGCCGGGTCACCGCCTCGAGCACCGACTCCGGACGCAGGCTGGGGTCGATTTCGGCGAAGTAGAACTGGCGGCCGGACAGGGGCGCGACGCCGGCTTCTTGCGCGAAGGTGGCGCTGATGTCGCGGCCCACGGCTGCCGATCCGGCTTGATTGATCGCAGGCGATATCACCGCATCGAATTCGGTCAGCGCCTCGGGCGATGGCACCGCGTCGTTCGGCAGCCGCAGTGCCACGGACCAACGGTAATGACGCACGACGTTGATGATCGACTGGTAGCGCGTCAGGTCGTCGGCGTCGAAGTCTGCGTCGTCGCGGCCCTCCTCCAGCAGCAGGCCCGACACCGCAAAGCCAGACACGCTGCGGATCAAATCTGCCATGTACATCGTGGCGTCTTCGACATCGTCGCCTGTCACTTCGATGTCATCGCGGCCGGTGAGCCGGTTCGCGTGATTCATCCAGCGCCGGGGCGACGGCACCGCCAGCACCAGCGGCGTCTGGCCGCGCAGGTGCGCGAGGACAGCTTCGACCACCTCGGCCAGTGTCTTGCGTGGCACGTCGAGTTCGAGCAATTTTCGCAGCGCCGTCGAGGGCTTGCGGCGGTTGCCCATCACGGCGGCCAGGTCGCCCTGGGCGGCGTTCCAGGCGTCGTACAACTCGCCCACTTCGAGCACCGCCACGTCGGGCTTCAGCAGACCCTGTGCCTGTGAGAAGTAGGCAAGATAGTGCGCGCCCGACGCCCACGGGTCAGCGGCTGCACCCAGCAGCACTTGCCGGGTGTACGCGGACGACTTCAGCCAGACGCGAATCGCGCCTTGGCCCGCTGCATCGGGCAGCTTGTCGGCGAACCCTACGCTCATGTGGGCACGCTTTGCGCTTCGCGCGGTCCCGCCAAGCGGGAGCATTCGTTGTTGGGACGGCCCGGCGAACTCATTGGCGCTCTTCCTTCAACTCACCGAGCGCCGCGAGACGGGCCTCCAGCTCGTCGATGCGCACGTCTTTCGGGTTGCGCATGTAGTTCGGTTTCGGCTTGCTGGCATCGCGCGTGATGTCGGGGCTGCCGATGTACAGCGTGCCCACGTCGTCGCCCCAGCAACCGAAATACTGAAACAGCGCAGGCGGCTTCGGTTTGTTCCAGGTCTTGATGAAGTCTTTGTAGGGCACGCTGCGCGCGATGCGGGCCTTGCGCTCAGCCGCCCGCAGCGCGTCGGTGGCGGTGTGGTCGATCGCCAGCGTGACCGGGTCGAACTGAACCTTGTACAGCCGTGCTGCCACGCCCTGCGACATCAGGCCTTCTTCGATGTCCTTGACCACGGCGTTCGGGTCGCGCTCAAGCAAGTCGCCGTAGCCCGCGCCTGCGCCTTGCGAGATCATGAACAGCTCGCCGCGCTTCGATATCTCGAAGCCCATGCCCATGTGGTGGGTGGTGTAGGTCGCGTTCTCGAACGGCCGCTCGTTCATGATCTCGGCGATCGAGTGTTTGAACTTGTGCGGCTCGTTGAGCAGCACGTCGTAGACGTCGACGCCCTTGACCTTGCACAGCGGATACGCGCCGCAGGCGTAGCCGCCGAACAGGCCCTGGATGGGGGGAATCTTGGCGCCCTGGCAGACCGTCATGAAGCCCCACTGGTCGCTGTCTTTCGTCGCCACGATCATCGTGTAGCCCTGGCCACCGCGGTACTTGCCGGGCGCCACCGCGTCCATGGTCATCTTCTTCGAGACCAGTTGCAAGAACGGCACGTCTTCCTCGTTCAACTCCTGCTCGCCGATGTCGGCCATCGTCGCGAAGATCGGTGCCAGCGCATGCTCGCCATCGGTGTCGGAACGCGCCCCGCCGCCCATGCCGTTCAGGTCGGCGCACAGGTTGCCGAGCGTTTCGCCGTGCTGGCTGACGCCGCCCCAGATGAAGGTGTTGATCATATTGAAGGTCGGCGCATGGACCTTCGTGTACTTCTCGGGGCAGGCGTACAAGAACTTCGCTACGGCGTGCTGGCCGGCCGTGAAGCCGGTGAAGATCGACATCAAGCTCTGCGAGTTGGGCGCGTCGTACGAGCAGTTGACGATCGAGTTGGGGTCGGTGATGACCTCGATCGGCGCAAACGCGGCCTGGCCGCGCGGCAGGTCGGGCCAGACGTAGCACAAGAACACCTGCGCCAGCATGCCCTTCAAGCCCGCCACGATGGTGTTGGTGGCGCGGTTGGTGAACTCGGGCGCCGAGCCGCGGAAGTCGAAGATCAGCCGGTCACCGGTCTTGGTCAGCTTGCAGTTGATTTTCACCACGCAGTTCTCGCGCAGCGTCGAGTCCTGGATGATGTAGGTGCGCACCGTCATGTCGGGCCACTCGCTGATGCGGCGCTTCACCTCGGCACGCACGTTCTCCATCGTGATGCGGATCGTCGAGATCAGCGCGGCGGGGCCATCGGTGCGCAGGGTTTCTTCGATGCGCTGTTTGATGCGCAGGCAGGCGTAGAGCTTGACCTTCATGTCCTCGTACTGCAGCTTCGGTTCGCGCACCGAGTTCTGCAAGAAGGTCAGGATGTCGCGCTTGATCTGGAAGTTCTCGACCACCTTGAACGGGCACATCTTCAGCCCCTCGTCCGACGGGCTCTCGGCCATCGACGGCATGCCGCCCGGCTCGATCGCGCCGTTCTCGCCTTCGTGCACCGTGGCCGCGACCCAGCAGACCAGTTGGCCTTCGTGGAAGATCGGCACGATCATGCTTTGATCGGTGTTGTGGACGTTGCCGTAACGCGAGTCGTTGTGGATGAAGCCGTCACCGTCACGCACACCCACCGTCGGTTCGTTGACCCAGTTCTTGATGATGAACTTGATCGGGTGGTGCACCAGCGCCGAAAAAATCAGCACGCCACCGGCACTCGCAATCGCCAGGTCACCCGCCGCCGAGTAGACGCCGGTGATGATGTCGCCCCACTTCGCACCGGGCGCTGCGCCCATCTGCTCGACCATCTCGAAGCCTTCGTTGCAGCCGGCCTGGATGCGGTCGCGAATCTTCGCCACGGTGTGCGCATCGCTGACCTGCCCGATGCACTGGTCTTCGACTTCGCTGCGCGGCATCAAGTCGTGGCGCTGCATGATTTCGGGGTCGGGCCCGAGAAACAGCGTCGTGTCGTTCAGGAACTTCTTGATCAGCTCGACTTCGGCCGCGTTGGGCACTTTGGCAGCAGTCGGCTTGGCGGTTGCACTCATGGGGAGAACCTCTTCTTCAATCGTGTTGTCGACGTGTCAATGCGTGGCGGGTGCGCGCAGGAACCACGACGCGCCTTGGCGCGCGGCGACGAAATTCCAACCCGGATCGACCAGGAAGGTGGTGACCTCGGAGGCCACGATCGCGGGCCCCGAAATCTGCATCCCCGGCAGGATGGCCGCGCGGCTCCACACCGGTGTCTCCAGCGCACCTTCATGGCCGACAAAGTGGCACTGGCGCAGCGTCTCGGGCTTGGGCGGCGGGGTGCGCAGTTCGGCGCCGATCGGGCGGATGTCTTCGAAGTCCACCGTCTCGTGCTGCACGAAGGCGGCAACGCGCATCGTGTTGATGCGGATGCCGGCCTCGGGCGCTTGGCTGCCTTCGCCGAAGCGCTTGCCGTAGTCGTTCGAGAACTGCGAGATCAGCGCCAGCACATCGGCGGTGCCGTGCACCTCGTGCTGCGGAATCACCGCGGTGGTCTGCACCAACTGGTTGCCGTAGCGCATGTCGAGTTCAAGCCGGTGCTCGATCTGCTCGCGCGGGATGCCTTGGCGCAGCAGGTCTTGCGTGCCCTGCTCTTTCAGCTCGGCGACGATGTTGTTGAAGCGCGCGTAGTCGTCGAAGATGTGGCGGCTGTTCGAGTCGTAGAGCACCATGTAGAGCGACTGCTCGTGGATGTGCATCTGGTGCATGTTGCCCGCACCGACCGCGGAGAACACCGAACTGAGCGGCGGCGCCAGGATCTTGTCGATGCCCACGTTGGCTGCGATGCCGCAGCAGTGCAGCGGGCCGTTGCCACCGTACGCCAGCATGGTGAATTCTTTCGGGTCGTAGCCGCGTGCGCGCAGCTCGGTGAACAGACCGTTGGCCATGTTGTCATCGACCTTCTCGCGGATGTGCAGCGCGGCTTCGATCACCGAGCAGTCGAGGTCCTCGCACAGGGTGTCTTCGATGGCCGTCTTGGCGCGGCGCGGGTTCAGCGGGATCGATCCACCGGCGTAGTTTTTCGCATCGAGATAGCCGAGGATCAGGTCGGCATCGGTGACGGTCGGGTTCATGCCGCCGCGGTCGTAGCAGGCCGGGCCGGGGTCGGAACCAGCGCTCTGCGGACCGCACTTGACCGTGTTGTACATGCGGTCGTAGCTGGCGATCGAGCCGCCGCCCGCGCCCAACGTGACCAGGTGCACCATCGGCACCGAGACCAGCCAGCGATCGATCACCGGATTGAAGTCGTAGTGCTTGATGCCGCCTTCGACCACGATGCCGATGTCGTAACTGGTCCCGCCCATGTCTGTTGCGACCACGTTGCCGAGGCCCGCCTGCATCGCCAGGTGCTCCGAGGCGGCAATGCCGGAGACCGGACCCGAGTGGATGGTCTGCAGCGCGTCGGTGGAATTCAACTGCGCCATGCCGCCCGAGTTGTGAATCACCAGCATCGGCTTGTCGTACCTGTGCGCGCGCAGGTTCTGCTCGAGGGCCGACAGCGCGTGGTACATGGTCGAGTGCAGGTAGCCGTCGACCACCGCCGAGGTGGCACGCACGTATTCGCCTTTGCGGCCGGCCACTTGGTGCGACAGGATGATCGGAATCGCGCCGAGCAGGTGCGACGGGTACTCCTCGAACAGGATCTCTTCGATGCGCTGCTCGTGCGTGGGATTGACCACGCTGTTGACCAGCGCGACCACGATGATCTGCGCGCCGCGGTTGACCAGCGAGCGGATCTGCGTGCGCACGTCTTCCTCGTCCAGCGGCATCACCAGCTTGCCCTGGAAGTCCAGGCGTTCGCGCACGCCGTAGATCATGTGCGCATCGACCAGCGGCTGCGGCCGCGTCGCGTTCGGCATGTCCTGCTGGCCCAAATCATCGAGCCCTTCGCCATAACCCCGCGCGCGGCTGAGCGGGACCGTGGCCTCGAAGCCTGCGGTCACCAACATGCCGATCTTCGGGCCCTTGTGCTCGATCAGCGCGTTGGTGCCCAGCGTGGTGGCGTAGCGCACCGAGTCGACTTGCGACAGGATGGTCTCCAACTCCAGGCCCAGCACCTTGTTTGCTTTTTCCAGGGCCTCGTTGAAGCCGAGGGCCAGGTTGTGGTGGGTGGTCAGCGCCTTGGCTTCGATGTACTGGCCGTCCCAGACCACAAAACAGTCGGTGAACGTGCCACCGATGTCTACCGATATGCGTCGCATTTTTTCTCCTTGAGGGGCGCGCTGGTGCAGGTCAGTGACGGTGGCTGTCTGAGCCGCCGACAACCGCCGGTCCGGTCACGCCGTCTTTGATCTCTTCACGGCCAGCCCATTGCGCGCGCAGTGCGGGCAGGTCGGGCTGCATGTCGTGCAGCGGCGGATGGCCGGGGATGGCGTACTCGACCTCGACCTGCGTGCCGCAATTCGGACAGCAGTACTCGAGGATGCGCACCCACTCGGGGTCGGGGCTGAAGGTGAACTTGTAGCGCTCAGGGTCGAGGATCGGCGGGTGGATTTCGCGCGGGTCGCGGTTGTGTACCAGCAGGCCTTCCTTGTAGCCCTTGGTGGCCGTACCGATCACGTGATCGCAGACCCGGCATTCCCATTGCTCCGCATCCAGATCGACGCGAAGGTACTCAGTCATCAGAACCTTCATGGTCTTCAAGCCTTTTTGTTCAACATGATGTCGCCAGCGTCGCTGATGACGAAGCTCCAGCCTTCCAGCACCCGGCAGGTGAAGTAGTCCTCTTCGACGATCGCCGGACCCGTGCCGTGGTCGCCGGCTTTCAACGCGGCAAGTCGGTACACCGGCACGTCGATGCGCCCGCGGCCACGCGTCAAGATGTTGCGCACCCCCGACGACACCGCGGCAGCGCCTTCACTGACTTTCACGCCGATGACGTTGTCGGCCCGCAAGCGCTTGACCGCGGCAAGTTCCAGCTCGACCAGAGCCGATTTCACGATCCCGATTGGATAGACCGGCGTGTCACTCAGCAGATGCGAGGTTTCCTTGCCGTTGGCGTCGGTCGACACCAGCCTGGCCTCGACCTCGTAGTCGCCCTTGTCGAAACCTTCGGCGAACATGTCGCGCCCCGCCTTCGCACGCAGCAGGGCCAAGGCGTCTTCCAGGCCGTTCTGGTCGTGCCTGTCCAGCGACTCGGTGTAACGCTGGGACACATCGCAGGTGCCGATGCCGTACGCGCTGAACACCGCCGCCATGTGCGGGACGGCGACGCGGTTGATGCCGGCCATCTCGGCGACGCCACACGCATTGAGCGGGCCGGCACCGCCGAAGGCGAGCAGGACGCTGTCCTTCGAGACCTTGGTGACACGGTGCAACTCGGCCGCGATCTTGTCCTCGAAGGCCAGCTCCATGTGTTGCAACGCGTCTTCGAGCTTGAGGCCCAGCGGCTCGGCCACGTTGACCGCAACTGCCGTGGCCGCGCGGTCCATGTCGAGCCCCATGCCGCCGCCGAAGTACGACTTGGGATCGAACAGGCCCGACAGCAGGCTGGCGTCGGTGATGGTGGCGAACTGGCCGCCACGGCCGAAGCAGGCCGGTCCCGGCACGGCGCCGACGCTCTCCGGGCCGATCACGATGCGACCCTTCTCCACCTTGATGATCGAGCTGCCGCCGGCGCCGGAGCTGGCGATCTCGCACAGCGGAAACGAGACGCTGATGCCTTCGACATGGCCCCGCCGCACTTGCGCCACCGTGCCGTCGAGGTACTGGCCGATGTCGGTGGTGGTGCCGCCCACATCGATCGACACGACGTCCGAGAACCCGTAGAGCTTCGAGAACGACTTGACGCCTTCCATGCCGCCGCGCGGGCCCGAGCTGTAGGTCTTGATCGCGATCGTCTTGGCCACCCGCGACGCATCACCATCGTTGCGGAAGATCAGCAGCGGGTTCTTGGTGCGGTACTGGCGCAACCGGTTCTCGGCGTTGTAGAGAAAGGCTTCCATCCCCGGGTGGAGGAAGGAGTTGATCAAGGCGGTCCAGGTGCGGCGCACCGGATCGATGTCCGTGCTCAGATCGCTGCCGTACAACATCGGCACGGCGCCCAACAGGTGGCGCGGGTACTTGCGCAGCGCCACCTTGCGAAACGCGTCTTCGACCGCGATGAAATCGGCGCCACCGAAGCTGACCACGATGCGGCTGGCACCGGTGGCGGTCAACTTGTTGATGGCCTTGACCACCTCCATCTGCGCCGTGTCGCCGGTCACCAGCTTGGAATCCAGGAACACCACCCGGTCACCCACCAGCGCCGCATAGACCTCGGGGTCGTGCTCGGCCAGCTGGGCCGTCAGCCTGGCCGCGCTGGCATCGATGATGAGTCCGAGGCGCGGCCCCTTGCGTTCGCAGATCGCGTTCGTGCCCTGCGTCGTCGAGTAGCGGATCAAATCCACTTCCTCCAGCAAGCGCCGCACGTCCGGCTTGCCGTAAACCACGCCGGAGGCTTTCTCAAGGCCTTCGAAGAAGCACTTGCTCAGGTCATACGGCGTGGTCAGAACCTTTGTTTTCTCGACCCGCGCGCCACCGATGATGCAAATGTCGGTCAGCGTTCCGCCGTTATCGATGTTGATCTGTATGCCCATGCGAGAGTCCCAGGTTGTGAGGTTCCGACCGCGCAGACGCGCGTGCGAAAACTCTTCGCTCGGGTTTGCGCTCGATGTACGGATGGATGTGTCTTGCACAAAGAGAGTGCAAGCGATGTGCCAGCGAAGGATCGATAAAAAACATCGATCAATCAACAGCTTGGGGCGTTAACTGGCGTTTACCCGAGCGTCCGGGGTGTCCGGGAATCGCATAGAACTCCGACCTGCCGTCGGGCCCCGTTGCCCTCGATGCCTGCGGAGATCAGACAACGCTCAGGCTGCGCAACCGCCGGCCGACACGTCGATGCTGGGAGCACCCGAGGGCGCGATGTCGAACTTCTTCAGCTTGACGTAGAGCGTGCTCTTGGCGATGCCGAGCTCGCGCGCGACCGCAGTCATGTTGCCGTTTTGACGGTCGATCATCGAGATGATGGTGTCCTTTTCGACCTGCTCCAGCCGCTTCAAATCGCCCTCTTGATGCACCGAGGCCAGCCGTTGCACCCCGACCGGTTCGGCAAACCGGATTTCTGGCGGCAGCGACTCTTTGGTGATCACCGCATCGGACGACATCAGCAGCGCGCGTTCGAGAACATTGCGCAGCTCGCGAATGTTGCCCGGCCAAGCACACCGACTCAGGCAATCGAGTGCCTCCGGATCGATCACGGGCCGGAACACGGCGTGTTGTTGGGACAGCTTGTCGAGCAGGAAATCGGCAATGAGCTGGATGTCCTCGGTGCGCTCGCGCAGCGGCGGGATGTTGATCGTCGCCACCGCAATGCGGTAGAAAAGATCCATCCGAAAGCGGCCCTCGGCGACTTCCTTGCGCAAGTCGCGGTTGGTGGCGGCGACAAGCCTGAACGACACCGTGCGCGGCTTGTTCTCGCCGAGCCGGAAGATCGCTCCGTCTTCCAGCACACGAAGGAAGTGCGGCTGCAGGTCGATTGGCATTTCGCCGATCTCGTCGAGGAACAGCGTACCGCCGCTTGCCGATTCGATCTTGCCGATCATGCCGCCGCGCCGAGCCCCGGTGAACGACCCTTCGGCGTATCCGAACAGCTCGCTGGTCAGCAGCTCGCGTGAGAACCCACCGCAATTCAGCGCGACGAATGGCGCCTCACGGGCAGCGCTGGTTTCATGGATCGCACGGGCGAACACATCCTTGCCGACACCGGTTTCACCCAGCAGCAGCAACGGCACATTCGACTTCGCGAGACGCTGGGCGCATTCGACGACTTCCAGCAGCTTGGGCGCCTTGCCGATGACGCGCTCGAACGCTGCGTTCTTCAGGCAGGCGGACTTGGCACTCACCGTTTCCACACTTCGCAGCGTCACCGGGGTGGCGCGATTCGGGATCGTCAGGATCGAACCCAGTTTCTGACCGTTTTCAACAATCGGTTCCAACCAATCGCGGTTGATCCAGTCGGGCAAGTTCACAGAGGCTTCACTCTTCAAAGAGGCCGGGATTTTAAGGGTCGACAGGTTGATCGGCGAGCTGGAGGTACCGCTGGCGTTCAGCGCGCTGAGTGCCGCCTGGGCTTTGTCCGAGACCTTGATCGGATTGCCGCGCCGATCCAGAAGAATGACGCCGTCGTTGGTGGCTCGTCCCAGGCGGGAAATGCACAACTCGAGCAGGCGATAGCGCAACTCCATCTCGCGCCGCGCCAGCCGACTCTCGATGCGGCTGGCCGTCGTGACGACGAGCGCCAGGCTGTGGCGGTTGTAGGTCGAATTCAACCCCGAGACATCGATGGCACCCAGGATGCTGTTGTTGTACGGGTCTCTGACCACCGTGGCCGAACAGGTCCAGCGCTTGATGCCCGCGCAGTAGTGTTCAGCCGAATGGATCTGAACCGGTTGCCCGATGGCCAGCGCGGTTCCGATGGCATTGGTGCCGACGGTCGCCTCGCTCCAACTGCTGCCTGGAATCATGCGGATGCGTTCGGCGGCCGCGGCAGAGGTCGCCGGATCGCCTTCCAAATTGAGAACGACGCCGTCGTGGGTGGTGAGCACCATCACCGTGCCGGTCTCGTCGAGAAACTGACGGGCATGTGCCATGACCGACGTGCCAGCCGTCAACAGCTCGTCATGTTCGCTGAGGAGGTTGTGCAGCGTGTCTTCGGGAAGCGCTGGCGGCGCCTTGTCGCGTCCGGGATCGACCTGCGCGGTTTGACAGCGCCGCCATGAATCGTCGATCAAGCGGCGTATCGCGTCGGAACCACAGACCTCGCCGCTCAGGAATCGCTCCCAAGTCGACATGATGTGCGTGTCGTTCTCCGGCCGGGAAAAAATCTGACTTGGATGATGACTGCGCATACCGGTCTCCGGAACACTCGTTAAGTCGGCGAATCGTGCAGGTCATCTCCACACACAGCGTCGAACACGAACATCGTTGATCGATCGGCCACCACGCCAGATGAACCGAGCCCACGCTGCAGCAGTGCGACCGCGGCAAAGCGGAACAAACTGCTCGGCTGACGAAGTCGGATTGCAAATGTAAGCGGCAAACACGGGGCGTCAACCCAGGAAATTCCCGGGTGCGGGCACCCGAATTGCCCCCGATTCCGAGGGTGATCCTGTGCGACAGCAGGCCCGGTCGCGAACGGCTCCGAAGGGCCCGCAAGCAGCGTCAGCGGACCCGTTCCAGGATGCTGACGTAGTTGGCGACGCCGGCACCGCCCATGTTGAAGATGCCGCCGAGCCGAGCGTTCTTGACGCTGATCTCGGTCGGCAGCTCCCCGTTCAACTGCATGGCCGTCATGACGTGCATCGACACGCCGGTTGCGCCTACCGGGTGCCCCTTGGCTTTCAGGCCGCCCGACGAATTGACCGGCAGTTTCCCGCCGACCTGCGTCCAGCCTTCCTTGATGGCCGCGGCGCCCTGCCCCGGAGGCACCAGCCCCATCGCCTCGTACTCGATCAGTTCGGCAACCGTGAAGCAGTCGTGCGTTTCGACGAACGACAAATCGCTCAGTTGCAGCTTCGCCGAAGCCAGCGCCTTTTGCCATGCCAGCGCGCAGCCTTCGAACTTCAGGACATCGCGCCGCGACATCGGCAGGTAGTCCTGAACGTGCGCCAGCCCCCGGATCGAGACCGCCGGGCCCATCGTCGCCGCGGTGTTGGCGTCAGCCAGCACCACGGCAGCCGCGCCGTCGGATACGGGCGAGCAATCGGTGCGCTTCAGCGGGCCCGCAACGAACGGGTTCTTGTCGCTCACCTGGCGGCAGAAGTCATAGCCCAGATCCTTGCGAAAGTGCGCATACGGGTTGAACGATCCGTTGCGGTGGCTCTTGGCCGCGATCATCGCCAGCGCATCGGACTGGTCGCCGTACTTCTCGAAGTAGGCCGTCGCAATTTGTCCGAACAGGCCGGCAAATCCGCCCTGGATGTCGCTTTCCTCGCGCAGGTAGGAAGCGCGCAGCAGGTTGGCGCCGACTTCCGGACCGGGCGTCGGGGTCATCTGCTCGACGCCGACCGCCAGCACGATCCGCGCGCACCCGGCTTCGATCGCCTTGACACCTTGATGAATCGCCGCTGATCCGGTGGCGCAGGCGTTCTCGACCCGCGTGGCCGGCTTGAAGCGCAGCGCGTCGTTGGCTTGCAGCACCAGCGACGCGGTGAAATCCTGCTTCGAGAAGCCGGCGTTGAAGTGGCCGAGGTAGATCTCGTCCACATCCGCTGCCGACACGCCGGCGTTCTCCAGCGCGCCGTTGACCGCCTTCACGATCAGGCTCTCGACGCTTTCGTTGTCGAATTTTCCGAACGGGGTTTGCGCCCAGCCGACGATGGAGACGTTCATGGCATTGATCCTGTGGTTGATGCGCTCGTGGGTCGGATTGACTCAGAGCATTCTCCGCAATTCGTTCTTCAGCACCTTGCCGTAGCTGCTGGTCGGCAACTCGTCGACAAAGCGGTATTCCTTCGGTCGCTTGAAGCGGGCGATGTATTCCAGGCAATGCGCGTCGAGTTCGGCCGCCGACACGCTGGAACCCGGCGCGCGAACCACGAAAGCGATCACGACTTCGCCCCACTCCGCGTCGATCCGACCCACCACGCCTGTTTTGGTCACACCCGGGTGCGTTTGCAAGGCCTCCTCGACCTCGCGCGGATAGATGTTGCTGCCGCCGCTGATGACCACATCCTTCGATCGATCGCGCAAAGTGAGGCAGCCGCGCGTGTCGAACGAGCCCATGTCGCCGGTGTGCAGCCAGCCGTCCTGCAAGGCCTGCGCGGTGGCCGCCGGATTGCGCCAGTAGCCGGACATCACGACATCGCCACGGCAGACGATCTCGCCTACCGCACCGGCCGCCACCGACGCGCCGTCCTCGCCGACGACACGCACTTCGACGCCACTGCGCGGCCAGCCGACCGAGCCCAGCACGGCGTCGGTGTCGGTGGCGTGCGCGGTGCGGTCCAACCCGGTGATCGTCATCGGCGACTCGCCCTGGCCATAGATCTGTGCGAAGACCGGCCCCAGCGCGGCGGTCGACTTCCTCAGTTCGTCGACATACATCGGGCCGCCGCCATAGACGATGCAGCGCAAGTGCCCAGGCGCCGGCCGGCCGGCTTCGACCGCGAGGCGCAAGCGCTGAACCATCGTCGGCGCCAGGAACGATCCGCACGACGGATGCCGGTCGCACAGTTCCAGAAACTCCACCGGATCGAATCCGCCCGAGGCGGGCACCACCTGGCGTGCGCCGCGAGCGACCGAAGTCAGGATGTAGAGGCCAGAGCCGTGCGACATCGGCGCGACGTGAATCTGGCTCGCGTTCTCGTCGAGCGCCTCGATGTCGGCCAGATGGGCGATCGTCATCGCCAGCAGATTGCGGTGCGACAGCATCGCGCCCTTCGAGCGCCCGGTGGTGCCGCTGGTGTAGAACAACCAGGCGAGGGTTTGTGGGTCGACGGTTGGCGGCGCGAGCGGCTCGCTCGACAGCATGGCTTCGTAGTCGGACTCACCGATGACGACGAGGCGACCGGGATAGGCGGCTGCGGTCCGCTGCAATCCGGGCAACAGCGCCGCGGAGACGAACACCAACGACACTTCGGCGTCTTCGAGAATCTGCGCCACCTCCTTGTCGTGCAACTTGTAGTTGATCGGCACGATGGCCGCTTCGGCGGCCCATGCGGCGAACATCAACTCAACGTACTCGGGCCGGTTCTCGCTGACCAGCGCGATGCGCTCGCCGGCCTGGCAGCGCTGGCGAATGCCCGTCGCGAGTCGCAACGCGCGCGATCTCAATTCGCGCCAGTTCGACACCTGTTCGAGGCCATGAAACACCGCGCCGTGTTCTGGATAACGGGTCGCGGATTGGTCCAGCAGCGAAAAAAGATTCATTCAAAAGCATCCATGGCGGGCTGATTCACGGGCGGCTGGAAATGGGCGGTGCAATCGAACAGCCGGGCCCCGCGAGTGGTTCTCCAGCCGTCGTCTTCAAAGGAGGAGACAGCATTTGATACCCCCGCTATTTTGCATTTTCGAACTGCGCAACTCGAATGCCGACCGTATCGATCGCGACTTGGATGGCTCATCGCCGTGATCTGCAGCGGATTTTCAGGCCGGCGCAGGCGTGCGCACGCGTGAGCGCGTTTTTACAAATCCGACCGCAGCGCGGTCGATCGATCGGACTGCGCAGACGCATCCAGTTCGGCCTGCCCGACGTACATTTCGTCGCAACGCTGCGGCGCGAGGGCGCGCTTGATCGACCGATGCAAAGCGCACCGCACACGGAAATTCGCATTGATGGACACCTTGGTCACGCCCCCACACGCCGCCGCAGCCACCGCGCACGACGCCTTCGACAGGTTGCGGCAGTACCTCGAAGGTCAGGTTCTCGGCCAGCCTGCCCTCGTCGAACGGCTGCTCGTTGCGTTGCTTGCCGACGGCCATCTGCTGGTCGAAGGCCCGCCCGGCTTGGCCAAGACCCGCGCGGTGAAGGCGTTGGCGCACGGCGTGGAGTGCGACTTCCAGCGGGTGCAATTCACACCCGACATGCTGCCTGCCGACCTGACCGGCTCCGACATCTACCGCCCCGAGGAGGGCAGCTTCCGCTTCCAGCGCGGGCCGCTGTTCCACAATCTGATCCTCGCCGACGAGATCAACCGCGCGCCGGCCAAGGTGCAGTCGGCGCTGCTCGAAGCGATGGGCGAACACCAGATCAGCGTCGGTGCAACGACCTATCACCTGCCCCACCTGTTCCTCGTGATGGCGACGCAGAACCCGATCGAGCAGGAAGGCACGTACCCGCTGCCCGAGGCGCAGCTCGACCGCTTCATGCTGCACACGCGGGTCGACTATCCCGACCGCACGACCACCCGGCTCATCATGACGCTGGCACGCCACGAAGCGATGGCGGAGATCGAGTTGCCACCGCCGCCGAGGCGGCTGTCGCAGGCCACCGTGTTCGCGGCGCGGCGCGAAGTGCTCGATCTGACGCTGGCCGATTCGGTGGCCGACTACATCGCCGCGCTGGTCGATGCCACCCGGCGGCCCGCACCGTACAGCGCCCAATTGGCCGGTTGGCTGCGCTGGGGCGCCAGTCCGCGCGCGGCGATCGCCATCGAGCGCGGCGCACGCGCGCTGGCCTGGCTCGACAAGCGAGATTACGTCAGCCCGGAAGACGTTCAGGCGATCGCGCCGGATGCGCTGCGCCACCGACTGCTGCTCGACTACAACGCGCAGGCCGCCCGGGTCACGACCCAGGATTGCGTCGAAGAGCTGCTGCGCCACGTCCCGGCGCCTTGATCGATTCGACTCGAAGGGACCGGATGGTGCTGCTGCCTGACCTCGGCGAGCTGGTCGCGCTGCGCAGTACCGCCTGCGGCCTGGAGTTGCACGCCCGTCAGCCCGCGTCGGCGCCATTGCAGGGCGGGCAGCGCAGCGTGCATCGCGGCCGCGGCCTCGAATTCGAGGAGGTGCGCCCCTACGCCGCCGGTGACGACGCGCGCACGATCGACTGGCGCGTCACCGCGCGGCGCGGCAGGCCGCACACCAAGCTGTTCCGCGAAGAGCGCGAGCGACCGGTCTGGCTGCTGGCCGACCTGCATGCGGGCCTCTACTTCGGCAGCCGCCGTCAGCTCAAGTCGGCCCTGCTGCTGCGAGCCGCAGCGTGGCTCGCCTGGGTCGCCATGCAGGCGGGCGAACGGCTCGGCGCCGTCATCAGCACCAGTGCAAGCGCGCCGCGGGTGCTTCCGGCGCGCGCGCGCGAAGCCGGCGCCCTGGCGGTGTTGCAAGCGCTGGTGCAAAGCCAGCCGTGCGCACCGGGGCAGCCCGCGCCCGGCGGCCTGGGCGTGGCACTGAGCGCGCTGCACACGCTGCTGCGGCCGGGCAGCGCGGTGGTCGTGTTGAGCGACTTCAGCGACCTCGACGCCACGGCTGAAGCGGCGCTGGTTGCGTTGTCGCTGCGCGCCGAGTGCCGGCTGCTCTGGCTCACCGACGCGCTGGAGCGCGAGGGTCTGCCGACCGGGGCATTCCGCGTCGGGCTGCCGGGGCGTCTGTGGTCGGTCGACGGGGCGAGCAGCCGCGCGCCCTGGTCGGCCACGTGGGCGCAGCGCGAGCAGCGCGTGGATGCGCTCCGGCGTCGGCTGCGCCTGCCGATGCTCCGCCTGGACACCGGCGATGAACTGGCAGATCACCTGCCGCGCTTTCTGAGCGCCTCGCGATGACGCCGACCTGGCTGTCGCAACTGGCGCCCGACCGCGCGCCGCCACCGCTGGACTGGTGGCATCTGGCCCCCGGCTGGTGGGCCATGGCGTTGCTGCTGCTGCTCGCCAGCGGGATCGGCATGGGGTGGCTCCGGCGATGGCGCCGACCGGCCGCGCGCTGGCAGCGTGCGGCATGGCGCGAGCTGGCGCAGTTGCAGTCGGTCGGCGCGGACCACCGCTGCGACGACGCCACCATCGCGCGTGGCCTGCAACACCTGCTGCGCCGCTACGCCGTGGTGCGCTACGGGCGCGCCGCCGTGGCGCCCTTGAGCGGCGAGGCGTGGCTCGCCTTCGTGGTGGAGCACGGCGGCACCGACTGGGCCGGCGAGACCGGTCGCCACCTGTTGCGTTGTGCGTATGGCGGCGACGCATCGCTGCCGCACGGGGCCGAGCAGCCGCCTTATCGCGCGCAGTGGATCGCTGGCGCAAAGGCCTTCCTGAAGGCCACCGGATGATCCACATCGCCTGGCCCTGGATGCTGCTGTGCCTGCCGCTGCCGTGGCTGCTGGCGCGCAAGTTGCCCGCAGCGCGTGCGCAGGGTGCGGCGCTGTTCCTGCCCTTTGCAGCGCAGGTCGCCGAGGGCGCGGCGCCCGCCGCAGCACGGGCCAGGCGCTGGCGCCTGCGGCTGTTCGCGCTGATCTGGGCGCTGCTGATGACCGCGGCCGTGCGGCCGCAGTGGCTCGGCGACGCGCAGCCCGCGCCGACCACCGGGCGCCGCCTGCTGCTGGCGGTCGATGTGTCGGGCTCGATGGCGACCCAGGGCATGGCCGGCAACGCAAGTCGGCTGCAGGTCGTCAAGCAGGTCGCTGGCGAATTCATTCGGCGTCGCCATGGCGACCAGGTGGGCCTGATCCTGTTCGGTACCCGCCCTTACCCGCAGGCGCCGCTGAGCACCGACCTCGACACCGTCGAGCAGTTTCTGCAAGAAGCCGAGATCGGCGTCGCCGGGCTCGAAACCGCGGTCGGCGACGCCATCGGCCTGGCATTGAAGCGCCTGCGCGCCGAACCCGGCCGCGTCGCAGCCGCAGACAAAGCGAGCGAGAACAAACACACCGTGCTGGTGCTGCTCACCGACGGCACCAGCAATGCCGGTGAGATGTCACCGCTGCCCGCCGCCAAGCTGGCGGCCGCTTCGGGCCTGCGCATCTACACCATCGGCGTCGGCGCGGGGGCCGACAGCGATCTCGATCAAGACACGCTGCGGGCCATCGCGAAGGAAACCGGCGGCGCCTACTTTCATGCGGCCGACGCCAGCGCGCTGCAACAGGTCTACGCTGAAATGGACCAGCTCGAGCCCGCCGCCGGGACAGCGCGATGGGTCCGCCCGCAGGACGAATGGTTTACCTGGCCGCTCGCGCTGGCGTTGCTGCTCAGTGTGCCGACGGCGGCGCTGCGGGAGCCGGGATGGCGCTGATCCCCGACGGGTTCGTCGACCTGAAAGCGGCGCTCGATCAGTTCCGATTCCTGCGCCCGGTCTGGCTGCTGGCGGTGCCGCTGCTGCTGGCCTTGGCAGCGTGGCTGGCGCGGCGGCGTGCGGCCGACGGTTCGTGGGCGTCGCTGATCGACGCGCCCCTGCTGGGCGCCCTGCGCCTGCCGGAGCCGCCGCTGCCGCGCACCTCCCCGTGGCCGCTGCTGGCACTGGTCTGGACACTGGCGGTGCTCGCGCTGGCCGGCCCGACCTGGCAGCGCGAGCCGTCTGCCGCGTACCGCGAACCCGACGGCTGGGTGCTGGTGCTCGACCTGTCGCCGTCGATGAAGGCGCAGGACGTGGCCCCCAATCGCGTGACGCGGGCGCGCTACGCCATCGACGACCTGCTGCGAGCCGCGCAAGGAGCGCGGGTCGGGCTGGTGGTGTTCAGCGACGATTCGTACGCGGTGACGCCGCTCACCGACGACATGGCCACCGTGCGCGGGCTGACCGGCCCGCTCGCACCGGACCTGATGCCCAGCGCGGGCGACCGGCTCGCCCCGGCCATCGCGATGGCGCAGCGGCTGTTGGAGCGCACCGCGCCGACCGGTGGCCATGTGGTCGTGCTGAGCGACGGCTTCGAAGACCCGGCCGCCGCCTACGCCGCCGCCAGCCGGTTGCGCCAGCGCAAAGCGACGCTGGATGTGGTCGGCATCGGCACCACGGCCGGTGCGCCGGTGCCCCGGGTCGACGGCGGCTTCGTGCTGGACGCGCAGGGCCGCATCACGATGTCGAAGTTCGATCGGGACGCGGCGCAGCGCCTGGCCAGCGCGGGCGGGGGGCAGGCGTTCGGGATCGACGAGGTGCCCTCCCTCATCGCCCAACTGCAGTCGCAGCACACCGGCAGCGCCGCCTCATCAGCCACCGCAGCGCCTGTGACGCGCTGGCGCGACGCCGGCGTGTGGCTGCTGCCCGGGCTGCTGTTGCTGGCAGCGTTGTTGGCGCGGCGAGGCTGGTGGTGATGGCGATGCTTGTGTCGACCGCGAAACGCGCGCGGCTTGTTTTGCTGCCCGCCCTGCTGCTGGCGTGCGTCGCCCCTGCGCACGCCGAGGGCGGCTGGTCGGCCTGGTGGCACACGCCCGACCAGCGCGGCGAGGCCGCGCTGCGTGCAGGCGATGCCGCTGCCGCAGCACGCGCCTACACCGACCCGCGTCGCAAGGCCTACGCGCAACTGAAGGCCGGTGACTACCGTGCGGCAGCCCAAAGCTATGCACCCCTCGACGACCCCGAGGCGCCCTACAACCTGGGCAACGCGCTGGTCCGCGCTGGCGACCTGCGGGCGGCGTTGCAGGCCTACGACCGGGCGTTGGCGAACGACCCGAGCGACCGCGACGCGCAGCGCAACCGTGAACTGATCGCGCAGGTGTTGCAGCAACCGCCGCCGCAAGGTGCACAGCAGGGACAGAACCCATCGCCTTTGGCCGGTGGGCCCGGCGCGCAGCGCCCGCCACAGGCCGCATCGGGCCCGCGTGGGCAGGCCGACGCAGGCCAGGGATCGCAAGACGACAACGGTCGCGAGTCCCCCGCAACCGAGGCCCGCAGCGGCACCCGCACCGCCACTGCGGCGGCACGCCCGGACGGCGCGACCGAAAACGACGCCGAGCGGGCGCAACGCGACGCACAGAGCGCTCGCGACCTGTCCAAAGCCAGCGGCAACCAGCCCGCAGCACGCGGCGATCGCACCGCTGCGCCCGCAGCGCGCACCGAGCGGCAACTGGCCGAAGACCAGTGGCTGCGCCGCCTGCCCGACGATCCCAGTGGCCTGCTGCGGCGCAAGTTCCTGATCCAGTACCAGCAGCGACTGGGCGTTGCGCCATGACGCACGGGCGGCAGCTCGCCACCGGCCTGCTCGGCAGCTTGCTGTGCTGCGGCGCTTGGGCGGCAGCGGCGGCCGCGAATGTTTTCTTCAGCGTGTCCGTCGATCCGCAGCCGCTCTACGTTCAGGGCGCGGTGAGCCTCAAGGTGCAAGTGTTCAGCGGCCAGAAGCTGTACCAGGCGAGCGTCGAGCTGGCCGACAACGCCGACGTGCTGGTACAGCGCATCGGCAAGGACGTCTCATCGCAAGAAACCCGCGACGGCCGCAACTACCAGGTGATCACGCGCCATTACGCGCTGCTTCCGCAACGCAGCGGAGACCTGCTGCTCGACGGCCCGGTGCTCGATGCCGAGGTGGCCGATGGCACAGGCGATGCCGACCCCATCCTCAGCGGCCTGTTCAGCCAACTGCAGATCAGCGGGGGTTTCGGCGCCACGCAGCCGTTGCGCGTGCACGGCGATGCGATCCGGCTGCGGGTGCAGGCGCGCCCGGCAGACACGGGCAGCAGCCCCTGGCTGCCTGCGCAGCAGCTCACGCTCGACGCCGCCTGGCCGTCCGTCGGCACGCCGATCGCGGCTGGGCAACCGGTGACGCGGCGCCTGCGCCTGACGGCGGTCGGGCTGAGTGCGAACCAACTGCCGGATTTGAGCAGCTCGATGCCGCTGCCGCCGGGCCTGAAGGCTTACCCCGGTGAGCCCAAGCTCGTCGACGAGATGCAAGACAGCCGCATTGTCGGGCGCCGCGAACAGGACATCGCGTTGCTCGCGGATCACGCCGGTCGCTTCGAGCTGCCCGAGTTGCGCCTGAGTTGGTGGGACGCGGTGAACCATCAACGCCGCGAAGCCGTGCTGGCCGCCCACACGATGGAGGTGGCGCCCGGCACCTCCGGCGCGCCGATCGTCGGCGCAGACCGCGCAGCCGCGTTGACGGCAGCGACCCGCGCCGCGTCTGCCGCACCCTCTGCGCGCGGCGCATCACCGGCTTCGATGTCGTCCGCCACGCTTGCGGGAGCCATCGTCACCCAAACACAGACCTGGGTATGGGCCAGCCTGACGCTCGGCCTGCTGTTGGCGGGCACGTTGGGTGGCCGGGCCTGGGCCCGACAGCGGCATCGCAGCCGGGGCCGAGCGAGCCCGCCCGCGCGAGCGTCGAAGACGCGCGCGTTGTCGGCTGCGGCAGCGCGGCGGGCGTTTCGGCGCGCCTGCCGCAGCAATGCGTCGCTGCGCGCCCGCGCTGCGCTGATCGCCTGGGCGTGCAGCACCCGGCCACAGGAGCCACCCGCCGGTCTCAACGCCCTGGCCCGCCGCCTCGGCCGAACATCGGTCACGCCGCTGCTTCGCGACCTGGACCGCGCCTGCCTCTGCGGCACAGCCTGGAGTGGCGAAGCACTGGCTCGCGCCTTGCCCACCCTGGCCGGCGAAATCGACGGCCAGCCGATGGAGGCAAACCGAGCTCTGCCGCAGCTTTACAGCGAACGGCACGCGTCGGCCGGCGTGACGACGCAGCCACCGGGTATCGGCTGGGGGGTCAAGCAGTGAACGGAGTTTCCCGGCGCTACCATCGTCCGGGGGAGGCGCCAATGACGGTCAACATGTTCAAGACGGCCCGGCGCGCTTCGCTGGCGCTGGGCGTCGCGTGGTTGGGCGGCTGTGCTGCGTATGCGATCTTCGCGAAACCCCAAGTCCATTTGAACTACAGCATCGGTGCGCCGGGGGAAGCCCCGGTTCGCGTAGACCGGTGCGGTCAGGACGACGGTTCACGCTACCTCTCGACGAGGGACGTCGGCGGCAACTCAGTGGACGTGCTGCTGTGCTTCAAGTCGCTCAAAGCGAAAGATGCCAAGTGGTGGTTGGGCGGCATTTACTCGTCCGAGGGTGCGCGCCAGATGAGCGAGTTGGAAAAGGGTTTTCGACTTCCGCCGCAGGGTTCAGCAGAGGCTGAGCGCAGTCGCCGGGAGCAGCGACTCGACCAGTGGAGTTACGCCGCGATCGCCGCCGTGTCGGGTGTGGTCGGGGGCTGGGGGCTGGTGGCCGTCGTGGGCTGGGTTGCCAGAGGCGTCCTTCACATCCCGAGAGGCAGAGATTCCAAGCGCAGCTTGCCACCCGGAACCGCCGTCAGCAGACCCTCCAGCGGCTTTGCCCCTGCCAAAGATTCAACCCGAGTCAAACGGCGCACCCGAAGATACGACTGAGCCATTGCGGGGCGGCGCCATGCCGTGCGAGATCGCCCCGGTTGTGCCAGCACAGGTGCGGGCCGCGAGTTCTTCAGGGCGTGGTGTGTGCAGCGGGAGAGTTATCCACTGACGCAGTGGGCAACTCTGTGGACAGTCGGTGAAAAACACCGCGTTCCGCAGTTGAATCCAGGCGTCGCCAGCGTTGCTCAATCCGCAAGCAGTGCGGTCGGTTCGTATCGAGCTTTCAGGGCGCTCATCGGAATTTCGTGTCACCGCAGATTCACGAACGCGCATTAGCGTCCGGCCCAATGAGCGGAGGTGTGCCTTCAGTTGCGCATGCTGCCTTTCGAACACGTTCCAGTTCACGTTCTCTTGCCCCTGGGCTCACCCGGTGCAGCCCGACGACGGAAAGCAACGGTGATGTTTTGACCTTTTTATGCGCCCGCTTCGTCTCGCTGTCGTTGCTGGTCGCGCTGCTCAGCGCTTGCTCGCCGCGCATGTTGCTGGTCAAGAACGTCGCCGACGAGCTCGCCAGCCAGGGTCAGACTGAGGAAGCCGACATCGTGCTGGCGCGAGATGCCAGTGCCTTCTATCTCAAGCTGTCTGAGTCGGTGTTGCGAAAGACACCCGGCCATCTGCCGCTCGCCGAGGCGGTGGCCAGCGGCTTTACGCAGTATGCGTACGCGTTCGTGGCCTTCGAGGCCGACCGAGTCGAAGCGCAAGACGCCCGGGCAGCCCAGCGACTGCGAGTGCGCGCGGCGGATCTGTATTGGCGCGCGCATCGCCACGCCATGGCGGCACTGGAGTTCAACCAGCCGGGTTTCCTAGCCGCGCTGAACCGCAGGGTGGCGGATCGTGACTTCGAGGCCATGCGCCTGCCACCGGATCAGGTGGGCGTGGCGTACTGGGCGGCTGCTTCCTGGGGCGCGTACATCTCGTTGTCCAAAGACAAGCCCGACGTGGTCGCTGATCTTCCAGCCGCGATGCGACTGGCCCGCGACGCCTGGACGAGCGACCCGAGCCACGGCAAAGGAGCGCTGGCTTCGTTGATGGGCACGTTCGAGGCTGCACGGCCGGGCGGCAGCCTTCGCCAGGCACAGGCCTACTTCGACCAGGCCGTCGATGCTGGTCAGAGCGGCAACGCGGGTGTCTATGTGGCGCAGGCCGAGGTGCTGGCGATGCCGTCGGGCGATCGCGCAGCTTTCGAGGTGCTGTTGCGCCAAGCCCTCGCCATCAGCGGGACGCACCGCGACCTGGGCAACGAAGCCATGCGTGAGCGGGCGCAGTGGCTGCTCGACACGGCCGACGATCGCTTCTGAACCACAAACCTTCCTTTCGCCCAGAACCACTTCACGCATGAACATCAAACGCCGACGTGCCAGTGCCCTGCTGGGCTGCCTCTCACTGGGATTGCCGATGGTCGCCGCGGCCCAGGCTACGCAGCTGCGCATCGGCACGCTGGTGCCCAAGAACTCGCTGTATCACCAGCAACTGCTGGAGCTGGGTGAAGCTTGGCGGGCCGCACAGGGCGGCAGCACCCGCTTCGCTGTCTTCACCGATGGCAGCCAGGGCGGAGAGGCCGAGCTGGCTCGTCGCATGCGCATCGGGCAGTTGCAGGGCGCACTGATGTCGGTGGTGGGGCTGCGCGAAATCGAACCGTCCATCGCCGCGCTGCAGAACCTTCCGCTGCTGTTTCGCAACTGGGACGAGGTGGACCACGTGCGCGAAAAGATGCGCCCGGCGATGGAAAAGAGATTCCTCGATCGCGGCTTCGTCGTGATCGGATGGGGCGATGCCGGATGGGTGCGCTTCTTCTCGAAGGACCCGGCGTTCCTTCCCGACGACTACAAGCGCATGAAGTTTTTTGCCTGGGGTTCCGAACCCGAGCAGCAGACCATCATGAAAAGCCTGGGCTACACGCCGGTCCCACTCGAGACCGCCGACATCCTGCCGTCGTTGCAGACCGGCATGATCAACGTGGTGCCATCGACGCCCTACTTCGCGCTGGCCGGCCAGATTTTCGGCACGGCGCCGAACATGCTCGAACTCAACTGGGCGCCGATCGTGGGCGCACTCGTGATCACGAAGAAGGCGTGGGACGAGATGTCGCCAGCGGCTCAGCAGGCGCTGCGGACGGGCGGCGAGAAGGCCAGCATCCGGATGCGCGCGCAGGCGAGGCAAGAGGTCGATGAAGCCGTTGCGGCAATGATCAAACGCGGGCTGGTGGTGAACCGACCGACGCCGGATCAACTGCGCGCCTGGAACGAACTGGCCGAACGGCTGTATCCACGCATACGCGGCACCATGGTTCCGGCAGAGACCTTCGACGAGGTGTTCGCTCACCTGAAAACCTATCGCGCGAGCCGGGGCCGGTAGCTTGGTCCGGTCGCTTCGAGAGCGCCTGCGCGGATGGACGCGCATCGATGAGCCGCTGTCGTCAGCAGCACTCGCGCTGATGACGCTGATCCCGCTGATCGAGATGGCGCTGCGGCCGCTGCACGGTCGAGGCGTCGAGAACGCCCCGGTGCTGGTCCAGCACCTCGGGCTGGTGCTGGCGATGTTCGGCGCGGTGACGGCTGAAAGGCATGGCCACCTCAGCACCTTGGGAAGCAGCTTCAGTCAGTGGGGCGACGCCCGGTTCCAGTCGGCGATGCGAGCGTTTGCTCGAGGCAGCTCTTCCATCATCTGCGGATTGCTGGCCTTCGCCAGTTGGCGCTTCGTCGCGAGCGAGATGGAAGCGGCTCAGGTGCTGGGCTATGGCATTCCGGTCTGGTGGGTACAGGCCGCAATGCCGATCGGCTTCGTGTTGCTGGGCCTGAAACTCGGTGCGCGGTGTGCCGCGGCGTGGCCGGTGGCGGGGCTGTGTGCGCTGGCACTGCCACTCGCAGGATGGGTCGGTGCGGCCGCCTTCGACGGTGATGCCGTGCCGCTCTGGCCCGGTTTGGTGTGGCTGCTGGCCGTGCTGCTCGCGGGTGCACCGGTCTTTGCTGTGCTGGGCGGCCTGGCGCTGGTGCTGTTCTGGAGTGATGGCTTGCCGCTGGCGTCGATCGCGCTGTCGCACTACCAGATCACCGTCAATCCCTCGCTGCCGGCGTTGCCGCTGTTCACACTGGCGGGCCTGGTCTTCGCGCGCACCGGTGCCGCGCGGCGCCTGGGTGCGCTTTTTCTCGCATTGTTCGGCGGAGGTGTTCGGGGCACGGTTCTGGCGTCTGCGGTCCTGTGCTCGGCGTTCACCGCCGTCACCGGAGGAAGCGGCGTCACCATCCTGGCGCTGGGGGGCCTGCTGCTGCCCTTGCTGCGCGAGGCGCGCTACCCCGAACAGCGGGGCATCGGGCTGGTCACCAGTGCCAGCGCCCTGGGCGTGCTGCTCGCCCCTTCGGTGCCGCTGATCATGTATGCGGTCATCGCGCGGGTGCCCATCACTGACATGTTCCTCGCCGGTCTGCTGCCGGCCGCGCTGATGGTGGCCTGCCTGCTGTTGATCGGCGGCTACCTGCGATGCGGTGCGGCATCGCAGTCATCGACTGCGACCTCACGCGCCGAGGCGAACCTCTGGAACGCCGCCTGGGCCGCGAAGTGGGAAGTGATGGCACCTGTCGTGGCCATCGGCTCGCTGGTGGGCGGCCTGGCCACCCCCACCGAGAGTGCCGCGCTGACCGCCGCCTATGCCATCGCGACACAGTCTCTGGCACACCGCGAGCTGGGCGGGCGGCTGCTGGGCAAGTGTCTGGCCGAATGCGCGCAGTTGATCGGCGGCGTGATGCTGATTCTGGGCATGGCCCTGGCACTCACCAACTTTCTGATCGACGCGGGCATCCCGGACCTCGCGGTCGAATGGGTGCAAGGCATGATCCCGAATCGGTACGGGTTCCTGCTGGCCCTGTGCGTCTTCCTGTTCGCGGCGGCTGCGCTGATGGAGATCTTTGCGGCCATCGTCGTGCTGGTGCCGCTGCTGCTGCCGCTGGCGATCAGCTACGGCATCGATCCGGTGCATTTCGGGATCATCTTTCTGGCGGCGATGGAGGTCGGCTTCCTGTGCCCGCCGGCAGGCATGAACCTGTATTTCGCGTCGGCCATGTTCGGCAAGTCGATCCGTTACGTGGCCACCTCCGTGATGCCCGCCATGCTGGCGATCTTCGTCGGAACGGTGCTGATCGCGTGGATTCCGCTGCTCGCCACCGGCCTCCCGAGACTGCTCAGAGGTCAATAGGCGGTCCGCTCGATGAATGCCACGCGTATCGTGCGCAGGATG
Organism: Rhizobacter sp.; assembly: GCA_031390425.1. Classification (GTDB taxonomy): domain Bacteria; phylum Pseudomonadota; class Gammaproteobacteria; order Burkholderiales; family Burkholderiaceae_C; genus PBB1. The sequence goes on from JANMTL010000029.1 coordinate 32,233, forward strand.
ATCTGCAAGTCGAGCGCGATCGACCAGTTGCGCAGGTACTCCAAGTCGTACTCGACACGCAACTTCATCTTTTCAACGGTGTCGGTTTCACCGCGATACCCGTTGATCTGCGCCCAGCCAGTCAGCCCGGGCCGCACCTTGTGCCGAACCATGTAGGCCTTGATCAGCTTGCGATATTCCTCGTTGTGGGCCACCGCGTGCGGACGCGGCCCGACGATGCTCATGCGGCCTTGCAGCACGTTGAAGAACTGGGGCAGCTCGTCCAGCGAGGTGCGGCGCATGAAGGCACCGAGGGGCGTCAGCCGGAGATCGTTGCGGGTTGCCTGCCGCACCACGGGTCCGTTGTCCTGCGTGGTCATCGATCGGAACTTGTAGACGATGATCTCCTCGCCTTCGAGGCCGTTGCGGCGCTGCTTGAAGATCACCGGCCCGGGCGAGCCGAGCTTCACGCCGATGGCCAGCGCCAGCAGCAAAGGCGAGATGGCGAGCAGGATGATCGACGACAGCACCACGTCGCTGACGCGCTTGACCAGCGCATTGGTGCCGGTGAAGGGCGTTTCGCAGATGCCGACCACAGGCACGCCGTTGATGTCCTCCAAGCGCCCCTGAATGATGCTGATACCGAAGACATCGGGCACGAAGAAAATCGATGCCGTGGTGCCTTGCAAACGCTCCAGCAGCTCGACGATGCGCGGTTGCGATCCCAGCGGCAACGTGATGAACACCTCGCGCACGGCCTGTCGGCTGACGAAGGAGGCAACATCCTTCAAGCCACCGAGTCGATTGGCGGCGGCGCTTTCGTGCAACCGCGAGTCGGCTCGATCGTCGAAGTAGCCCAGGAAGGCGCTGCTGCGGTCGTCGATGCCGTCCAGGGCACGCGCCACCTTGACCCCGAGGGCGCCACCACCGATCACGATCGCAGTGCGTCGTCTGGAAGGTTGCAAAGCCTGTCGCTGCAGCCACTTTCTGCCGGTCCACACCGCAAAAATCTGTACCGGGGTCGTCACGACCGCCCAGATGATCAGCGCCTGTTCGTTGAAAAACTCGAAGCTCTGCGTGACGGTGCCGCAGAACATCAGCAGCCCCAGCAAAGTCAGCCAACTCAGCACGATGTCGACGCTGGCGTCGAAGAAGTTCTCTCGGAAGCGATTGCGCCCGGGAAACGTCAACGTGAAAGCCAGCAGGCAGAGCGTGAGTTCGGGTCGGGCGATGTCTTGTTCGACCCACCGATTGGCGAGCACGAACGTTCCCACCGTCAGCGTGGGCTCTAAGAACGCGGCCACCAGCGACGCCACCGATTGCGGTGCGCTGAGAAACGTTCGTTTGTGGCTGCGGTCTTCGAACATGCTGGGCAAGCGCACTGAAGCTATGGCGGCTGCATGCAGCGACCCGGTCTCTCGTGGCATCGCGTCACGCGAGGACAAGCTGATCAATCACTCGTGGAAATCGAAGGTCGAAAAGCCGGCCGTCTTGAGCACGCAATCGCGTCGCGCAGACTCGTAGTCGTTGGCGACCATCTCGCGCACCAGCGACCCGAAATCGGTGGTGGGCACCCAGCCGAGTTTGCGTTTGGCCTTCGACGGATCCCCGAGCAGCGTGTGCACTTCGGTGGGCCGGTAGTAGCGCGGGTCGATGCGCACCACCACATCACCGAGCCGACACTTGGCCTTGAATCCGAGCGGTGAATCGTCGATGCGCGCCACGCTGCCGACCTCGTCACGGCCGACTCCGCTGAACGCCAGCACGACGCCCAACTCGGCTGCCGCGTACTCGGCAAACTGGCGCACGCTGTGCTGCACGCCGGTGGCGATGACGAAATCTTCGGGCTCGGCTTGCTGCAGCATGCGCCACTGCATTTCGACGAAGTCTTTCGCGTGGCCCCAGTCGCGCAACGCGTCCATGTTGCCCAGATACAAGCAGTCTTGCAGGCCCAGCGCGATGCGCGCCATCGCGCGCGTGATCTTGCGGGTGACGAAGGTTTCTCCGCGCAGTGGGCTCTCGTGGTTGAACAGCACGCCGTTGCAGGCGTACATGCCGTAGGCCTCGCGGTAGTTCACCGTGATCCAGTAGGCGTACAGCTTGGCCACCGCGTACGGGCTGCGCGGGTAGAACGGCGTGGTTTCTTTTTGCGGGGTTTCCTGCACCAGACCGTACAGCTCGCTGGTGCTGGCCTGATAAAAGCGCGTCTTTTTCTCCAGGCCCAGCAGGCGCAGCGCTTCGAGGATGCGCAGGGTGCCGATGCCGTCGGCGTTGGCGGTGTATTCGGGCAGCTCGAACGACACACCGACATGGCTCATCGCGGCCAGGTTGTAGATCTCGTCGGGCTGCACCTGCTGGATGATCCGTGTCAGGTTGGTGCTGTCGGTCAGGTCGCCGTGGTGCAGGATGAAACGCTGGTGATCGACGTGCGGATCTTGGTAAAGATGATCGATGCGCTCGGTGTTGAACAGCGACGAGCGGCGCTTGATG
>JANMTL010000241.1:0-10413 GCA_031390425.1 Rhizobacter sp.
GCCTTGGCCACTTGAAGGTTCAGCTCGACGAGCTTTTCGACACCTTCGAACGCTTTGGCGGTCAGGCCGAACAGCGTGTCGAGGTTGGATTTTTGAGCGGCGATCATTTGTTCTGCGGTCAACATGGATATCTCCTGAGAGGGGTAACGGTGACGGCCAAAGAGCAAAACAAGGTAACGCTCAAAGCCGCTGCTGGACAACACATTCAAGCTGAAACACAACCTTTGTTGCAGTGCAGCATGAAGTGAAGTATAGGTCGTTGAACCGCGTTGGCAAGCCTTTTTGGTGCATTGCAGCAAAACTAGGGGGGTCTTGCTAATCGGCCCGATTCGGCGGGCTGGGGACGGCTCGGCACAATCCATCGCGTGCAGGCCTTCCACTCCGATACCTTCGTGTTGCCACTGCCCCAGGGGCATCGCTTCCCGATGCAAAAGTACCGCTTGTTGCGCGACCGCGTCGCAGCGGAGCTGCCGGGCATCGAGCTGGTCGAGGCGCCTGCGGCCGCCGATGGCGAGCTGATGCTGGCGCACACAGCGGACTATGTCAGCGCGGTGGTCGATGGCAGGCTGACCACCGCGCAGCAGCGCGAAATCGGCTTCCCGTGGACGCCGGCCATGGTCGAACGGTCGCGCCGTTCGGTGGGCGCGACCATCGCCGCAGCGCGCTCTTCGGTCGCGGGCGGCGGCGTTGCGGTCAATTTGGCCGGGGGCACGCACCACGCTTGCGCCGATCATGGCAGCGGCTTTTGCGTCTTCAACGACGTGGTGGTGGCCGCGCGGCTGATGCAGATCGAATGGCACCGACTCCACCCTCGCCCGCTGCGCGTGGCGGTGGTCGACCTGGACGTGCACCAGGGCAACGGCACCGCAGCGATCTGCCGCGACGACGCGACGATCTACACGCTGTCGATGCACGGCGCGAAGAATTTTCCGTTTCGCAAGGAGGCCAGCGATCTCGATGTCGAACTGCCCGACGGTTGCGGTGACGACGCCTATCTGGCGGCACTCGACGGGGCGCTCGATCGGCTGTGGCTGGACCATGAATCGGCCGGACTGCCCGGGCTGCTCTTCTTTCTGGCTGGCGCCGATCCGCACGAAGGCGATCGGCTGGGCCGCCTGAAGCTCACCGCATCCGGGCTGGCCGAGCGCGACCGCCGGGTGTTCGGCGCCGCGCTCGAACGTCGCGTTCCGGTCGCGGTGTCGATGGCCGGCGGCTATGGGCGCGTGATCGAAGACACCGTCGCCGTACAGCTCAACACCTTGCGTCTGGCGCTCGAACATCAGGGCGCTTGGCAGGCATCGAAGCCGACGCCGCATGGGCCTGTGCAACCGCCTGCCTGAGACAATCTCCGAATGGAAAACCTGCCCTGGATCACGCTCGCGCTCGTCGTCGTCACGCTGCTGCTGATCCTGTGGCTGGCGCTGCGCCGCAACGATGATGCGCCTTCCGCGGCCCGCCATCAAACGCTGGCCGACGCGTTTCGAAGCGGCTCCGAACGCCTCGAACGCGAACTGCGCGACGAGCTCGGACGCAGCGCGCAGGGCACGCGCGTCGAGCTCGGCACCTCGCTCGGCACCTTTCAGCAGACGCTGCTGAACCAGCACGGCGATGTCGCCCGCACGCAGAACGAGCAGATCGACAACTTTCGCTCCCAGCTCGTCGCGATGCAGACGCTGGTCGGTCAATCCTTGCAGGCGGCCAGCCACACGCAGACCGCTCAGGCCCTGGCTTCGCGCGACGCGCAGGACCTGGCGCTCAAGCGTTTCTCCGACGCGCTGGGCATGCAACTGCGCGACATGGCCGAGGCCAACGAGCGGCGCCTGGGCGAGGTCAAGGCCAGCGTCGAGCAGCGGCTGACTGCGCTGCAGCAAGGCAACGAGGCGAAGCTCGAACAGATGCGCGCCACCGTTGATGAAAAGCTGCACGCGACGCTGGAAGCGCGCTTGGGCGAGAGCTTCAAGCAGGTCGCCGACCGGCTCGACCAGGTGCACCGCGGGCTGGGCGAAATGCAGGGCCTGGCGAAGGACGTGGGGTCGCTGAACCGTGTGCTGACCAATGTGAAATCGCGCGGCGTCTTCGGCGAAGTGCAGCTCGCCGGCCTGCTGGAGCAGGTGTTCACGCCCGAGCAGTACGCGACCAACGTCGAGACGATTCCGGGCAGCGGCGCGCGGGTCGAGTTCGCGATCAAGCTGCCCGGTCGGCGCGACGACGGTGTGCCGCTGTGGCTGCCGATCGACGCGAAATTTCCGCGCGAGGACTACGAACGCCTGCTCGATGCGCAAGAGCGTGCCGACCGCCCCGAGGCCGAAGCCGCAGGCAAGGCGATCGAGATGCGGCTGCGCGCCGAGGCCCGCACCATCCGCGAGAAATACGTCGCGTCTCCGCACACCACCGAGTTCGCGATTCTGTTCGTGCCGACCGAAGGCCTGTACGCCGAGGCGCTGCGCCGCCCCGGGCTGATGGAGGCCTTGCAGCGCGAACACCGGGTCACGCTGGCCGGCCCGACCACCTTGCTCGCCACGCTGAACAGCCTGCAGATGGGCTTTCGCACGCTGGCACTCGAGCAGCGCTCGACCGAGGTCTGGGAGGTGCTGGGCGCGGTGAAGACCGAGTTCGGCAAGTTCGGCGATGTGCTGGCCCGAACCAAGAAGAAGCTCGACGAGGCCAGCAACACCATCGATCAGGCACAGACGCGAACCAACGTGATGACGCGCACGCTGAAGAAGGTCGAGGGCTTGTCCGAGCCGCGCACCCGCGCGCTGCTGCCGCTGGTGGAATCAGACGCCGAGATCGAAACGGCGCCCGCCGAAGTCGCCGTGGAAAGCGCGTCGGCCGGCGCCGGATGACGTTTTCGCGCCCCTTGCTGGCGCTGATCCTGGGCCAGGTGTTCCTGCATTCGTGCATGACCGGCGTGCGAGTCGCCGCGCCGCTGTTGATGCTGCGCCAAGGTCACGCCGAGTGGGCGGTCGGTCTGCTGCTCGGCCTGTTCGCAGCGGCCCCGGTCGCCACCTCGCTGCACGCTGGGCGCATGGCCGACCGGCACGGCTACCACCGGCCGATGCGTCTCGCGGTCGCGCTGACCGCGGGCGGCGGGCTCTTGGCCGCTGCGGCGATCTGGCTGACGTCGTCGGCGCCGGTCAGTGGCTGGGCCGCGCTCGATGCGCTGCGCTCGGGGCCTCGGTCGGGCGCCTTCGCGATGCTGTGCGGCGCGGCGATGCTGTGCGGCATCGGCGCCAACGTCGGCCTGATCGTCATCCAGCGCAGCGCCGGACGCCTGGCCCGCAGTGAGATCGAGATCACCCGGGTGTTCAGTTGGCTGGGCCTGGCGCCGGCGGTGTCCAACATGATCGGCCCGGTGGTCGCTGGCCTGGTCATCGATGTCGCCGGGTTCGGCAGTGCGTTCCTGGCGCTTTCGGCACTGCCGCTGATCAGCCTGTGGTGGATGCGCAAGGTGCCGGTCGCGGTGTGCGCAGCGGCATCGGCCCGCCGACCGCTGAGCAGCGCCTGGGGCTTGTTGCGCACGCCGGGACTGCGTCGCCTGCTGCTGGTGAACTGGCTGCTCTCGTCGAGCTGGGATTTGCATGCTTTTTTGGTGCCGGTGCTCGGGCATGAGCGCGGCCTCAGCGCGTCGGCGATCGGGCTGATCCTGGGCACGTTTGCGGCGGCGGTGGCGTCGGTGCGGCTGCTGATCCCGTGGATCGCCCAGCACCTTCGCGAAGTGCCGGTGCTGGGCGGTGCGATGCTGACCACCGCCTTTGTGTTCGCAATCTACCCGCTTGCGGCGTCAGCGCTCGCGATGGCGGCCTGCGGCGCGGTGCTGGGCGTGGCGTTGGGCAGCGTGCAGCCGATGATCATGACCACGCTGCACCGACTGACACCGCAGCAACGTCACGGCGAAGCACTGGCCTTGCGCTCGATGACGATCAACGGGGCCAGCACGTTGATGCCGCTGCTGTTCGGCCTGGTCGGCTCGGTGCTGGGGGCGGCGCCGCTGTTCTGGATGATGGGCGCTGCGATGGCCACCGGCAGCCTGGCAGCGCGCCGGATCGGTCACCCACCTCGCAGCGACCGCTAATCAGAACCTGAAGCCGGGGGTCCCGCTGCCCGGCGGCGTGTACGGCCGCACTTCCTTCGCGTCGTCGAGCAACGAAGGCTGGCGCGCCGACGCGTCTTCGCGCGCTACCTCGCGCCGTGCGGTCAGCGGGGTCGCAGTCGGGAACTGGTAACTGGCTGGCAGCTTCGATTCCTTCGGGTAGCCGGCGGCATCGAGGTACGAGGTCCAGCTCTCGGTGGACAGGCCGCGCACGACTTGCGCCCCGATCGCCACCGTCGGCGCATCGCGCCCGCCGGTCAGGCGCTGTAAGGCTTCCCCGTCCTCGCCGGTGATGACGTTCTTTTCGAGATGCGGGACACCGCGTTGCCGCAGAAACTGCCGCGCCGAATCGCAGGGCGGGCAATTGGCCGTCACGTACAAGGTGACCGGGTAGCGCTGGGCCGCCTCGCGCACTTCGACCGGTAGCGCGACTTCGGCCGTCGATGACGTGCCCTCTGGCTTGAACTTCGAGATGCGATCGCCTGTCACGACCGGCGGTCGGTCGGTGTAGGTGACCTTGCCGTCCGCACCGATCACCTTGTACTGCTGCGCCGATGCGGGCAGGGCGGACAACGCGAGCAGCGTCGTCATCGCCATCGTCGACGCTGAAGCAAACCGGGCGGGCCGGGCAGGGTTCGGGATCGGATGCTTGTTCATGAGGGGTTCTCCATAAACGCCTTCGGGCGCGTGCAGCGGAGGCAACAGCGCAGGGTCAGGACATGCCCTGGTGACGCAACAAGGCGTCGATGCTGGGCTCGCGGCCGCGAAACGCCTTGAAGCTCTCCATCGCGGGGCGGCTGCCCCCGGCTTCGAGCACCGCCTGCCGGTATCGGCGTCCGGTGTCGACATTGAGCACGCCACCGGCTTGCGCGGACTCTTCGAAGGCGGCCCAGGCATCGGCCGACAGCACTTCAGCCCACTTGTAGCTGTAGTACCCGGCCGAATAGCCGCCGGCGAAGATGTGCGAGAAGCTGTGCTGGAAGCGATTGAAGGCCGGCGGCTTGAACACCGACACCTCGTCGCGCACCTCGTCGAGCAGCGCTTCGACACGGTCTTCACTGCCGGGTTCGGCGTGCAGCCGCATATCGAACAGCGAGAACTCGACCTGCCGCAGCGTCTGCAAACCGCTCTGGAAATTTTTGGCGGCCAGCATGCGGTCGAACAGTTCGCGCGGCAGCGGCGCGCCGGTGTCGGTGTGCGCGGTCAGCCGCTTGATCACGTCCCACTCCCAGCAAAAGTTTTCCATGAACTGGCTGGGCAACTCGACCGCGTCCCATTCGACGCCCGAGATGCCCGCCACGCCGATGTCGTTGACCTGCGTCAGCATGTGATGCAGTCCGTGGCCGAACTCGTGGAACAGCGTGGTCACATCGTCGTGGCTGAGCAGCGCCGCCTTGCCCGGCAGCGGTGGAGCGAAGTTGCAGACCAGTTGCGCGACCGGCGTCTGCAGCCGACCCTCGGGACGGGCCCAGCGGCCGCGCACCTCGTCCATCCACGCGCCCGGCCGCTTGCCGGGGCGGGCATAGGGATCGAGGTAGAACTGGCCGACCAGTTCGGCGGCGCCTTCCGAGCCGGGGACGCACACCCGCTCGATGCGGAAGAAGCGCACGCTCGGGTGCCACACCGGTGCGCTGTCCGGGCGGATCGTCACCTCGAACAACGTCTCGATGATGCGGAACAGCCCTTCGAGCACCTTCGGTTCGGTGAAGTACTGCTTGACCTCCTGGTCGCTGAACGCATAACGGGCTTCCTTCAGCTTCTCGCTGGCGAACGGCATGTCCCAAGCCTGCAGCTCACCGATGCCCAAATCGGCGCGGGCGAACTCGCGCAACTCGGCCAAATCTTGCTGCGCGTGCGGGCGGGCGCGGCGCGCCAGATCGCGCAAGAACTCCATCACCTGCTGCGGCGACGCGGCCATCTTCGGCACCAGCGACACATCGGCATAGCTCGGGTAGCCGAGCAACTGCGCTTCTTCCTGGCGCAGGCGCATCAGCTCGCGCATGACCTCGCTGTTGTCTTGTGCGGGTGGGCCCATCTCGCTGGCGCGGGTGGCGTTGGCAGTGTAGAGCCGCTCCCGCAACGCACGGTTTTCGCCGTACTGCATCACCGGAAAGTAGCTCGGGAAATGCAGCGTGACCTTGTGGTCGGGCTTGCCTTCTGCTTGCGCAGCGGCGAGCGAGGCCTGGCGCGCATCGGCAGGCACGCCGACGACCTCATCGGCCGTAGCGTAGTAGGCGTAGCCATCGGTCGCGTCCAGCACGTGCTCGGAGAACTTCTGCGACAGCTCGGCCAGCAACTCTTGCAGGCGCTGGAAGCGTTGTTTGGCCTCGTCTTGCAACTCCGCCCCGGCCAGCACGAAATCGCGCATCGCGTTGCTCAGCGCTTGCTGTCGCGCTGGGCTCAGGGGGTGCGCCGAGCCAGCGGAACCGGCGTTTAGTGAGATCGCTTTGTACTTGGCGTACAGCCGTTCGTCGGCGGCATGTCGGCTCGATTGCTCGGTGACCTTCGGCAAGGCGTCGTTGTAGGCGGCGCGCAAGGCCGGTGTGTCGGCGACGGCATTCAGGTGCCCGATGGCGCCCCAGACGAAACGCAGACGTTCGACCGCAGTGTCGAGCACGGCCGACACGGCGTCGTACTCCGCAGGCGTCTCGGCGCCGACCGCTCGTTCCAAGGCGGCGTCGGTGGTGATCAACAACGCATCGATCGCCGGCTGGACGTGCTCGGGACGAATTTCGTCGAAGGCGGGCAGGCCGTCGGCTCGGAGCAGTGGATTGGTCATGGTGGGAAAGGACCGGTCATTCAAAGAGGTCGAAACTGGAATCTGGGGCCGGGCAGTCGGCGCAACAAGCCGCAATCAACCCGTGATCGGGGGCTGCCTGCCTGCACAAGACGCGACGCCGAGACATACCGCACATTGAGCGTGCTCCTAAAAACGAAAGGCCGCTGCGAGGCGGCCTTTGAGGGTGTGGCACTGCTGAGGTGATCCGCGGTGCTGGGTGTTCAAGACTTGCCCTGCGCACCCAGGGCGATCTTCAGCAGGTCGGCCACGGTGTTGGCATTCAGTTTTTCCATGATGTTGGCGCGGTGCGCTTCGACCGTTTTGATGCTGATGCCCAGGTCGTCGGCGATCTGCTTGTTCAAGCGCCCAGCGACGATGCGTTCGAGCACCTGGCCTTCGCGCGTGGTCAACCGCGACAGCAGCACGTCGCGGCTGGCTGCTTCCTGGTGCTGCGAAAACGCGCTGCGGGCTTCATCGAGCATCCGCTCGACCAGGCTGACCAGTTCTTCTTCCTTGAAGGGCTTCTCGATGAAATCCATCGCGCCCTTTTTCATCGTCGTCACCGCCATCGGCACGTCGCCGTGGCCGGTGATGAAGACGATCGGCAGCGGGCTCTTGCGCTCCAGCAGGCGGTCTTGCAATTCGAGCCCGCTCATGCCGTCCATGCGGATGTCGGCGATCAGGCAAGCCACCTCGCGCGGATCGAAACGGGACAGGAAGGACTCGGACGAATCAAAGCACTTGACGCGGTAGTCCTTGCCTTCGAGCAACCACTGAAGAGAGTCGCGAACCGCTTCGTCGTCGTCGACCACGTAAACGGTGCCTTTTTTGGGAATCAAGCTCATGACGTCACGACCGGGTTGGGTGAGGGAAGGGCTTCGATTCGGCCACTCTCGACGGGCAGTGTGAAGGCGAAGCAACAACCCGAGACCGACCCGGCATTGTAAAGGTTCTCCGCCCGGATCCGGCCGCGGTGCGACTCGATGATCGAGCGGCACAGGCTCAAGCCGATGCCCAATCCTTCGGGCTTGGTCGAGAAAAAAGCCTCGTAAAGCCGCGCCAGAACCTCCGGTCGAATGCCCGGCCCCCGGTCGGTCACGCTGAACTCGATCACCGGTCCTTCCTCGGCATGGCGCTTCGGGACCACACGCAACTCGATGCTGCGCCGCGCGGGCGGCAGCTTCGCGGAGTCGATCGCCTCGGCCGCGTTCTTGAGCAGGTTCAGCACCACCTGCTCGATCAGGATCGGATCGACCATCAGCGGTGGCAGCCGCTGCGCGACGTAGGTGTGGATGGAGACCTTGCGGCGCCGCAGCTCGATGCTGGCCAGATCGACCGCGTCGTCGATGATCGTTTTGGCATGTGCTTCCTGACGCTGCGGCTCGCTGCGTTTCACGAAGGCGCGGATGCGGTGGATGATCTGGCCCGCGCGCTGCGCCTGCCTGGAAGTTTTTTCGAGTGCGGCGACCAGGTCTTCCTTGCCGATCGCGTCGTTCTTGACCCGCGACACCATGCCGTTGCAGTAGTTGGCGATCGCGGTCAGCGGCTGGTTCAGTTCGTGCGCCACCGACGACGCCATCTCGCCCATCGTCACCAATCGACTCGTCACCTGCGCTTTTTCGGACTGGTTGGCGGCCAGGGTTTCGGCATGGCGCCGTGCGGTCACGTCGGTCGCGATCAGCATCTGGGCCAGCCGCCCGTCGGTCCACTGCAGATAGCGCACCCGCACGTCGAACCACTTGTTCAGCGGCTCGATCAGCACCTCGCGCGGGTCGGAGCCGATCTCGGTCAACTCTTGTGTCGGCAGTCCGCCCATGCTCTCGACGGAGTCTTCGTGCTCGGTGCTGGGCATCGCTTCGATGTCGTCGCCGGCGAGCAGCGCGTGGCCCAGCGCATCGGCCCCGAACCAGACGCGATACGAGCGGTTCGCGAAAAGCAACTCGCCTTGCTGCACCGACAGCACCGACACCGCCGCATCGAGCCCTTCGAGCACGGTGGTGAAGCGCTCGTGCGAGGCCGACAACTGGTCGCGGATGCGCTTGGCCTCGGTGATGTTGGTCATCGACGTCATCCAGCCGGTCTGTTGCCCCCTCGGATCGATCAGCGGCGACACGTACATGCGCGCATCGAACAGCTCGCCGTCCTTGCGCATCACCTTGACCTCGATGCCGCCCGACGGGCTGCGGCCCTGCAATTCCTGCTGCAACAGGCGGTTGATCTCGTCGTGCCGATCCGGCGGCCAATATGGAAACGGCGGCATGCGGCCGATCAGTTCGGGTTCGCCGAAACCAGTCATCGCGCAGAAGGCCGGGTTCACGTAGGTGATGCGGCCTTCCATGTCCATCGCCCGCATGCCGGTCAACATCGAATTTTCCATCGCGCGCCGGAAGTTGGCCTCCGACACCAGGGCACTCTGCATCTGCGAGCGGCGCCGCACATGCCGCCAAGTGCCGAGCAACATCCACACCGTCAGCACGCTCAACGCGACCACCATCCATAACAGCGTGTTGCCGATCAGACCTGCCGAGGTGCGAAAGCCCTGGCCGCGCAGCATCAGCGATTCGCCCGACGGCAACACGGGCACGTCGTACACGATGGTCGGCGGCGGCGCGCTCTGGCCGGGCATCTGCATCACGGTGCTGGCCAGCAGGCGGCCTTTCGTGTTCAGCAGGCTGATGGCGTGCCGGGTGCTCACGTCGGGCGGGATCAGAAAGCGGATCAGGCTGTCGGTCGAGTACTCGGCCACCACCATGCCGATAAACACGTTGCGCACCATCAGCGGCACATGCACCTGCAGCACGTTCGCCTGGGCGCTGTCGGTAAAGGCGCTGGAATAGACCGCGTCACGTGTTTTGCGGGCCCCGACGAAAGCCGCTTCGGAGGCGTTGTCGGCACCTTCCTTGGGCAGCGACATGGCGTGCTGCAAGACGACGGCCCCGGGATCGTTGTCGAACCGGTAGTCATTGGCGGACTGCGTCGCGACGACGCTTCGATTGGCCGCCAGCCAGTACACGCGGTTGATCTCCGGGCGTTCGCGGATCAGGTCGGCGGCACTGCGCAGGAACAGGGCTTGGTCGGGATCGCGCAGCGCCAGGTTCTGCGCGATGCGTCCGAGGTGCTCTTCGTTTTCGACCAGGCGCAGGCGAATGTGCTGCTGCGCGATCTCGGTGTCGCGCCGAACCGCCTCGCCCGCGCGGGCGAATTCCTCATTGCGCAGGTACCAAAAGGCCGAGATGATGGCCGCCAAGAACAACAGCACCGAAGCCAGCGGCGCCAGCGTGGCGTAGCGATCTTGGTGAGCCGGAGACTGGCGTCGCCACCACCGCCCGAACAAGCGCCGGGTGCCCGGCAACGGCATGCGGTTTGCCGAGGGATGGGTCAGGGGATGCTCCATCGGCCGATTATCGAGTCGCAGCCGACGCGCGGGCAGCCAATGAGAAACTTCCCCTCGATCGAAAGCCCTTCCTTCCGGAGACACCATGTCCGCCACGCCTGAATCTTCGATCGGTGCCGCCGACGCAAACGCCAGCCCGCTCGACAC
>JANMTL010000255.1:0-2387 GCA_031390425.1 Rhizobacter sp.
ACGCCCATTGCCTGGACCATCTCGCGATTACTCGCGCCGGCGCGGATCATCATGCCAAGACGCGTGCGCGCGAGCACAAAATAAAGCGCGAGCGCGACTGCGATGCATACGGCCGAGATGAACAGCCGGTACGTGGGATAGATCATCACGTCACCGAGTGGCACGCTGCCCGAGAGCCACGCGGGCGCTGCCACGCCGTGCACGTCGTCACCGACGAGGATGCTGCGCAGTTCCTCGAACACGAGGATCAGCCCGTAAGTCATCAGGACTTGTTGCAGGTGTTCGCGCTCGTACAGGAAGCTGAAGAAGCTCCACTCGAGCAGATAGCCGAACGCGATCGACAACAGCAGACCGAGCGCGAGCGTGGTGAAGAATCCGCCTCCAAGCGTGGCGCCCACCCACGGCGCGAGTGCATACGCCATGTACGCACCGATCATGTAGAAGCTGCCGTGCGCGAGATTGATCACGCCCATGATGCCGAAGATCAGCGTCAACCCGCTGGCGACCAGAAACAGCAGCAGCCCGTACTGGACTGCGTTCAGGCACTGGATCAGGAAGGTGGCGAGGTCCATCGATTTCTTGAACTCGCAGTTATTTTAGTTAGCAAGTGTGCGGCTATGGGTTCTCGATCCGCGGATCGCCGGGCTTTGCCAATGCGCGAAAGTTACGATCGTCAAGTGTCAGCAACACCTCGGCCTTCGCCTTCCGCGCAGCGGCAAGGTGCAGCAAGTCGTAGACAGCGCCTCCGCGAACGCCCCGCGCTTCGCACTCGGTCAGCGCGGCCATCACGTCCTTGCCCGACAGACTCTGAACTGACACAAATGGCAGCACACTTTGATCGAGCAGCCGGGTCGCGGCCGCTGCGTTTATGCGCCGCCCGAGCCGCCCGCCGGTCAGTATCGAGAAAGTCTCGGCCAGCGCGTGCACGTACAGAGCGTGTTCGCCGGCAGCCATCAGTCGATCGCAGGCGGCATGCCGCGGCTCGTCGGGGTCCAGCGAAGCCACGACCACCGAAGTATCGAGAAAGGCGTTCAACGCCGGCGGCCCGGGCGTGCCTGCGCGTCGCGCTCTGCGCGCGTGGCCGCCGTCGCGTCAGACTTCTTGCCGGTGGCGCGCAATACCGTGCGCTCACCTGCTGACTTCGTAAACTTAGATTCGGCTTCGGGTTCCGGTGTGAGCTCGATCCGCTCGGCAACAACCTCGAGCTGCAGGCGCGAGCCGGTACGCAGGTTCAGCCGCCGGCGTACGTCGGCCGGCAAGACGATGCGTCCGGCGCTGTCAAGTTTAATGGGTTGGTCCATGGCATGTGAGGTGTCATATGACAAGCCATGGATTTTCCACGCCATCTGCCGTTCGGTCAAGTGCCTGCGTCCGCTGCCGATTGCCCGTCCAAAAAACAGCGGCGCGCAGTTTCCCGCGCGCCGCTGCGCTGGCTGCTCGCCCTAGCCTTACATCTTGCAGCCGGTGGCCGGATCGGCCAGCCCCTTGACCGCCACTTTCTGATACTTGTTGGCGCCGCCCTCGACCTTGCGCAGATAGATGTCATGCACGGGGTTGTGCGCCTTCGAAAGAGTGAACGGACCGCGCGGGCTGTCGATCGTGGCTGACTCCATCGCCTTGATCATTTCGGCGCGCTTGGATACATCGCCCTTGACACCATTCAAGCCTGCGGCGAGCAACTGCGCCGCGTCGTATCCTTGCACCGCGTACACATCGGGCTGCAGCTTGTAGGTTTTCGCGTAGTTCAGCCGGAACGATTTGTCTTTTGCGTTCGGCAGATCGTCGGCGTAATGCATTGTGGTCAACAAGCCCTGCGCCGATTCGCCTTGCGCTTCGAGCGTGCCGTCGGTAAGAAACCCCGGGCCATACAGCGGAACCGTCTTCGTCAATCCGGCCGCTGCGTAGTCCTTGACGAACTTCACCGCGCCGCCGCCGGCAAAAAACGCGAACGTCGCGTCGGGCTTCAGTGACGCAATTTCAGTCAGCAATGCCTGGAACTCGACGCCGGGAAATGGCAGGTTCAGTTCCTTCAGCACCGTGCCGCCGCCTTTGGTGAAGCCTTGCTTGAAAGCTACCGCCATTTCGTCGCCCGCTGTGTACTTCCATGTGATCGACACGGCTCTCTTGTGCCCGCGCTCGGCCGCGACTACGCCGGCCGCATAAGCTGACTGCCAGTTTGAAAAAGACGTGCGGAAAATGTTCGGCGCGCACATCGGGCCGGTGACCGCGTTCGCGCCCGCGTTCGGAACAATCAGCAGCGTGTTGGTGTCGCGCGCGGCCTTGGCCA
Source organism: Rhizobacter sp. (assembly GCA_031390425.1). Lineage (GTDB taxonomy): Bacteria > Pseudomonadota > Gammaproteobacteria > Burkholderiales > Burkholderiaceae_C > PBB1. The sequence goes on from JANMTL010000255.1 coordinate 2,288, forward strand.
TCGCCATCACGACGCCCGAGTGCACGGTACCGACCACCACGTCGACCTTGTCGCGATTGATCAGCTTACCGACGTTGTCGGTCGCCTTGGAAGGGTCCGA
>JANMTL010000284.1:0-8508 GCA_031390425.1 Rhizobacter sp.
CGACACGCGCACCACCGGCACCGGTGCCTCCGGCGAGATGCGATCGACCGCACCGTGCCAGTAGCGGTCGAGCATCACATCGCCGACCACCAGCACGCGCCGCTGCGCGAGGGCCTCGGGGGTGGGGATCACAAGCCTGCCCGCAGCGCGACACGCCTATCGCAGGCGTACGCAGCAAGCGATGGCTTCGAGCAGGTCGGTCCGGTGGTGGTATGGAAGCTCATGGCGACTGGGTGTGGCGGTGCAGGTCCGGGTTATATCAAGCGCGGACCCAGGGCCGGGGCCGAACCATTGTTCGCCGTGTGTCGAGGACCTCACCCCACCTCAGAGGGGGGCGGAATTCCGCCGACTGCGATGGCCCTGCACGGCGAGAACGGCCGTTCGCACCCGGCCGAGTGCCCTCGCGCTGGGGACAGCCAAGCCGCGCTTCGACCTACAGAATTTCACACAGGTCGCGGCCTTCGGGATGCGAGCCTGAACCTCAACCCACCTTCTGGAGAACACCATGATCCGCACCCTCATCGCCCTGCTCGTCGCCGCCTTCGCCTTCGCTGCCCACGCAGCGATCGATGTCAACAAGGCGTCACAGGCCGAACTCGAAACCGTCAAGGGCATCGGCCCGAGCATGTCAAGCAAGATCCTCGACGAGCGCAAGAAGGGCTCGTTCAAGGACTGGTCCGATGTGGTGACGCGCGTCAAAGGCGTCGGCCCCGGCAACGCGACCAAGTTCTCGGCCGACGGCCTGACCGTCAACGGCGCCGGCTTTCAGCCTGAACTGATCGCGGCCGCCAAGCCGGCATCGACATCGGGCAAGAAGGACGCGGCCATGATGGACAGCAAGTCGCAGTCGGCGGCATCGCCGAAAAAGTGAGGCCCTGGCTTCACCACGCAACGCCCCGCTTCGGCGGGGCGTTGAAAATCAAGCGGTTCGTGTGCCGATCCAACACCTTTCATGTCCCAGCCCAGCCCTGACCCTTGCCCCTGCGACGCCGCCCTGGCCTACGCCGCTTGCTGCGGCCGCTATCACGTCGGCCCGCAGCACCTGCAGGCACCGACCGCCGAAGCGCTGATGCGTTCGCGCTACAGCGCGTACACGCTGCAACTCGGCGATTACCTGATGGCGACCTGGCATCCGCGCACCCGGCCCGATCCACCGATGCAGTTCGAGCCCGGACTGCGCTGGCTGGGTTTGCAGGTGCTGCGCCATGTGCCGATCGACGCCCGCCATGCGCAGGTCGAGTTCGTCGCCCGCAGCAAGCAGGGCGGGCGCGCACACCGTCATCAGGAACTCAGCCGCTTCGTGCACGACGGCGGTCGGTGGCTGTATTTCGACGCCGTCGCCGAGTGAATTCACGCTGAGCGCTTGCGATAGACTTCAGCTGCGTGTGGGGGGGTAGCTCAGCTGGGAGAGCGCCGCGTTCGCAATGCGGAGGTCGGGAGTTCGATCCTCCTCCTCTCCACCATCCACACATTTCAAGACGTCCCGAGAAATCCTCGGAAGTCCAGAAAGCCCTTGAGGATCAACGCTCTGGGGCTTTTTCTTTTCCCTACGATGCCAAGCTGTCCCAAGAGATCCGAGCTCGCTTTACAGCAACTTCCTGCGTTACCGCATGGCACGGCACCTCACCGCAACGAGTCAACTTTTCGCCTCGACCTGCTCCGCGAGCTGATCCAGCATGCCAGCGCGGCTCGGGCTGCGAAAACCGTCAATCCAGCCCTCGGTTGAAGCACGCAAGTGAGTCGTGCAGCCCGTGCAAAAATTGTTCGGCTTCGATGGCTCAAGGAGACAGCATGGGATTTCTGACTGGCAAGCGGCTGTTGATCACTGGGGTGTTGTCCAGTCGATCGATCGCTTACGGCATCGCGCGCGCTTGCCACCGTGAAGGGGCCGAATTGGCGTTCAGCTACGTCGGCGAACGCTTCAAGGAACGCACGGCCACGCTGGCCGCCGACTTCGCTTCGACGCTGCTCTACGACTGCGATGTCGCCGACGACGCGCAGATCGAGCGGCTGTTTGCGCAGCTCGGCGAGACCTGGCCCGAATTCGACGGGTTCGTGCATTCGATCGGCTTTGCCACCCGCGAATCGATCGCCGGCGATTTTCTCGACGGCCTGTCGCGCGAGGCATTCCGCATCGCGCACGACATCTCGGCCTATAGCTTCCCGGCGATGGCCAAGGCCGCGCTGCCCCGGTTGCGCGCGGGTTCGGCCTTGCTGACGCTGACCTACCTCGGCGCGCTGCGCGTCGTGCCCAACTACAACACGATGGGGCTGGCCAAGGCCTCGCTCGAAGCCAGCGTGCGCTACCTCGCGTCCAGCGTCGGGCCGCGCGGCATCCGGGTCAACGGTATCTCGGCCGGGCCGATCAAGACGCTGGCGGCATCCGGCATCAAGGGATTCGGCAAGATCCTCGAAGTGGTCGAGGCCAACGCGCCGCTGCGCCGCAACGTGACGATCGACGATGTCGGCAACGTGGCGGCTTTTTTGCTGTCCGATCTGGCGGCCGGGGTGACCTCGGAGATCACCTACGTCGATGCCGGCTTCAGCCACGCAATGGGTGGCGGCCTCGCTGCGGAGTGACCAGACGGCGTCGGATCAGAGCTTGGTCTTGACCAGTTCGTAGACCCGCTCGGCCAGAGGCACCGCGCTCGCCAGCAGCGCGTCCATCTCGTCTCGGCACGACTGTGCGTACGCCTCGTCCTTGAGGCTCGGCACGTTGATGTAGACGTTTAACGCTGCACTGCGCAGCGCAGCCTGAGCGGCCAGCGCGCCGACCCCAGCGTCGCTGATGACGTTGCGGTTGCCGACCTGGGCGGCGCACAGCGACAGCGCGATCACCTCGGCACTGGCGCGGGCGCAGGCAAGCGGAACCTGCGTTGCGGCTTTCAGGCCGTGCTGGATCGCCGCAATGCGCAGCGCCTTCTGCGCGTCGGTGTCTTTCGGCAGGCCGTAGGCGGCCATCAGGCCGTCGAACACGGCGATGTCTTCCGCCACCATGTCAGTCAGGCGCCTGCGCAGGCCTTCGGCTTCGTGCAACACCGTCTGCATCTCGCCTTCGACCTCTGCGTAGGCCTTCTTACCCAGGGTCAGGTTGCACATCATGCTGACCAGCGCCGCGCCCATCGCACCCATGACGGCTGCGGCGCTGCCACCGCCGGGGGTAGCGCTGCCGCTGGCGAGTTCGTCGAGGAAGCGGGTGACGGGTTGTTCAATCGTCATGGGAGCGCGCTTTCGGTCAGACCATCGATTTGGCTTTGGCGTAGATCGCCTCGGCGTCCAGCACCTGATCGGGCGCTTCGAACAACTGGGCGATGCAGGCGCGGTGCACGGCCAGCTTCACCGCGCCGAAGCCGATCGCGCCCCAGCAGATGCGGCCGTCGCGCTCGTTGCCACGATCCATCATGTCCAGGCCCTCGATGCCCAGCGGCGGCGTCGCGTTGGCGTCCGCCATGAATCGGATCGTCGGGTTGCTTTTCCAGTCGGCTTCACGCAGCAGCACCGAGCTGGCAGCGCCGGTCGCCAGCACCAACTGCGCGCCTGCGCAGGCCTTCGCGCGCGAATCGAGGTCGGGCGCTTCGATCGGGGTCACGTCGATGCCGAAGCTGGCCTTCAGGTGATCTGTCGCCTTCTCGGCGTTCGCCAGCGTTCGCGACGTGATCGCCACCGACACGCCCTCCTTGGCCAGCATCACCGCCGCGCGCTGACCGACCGGGCCGGTGCCCGCGAGGATGACGGCGCGCTGGCCCGCCAGGTTACCGCCGGCGCTTTTCAACAAGCACGCGACCGCAGCCGCCGCGGTGGTGTTCGACCCATTGCTGTCGAGCATCACCGAGACGCGGAAGTTGGCGAAGAACTTCTTCTGCACGGCTTTGAGCAACGCCTCGCCTGCGCCCAAGTTGCTGCCGCCGACGAAGATCGCGGTGAAGCGCTTTTCCTTCGGCGAACGCGTGAAGATCGTGCCGTCGACGATCACGCCCACGTTGTCGGGCGTGATGCCGCCGTAGGCCGTCACATGGTCGGCTCCGCCGTCGTAGCCCACCACGGTGTCGAAGACGGCGGGAATCGGATCGGTGTCGATCTGGAAGAGAAGTTTTTTCATGGGGAATCTCGAAAAAAAGTCTGATGCAAGCGGGGCATTTGCTCCCTCGCCCCCTTGGGGAGAGGGAACAACACAGCATTCAAGTCACGAGGTTTTGCGGCTTACCCCGCACAAACAACTCGATATTGTCGATGAGCTGATCCGCCAGTATCTGCATGGCACCGCCGGAAGCCCAGGCGACGTGCGGCGTCAGGATGAAGTTCGGCAGCCGCAGGTCGAGCAGCGGGTTGCCGTTGCGCGGCGGCTCGGTGGTCAGCACATCGAAGCCGGCGCCGCCGATCCAGCCTTCTTGCAGCGCGGTGACCAGGGCCGCTTCATCGACCAGCCCGCCACGCGCGGTGTTGATCAGGATGGCGCTGGGCTTCATCTGGCGCAGCTGCGCGGGCCCGATCAGATGGCGCGTGGCTGGCGTCAGCGGACAGTGCATCGAGATCACGTCGGATTCCGCCAGCACCTGCGCAAGCGGCGTGCGATCGCTGCGCGCGGGTTTGCCGGGCGTCACTTGCGCGAACAGCACCCGCATGCCGAACGCGCGGGCCAGCGTGGCCGTGCCCTGCCCCAAGGTGCCGCCGCCGACGATGCCCATCGTGCTGCCGTACAAATCGCGGATCGGGTGGTCGAAAAAGCAGAACTGCTCGGCGTGCTGCCAACGCCCGCGCTCGACATCAGCGCGATACGCCAGCAGGCTGCGGCGCAACGCAAGCACCAGCGCGAACACATGTTCGGGCACCGTGTGCACCGCGTAGTTGCGGATGTTGGCCACAGCGATGCCACGTTCGCGGCAGGCCGCGACATCGATCACGTCGTAGCCGGTGGCCGCCACCGCGATCAGCTTCAGCGTCGGCAACTGCGCGATGACGTCGGCCCGCAGCGGCACCTTGTTGGTCAGCGCGATGGTGGCGTCGCGCAGGCGTTCGAGCGTTTGGTCCGGCGCGGTGGCGGCGTGTTCGGCCCAGGTGTGCTCGAAGGCCGGGCGGCGCAGCGTGGCCTGCAGGGTCGAACGGTCGAGAAACACCAGGTGTTCGGTCATGGGAGCGTCCGTCGGAATGAATCAGTCTTCCAATGATCGGCCGATTCGGGCCACGCGCTGGATCAAAATCCGCAAGTATCGACAGCGCGCCGCAAGGACTTTCCATGAGTTTCACCGTCATCCCGCCCGCCACGCCGCGCCTGATGCGCTCGGCGCTGGCGGTTCCGGGATCGAAGCCCCATCTGTTCGAGAAAGCCGCGCGTTCAGCCGCCGATGCCGTGTTCCTCGACTGCGAAGACGCGGTGGCACCCGCCGACAAGGCGCAGGCCCGCCGCAACATCGTCGCCGCACTGAACGACATCGACTGGAGCCGCAAGACGGTGATGGTGCGCATCAACGGGCTGGACAGCCCCCACATGTACCGCGACGTGATCGAGATCGTCGAAGCCTGCCCGCGGCTCGACATGATCCTGATCCCGAAGGTGGGTGTGGCCGCCGACGTGTACGCGGTCGATGTGCTGGTCTCGCAGATCGAGGCCGCCAAGCAGCGCAGCAAGCGCCTCGGCTTCGAGGCGCTGATCGAGACCGCGCTCGGCATGGCGAATGTGGAGGCGATCGCGCAATCGTCGAAGCGGCTGGAGGCGATGAGCTTCGGCGTGGCCGACTACGCGGCCTCGACCCGCGCACGCACCACCGGCATCGGCGGCGTGCACTCCGACAGCGCGGTGCTGAGCGACCCGGACGCCAGCGGCCAGCGGCAGATCTTCTGGACCGACCCGTGGCATGCGGCGCAATCGCGCATGTTGATCGCTTGCCGCGCCTACGGGCTGCGCCCGATCGACGGCCCGTTCGGCAATTTCGGCGACGCTGACGGCTTCGTGTCGGCAGCCCGCCGCGCGGCGGTGCTCGGCTATGAGGGCAAGTGGGTGATCCATCCGTCGCAGATCGAGCTCGCCAACCGCGTCTACACGCCGACCGACGCCGAGGTGCAGCAGGCGCGCCGCATCATCGAGGCGATGGCGCAAGCCCACCAGCAAGGCCTCGGTGCGGTGTCGCTGGACGGCCGGTTGGTCGACATCGTCAACATCCGCATGGCCGAGGCGCTGATCGCCAAGGCCGATACGATCGCGGCCGCGCCAGGACAACTCCCTCGCCCCTTTGGGGAGAGGGTAGGGTGAGGGGCCGCACGCCACCGCTGGTGGTCACTCGCGGCCCTCACGCCAGCGTCGAAACCAATCAACAACCCACGGAAACACGCATGGCATCCGACCTCGACATCGCGCAACAAGCCACGATGCATCGCATCAACCAGGTGGCCGCGCGGATCGGCATCCCCGACGACGCACTCGAACCCTACGGCCACTACAAGGCGAAGATCTCGCTGGAGTACCTGAACACGCTGGCCGACCGCCCCGACGGCAAGCTGATCCTGGTGACCGCGATCAGCCCGACACCGGCCGGCGAAGGCAAGACGACCACCACCGTGGGCCTGGGCGACGCGCTGAACCGCATCGGCAAGAAAACCATGATCTGCCTGCGCGAGCCTTCACTGGGCCCGGTGTTCGGCGTCAAGGGCGGCGCGGCCGGTGGCGGCTATTCGCAGATCGTGCCGATGGAAGACATCAACCTGCACTTCACCGGCGACTTCCACGCGATCGGCACGGCGCACAACCTGCTGTCGGCGCTGATCGACAACCACATCAGCCAGGGCAACGAGCTGCGCATCGACCCGCGGCTGATCCAGTGGAAGCGCGTCGTCGACATGAACGACCGCGCGCTGCGCAAGATCGTCGTCGGCATGGGCGGCCCGGCCAACGGCTTCGTGCGCGAGGACGGCTACGACATCGTCGTGGCGTCGGAGGTGATGGCGATCCTGTGTCTGGCGCTGTCGCGCCGCGACCTGAAAGAGCGCCTCGGCCGCATCATCATCGGCTACACGCAGGGCGACCGCAAACCGGTCTATGCCAGCGACCTGAAGGCGCAAGGCGCGATGGCGGCGCTGCTGAAGGACGCGATCGAGCCGAACCTGGTGCAGACGCTCGAGAACAACCCGGCCATCATCCACGGCGGCCCGTTCGCCAACATCGCGCACGGCTGCAATTCGGTCACTGCCACCAAGGCCGGGCTGAAGCTGGCCGACTACGTGGTCACCGAAGCCGGCTTCGGCGCCGACCTGGGCGCCGAGAAATTCATCGACATCAAGTGCCGCATGGCCGGCCTGCACCCGGCGGCGGTGGTGCTGGTAGCCACCATCCGCGCACTGAAATTCCACGGCGGCGTCAAGAAAGAAGACCTGGACCAGGAAAACCTCGACGCGCTCGACAAGGGCATCGTCAACATCGAACGCCACCTGCAAAACATCAACGAGCATTACGGCCTGCCGTGCGTGGTGTCGGTCAACCACTTCACCTTCGACACCGACGCCGAAATTGCGTTGCTGAAAGGCCGCATCGAAGCGCTCGGCGGCCGCTTCGTCGTGGCCCGCCACTGGGCCGAAGGCGGCCGGGGCGCCGAGGACCTGGCGCGCGCCGTGGTCGATCTGGCCGAGAACGGCCACGGTCGCCACCGATTCGTCTACGAAGACACCGACACGCTGCAAACCAAGATCACCAAGGTCGCGACCAAGATCTACGGCGCCGGACAGGTGACCTTCACCGATGCGGCGCGCCGACACCTCGACGAGTGGACGCACGAGCACGGCCACTTCCCGGTGTGCATGGCGAAGACGCAGATGTCGTTTTCGGCCGACCCGTCGGTGCGCGGCGCGCCGAGCGGCCACACGCTGAACGTGCGCGAAGTGCGGCTGGCCAACGGCGCCGGTTTCGTCGTCGCGATCTGCGGCGACATGATGACGATGCCCGGTCTGCCGAAGGTGCCGTCGGCCGAACGGATCGACATCGACGACAACGGGAAGGTGTCGGGGTTGTTTTGAGGGGCTGGTGCCGGCTGCGCTGAGCGACCCGCCGTTGCTATCTGTCTTCGCGGGAGTGCCACAGCCGCAGGATCCAGATGGCATCGTCCACCAACTCGTAGCGCAGTTCGCAGTTGCCCACCAACCAGCGGCGCACATCGCGCGGCTTGAACTCGGCCAGCGGAGCCCCCAGGCGCGGCTGGGTCAGTAAGAGTTCAGGCGCTGCTGTCAGCTTCTGGAACAACACCATCGCCGCCTGGGGGCTCACTGGTTGCAGGAAAGCATGCAGCCGATCCAGGTCACCCAGCGCGTGACGGGTCCAGATGATCTTCACGACGTGGGCAGTGGCAACGGTGTGTCTGTCCCGAGGCTGGTCGCCCAAGCCTTGACTTGGTCGTGCGCGACGCCCCTGCCCGCATCGACATCGGCCAGCGCCTCCAGCGTCAACCGATGGCGATCTTCTTCGAGTTCGACCCAGGCCGCCAAGGCCTGCTTCATCACCCAGCCACGTGAGCGATCGAGTCGTTC
>JANMTL010000044.1:0-19781 GCA_031390425.1 Rhizobacter sp.
TGGTGGTCGGCGTGCCGTTTCACCCCGACGGCGCCGAGCACGAGAACACGCTGCGCGCGCGCCGCTTCGCGCGCCAGTTGCACGGCCGACTGCGGCTGCAGGTGCATGAAGTCGATGAGCGCTACACCACCACCGAAGCACTGGCGAACGGCGCTGCTGACCTCGATGCGGCGTCAGCGGCTTTGATCCTCGAACAGTACCTGCGCAGCGAGACGCCATGAGCAGCCTGCACCTCGACGCCGAAGCGCTGTACGCCGATCTGCTGGTCGGTGTGCGCGGCCTGCTGCGGCCGAACACGGTGCTGGTCGGCATCTGGTCGGGCGGCGCATGGCTGGCCGAGCGGCTGCGCCGCGATCTCGCACTCGAAGCCGAGCACGGCGTGATTTCGAGCGCGCTGCACCGCGACGATTTCGGCTCGCGCGGGATGACCGGCGGGGCCGATCACACCCGGCTTCCGTTCGAGATCGAAGGCCGCCACATCGTGCTGATCGACGACGTGCTGTTCACCGGCCGCACCATCCGCGCGGTCGTCAATGAGCTGTACGACTTCGGCCGGCCGGCCAGCGTGACGCTGGCGGTGCTGGTCGATCGCGGCGGGCGCGAGCTGCCGATCGCTGCTGCGTATTCGGCCGCCCGCATCGCGCTGCCCGCCCACCAGCGGCTGTCGCTGGCCCGCGACGATGCGGGCCGCTTCAGCTTCGACATCCGGGAGCGTGGCACTTGAACCTTAGCCGAAATCCGCAGCTCAACAAGCACGGCGAGCTGATCCACCTGCTGTCGATCGAAGGACTGCCGCGTGCGCTGATCCATCAAATCCTGGATACGGCGGGCACCTTCCTCAGCGTCAACGACCGCGAGGTCAAGAAGGTGCCGTTGCTGCGCGGGAAAAGCGTTTTCAACCTGTTTTTCGAGAACAGCACGCGCACCCGCACCACGTTCGAGATCGCCGCCAAGCGCCTGAGCGCCGACGTCATCAACCTCGACATCGCACGCAGCAGTGCGGCCAAGGGCGAGAGCCTGCTCGACACCATCGCGAACCTGAGCGCGATGCACGCCGACATGTTCGTCGTGCGGCACAGCCAGAGCGGCGCGCCGTACCTGATCGCGCAGCACTGCGCGCCGCACGTTCACGTCGTCAACGCCGGTGACGGCCGGCACGCGCACCCGACGCAGGGGCTGCTCGACATGTACACGATCCGCCACTACAAAAAGGACTTCACCAACCTCACGGTGGCGATCGTCGGCGACATCGTGCACTCGCGGGTGGCGCGCTCCGACATCCACGCGCTGACCACGCTCGGCGTGCCCGAGGTGCGCGCGGTCGGCCCGAAGACGCTGGTGCCCGGCGACCTGCGCGAGATGGGCGTGCGCGTCTGCCACGACATGGCCGAAGGCATCCGCGGCGCCGACGTGATCATCATGTTGCGGCTGCAAAACGAACGCATGAGCGGCGCCATGCTGCCGAGCGCGGGTGAATTTTTCAAGAACTACGGGCTGACGCAGCACAAGCTCGAACTCGCGAACGCCGATGCGATCGTGATGCACCCGGGTCCGATCAACCGCGGCGTCGAGATCGACTCCAGCGTCGCCGACGGCGCGCAGAGCGTGATCCTGCCGCAGGTGACCTTCGGCATCGCGGTGCGGATGGCGGTGATGTCCACGATTGCGGGCAACAGCGCATGACATGACGCACGCGCGGGCACCGTTGGTGCGTCCGGGTGCGGCAAGACCCACCCGAACCGTATGATTTGGCCGGGATTGAAGATACAGCGACGTGCCGGACCCATTCGTCGCTCGACTGCGGGCACTCCGCGCACCTTGGAGCAACAGCATGGACGACATTCAATCTATCGAGAAAGCTGTCGAGGCCCTGCCGCTGGCTGAACTGGCTGAATTCCGTCGCTGGTTTGCCGAGTTCGATGCGGCGGTTTGGGATGACCAGATCGAACAAGATGCCATCGCTGGCAAGCTCGACGGTCTGGCCGCCGACGCGCTGACCGATCATCGCGCTGGATCGTCCCGCGCACTTTGAATCACACCGCGTCCAAACGCTTCTGGCAGTGCCTGGATGCGCTGCCGTCTGCGGCGCAAGCACTGGCGCGACGCAACTACACGCTGATCAAAGCCGACCCAACACACCCGTCCCTGCACTTCAAACCGGTGGGCAACGGACGCTTCTACAGCGTGAGGGTCGGGCTTCACTACAGGGCTCTCGGGCTGCCGGTCGAGCTCGGCATCCACTGGTTCTGGATCGGTACCCACGCTGACTACGACCAGCTCATAGGCTGACCTCATCCGCGGCCTGCCATTTCAACGGCGCCGTTAACCTTGTCTGCGATTCGCCATGAAGATTCTCATCACCCACGGCCGCATCATCGACCCCGCCTCCGGCCGCGACGCGGTCGGCGATGTCGCGATCGCGGCCGGCCGCATCGTCGCGATCGGCCGCGTGAGTCATGACTTCCACCCGAACCGCACCATCGACGCCAGCGGTCTGGTCGTGGCACCTGGCCTGGTCGATCTGGCGGTGCGGCTGCGCGAGCCCGGCCACGAGCACGAGGGCATGCTCGAATCCGAAATGTCCGCCGCCGTCGCCGGTGGCGTGACCAGCCTGGTCTGCCTGCCCGACACCGACCCGCCGCTCGACGAGCCGGGGCTGGTCGAGATGTTGAAGTTCCGCGCGCGCAACCTGAACCAGGCGCACCTGTACCCGCTGGGCGCGCTGACGCGTGGCCTGGGCGGCGAGGTGCTGACCGAGATGGCCGAGTTGACCGAGGCCGGCTGCGTCGGTTTTTCGCACGCCGAGGTGGCGCTCAAGGACACGCTGGTGCTGCACCGCGCATTGCAATATGCCTCGACCTTCGGCTACACGACCTGGCTGCGCGCGCAAGACGGCCACCTCGGCAACGGCGTGGCCGCCAAAGGCCCGCTGGCCACCCGCATGGGCCTGACCGGCGTGCCGGTGATCGCCGAAACCATCGCACTGAACACGCTGTTCGAACTGGTGCGCGACACCGGCGCGCGCGTCCACATCTGTCGTCTCAGCAGCGCGGCCGGTGTCGAACTGGTGCGGCGCGCCAAGGCCGAAGGGCTGCCGATCACCTGCGATGTCAGCATCAACCACCTGCACCTGATCGACATCGACATCGGCTACTTCAACGCGGCGATGCGTCTGACGCCGCCGCTGCGCCAGGTGCGCGACCGCGACGCGCTGCGCGCAGGCCTCGCCGACGGCACCATCGACGCGCTGGTCAGCGACCACACGCCGGTCGATGAAGACGCCAAGACGCTGCCGTTCGCCGAAGCCGAGCCCGGCGCCACCGGGCTCGAGTTGCTGCTCGGGCTGGCGCTGACGTGGGGCGAGCAGTCGGGCCTCGATCTGCCGCGCACGTTGGCGACCATCACCTCGTCGCCGGTGCGCGTGCTGGCCGATGCGCTGGGTTCACTGGCGTCGAGCGTCGGCCAGTTGGTCGAAGGCGGTGTCGCCGATGTCTGTGTGTTCGATCCGGCCGCGTACTGGCAGGTGACACCGGCCGCGCTGAAGAGCCAGGGCAAGCACACGCCGTTCTCGGGCCACGAACTCCCGGGCCGCGTGAAGTGCACGTTGGTGTCGGGGCACGTCGCCTACGAGGCGTTTTGAACACGGGTCTTTGAGCGTGTCGGCCTGAACGTGCTGCTCCGCTTGCGGGCTGTTTTTCGCCTGCTGCGCTGCGGGCTGCACATCGGGCGAGGGGCGCTGATCTGCGCCGTCGTGTTCCCGTTCATCGGCGCGCCGCAGCGGATGGCGCATGTCGCTCGCTGGTCGGCCGGTGCGCTGTCGGTGCTGGGCATTGCGCTGCGCGTGTCGGGCACCCCGGCCTCGGGCGCCACCCTGTTCGTCGCCAACCATGTGTCGTGGATCGACATCCTGGCGATCAACGCGGTGCAGCCGGTGCGCTTCGTGTCGAAATCCGACATCCGCGCCTGGCCGCTGCTGGGTTGGTTGGTGGCCTGCGGCGGCACCCTGTTCATCGAACGCGCCCGCACGCGCGACGCGCGGCGGGTGCTGCACCTGGTGGCCGAAGCGCTGAAGTTGGGCGAACAGATCGCGGTGTTCCCCGAAGGCACGACCAGCGACGGCCACGGCGTGCTGCCGTTCCACGCCAACCTGCTGCAGGCAGCCATCGCTGCCGAGGCGCCGGTGCAGCCCATCGCGCTGCGGTTTTCCGATGTCGGCGGACCGGTCAGCGACGCTGCGGCCTACGTGGGTGAAACCACGCTGATGCAGTCGCTGTGGGCGGTCGTGTCGGCAAGTGGGCTGACGGCGCGGGTGGATTTTTTGGCTGCGCAGCCGAGCCGGGGGGCAGAGCGCCGGGATCTGGCCGCGCAACTCAGTGCCGCCATCGCGGCGCGGTTGTCTCGAACGACGCCGGCCGCGTGACCGACTGCGGGCGCGTCAATCCGCGTCGAGGAAACGTCGGCTGATCGGCCGCATCTCGGCGTCGAGGTCGTAGACGATCGGCACGCCGTTGGGAATCTCCAGGCCCACGATGGCGTCGTCGGAGATGTTGTCGAGGTGCTTCATCAAAGCGCGAATGCTGTTGCCGTGCGCGACCACCAGCACCCGCTGGCCCGACGCGATCGACGGCACGATGGTGTTGGTCCAGTACGGCAGCACCCGCGCCACCGTGTCTTTCAGGCACTCGGTCAGCGGAACCTCGCCCGGTTGCAGGTGGGCGTAGCGCCGGTCGGCGCGTTCGCAGCGCGCGTCGGCCGGATCGAGCTCAGGCGGCGGCGTGTCGTAGCTGCGGCGCCATTGCAGCACCTGCGCGTCGCCGTACTTGGCTGCGGTGTCGGTCTTGTTGAGGCCTTCCAGCGCGCCGTAGTGGCGCTCGTTGAGGCGCCAGGTTTTCACCACTGGCAGCCAGGTGCGATCGAGTTGGTCGAGCGTGTGCCACAGCGTCCAGACGGCGCGCTTCAAGACCGAGGTGTAGGCGATGTCGAAGTCGAAACCTTCGGTCTGGAGGCGCCTGCCCGCCGCCTGCGCCTGCCCCACACCGAGGGGGGTCAGTTCCACGTCGACCCAGCCGGTGAAGCGGTTTTCGAGGTTCCAGGTGGATTGTCCGTGGCGGATCAACACGAGTTGGTGCATGGCGCGGCAGGTGCTCAGAGGTGGCGGAAGAACCCGATGTCGGGGAAACCCTCAAATTCTATAATCCGGGGTTTGGCAATTTGCCCCCTCCGAATCGGATCGCTTCGTGACCTTCTTCCTCGCCAACTGGGTTCTGTTCGCGGCTGCCGTCGTTTCCGGCGCGCTGCTGTTTTGGCCGATGCTGGCGCGCGGCACCGGCGGCGGTCGGGTCAGCCCGGCCGAGGCGGTCCGCCTGATCAACCGGGAGAAGGGTGTTTTGATCGACGTCAGCGAACCCGCCGAGTACGCTGCGGGCCACGCGGGTGGCGCGAAAAGCGTCCCGTTCGGCAACCTCGAATCGACGACCGACCTGCCGAAAAACAAGGGCGTTCCGCTGTTGTTGATGTGCCCGACCGGCGCCCGCGCCCAGCGCGGCGTCGGCCTGCTGCAAAAGCGCGGCTACGCGAACGCGAAGGCGGTGGCCGGTGGCGTTGCCGCCTGGCGCGAAGCCAATCTGCCGATCGAACGCTCAGCCTGAGCGACCAGCCCCGCACGAGATCCCCATGACCCCAGCCTCCAGCACTTGCGCCGTCGTGACCATGTACACCACCGCGACGTGCCCGTACTGCCTGCGCGCCAAGGCCTTGCTCAAGGAGCGCGGCGTCACGGCGATTGACGAAGTGCGGGTCGATCTCGACCCCGCAGCCCGCCTGGCGATGGTCGAGCGCACCGGTCGCCGCACGGTGCCGCAGATCTTCATCGGCGACGCGCACATCGGCGGCTGCGACGATCTGATCGCACTCGATCAGCGCGGTGGCTTGACGCCGCTGATTTCGCGCAACCCGCCATAATCCCAGCCCGCGAGCGGACCCCGGTCGCCCATTCAGAACCCACCACGAGACTCCCATGGCAGACGAAGACAACAACTCCCCCGTGTTCAACATCCAGCGCATCTACCTCAAGGACCTGTCGCTGGAGCAACCCAACTCGCCCGCCATCTTTCTCGAACCGACGCAGCCGCAGGTCGACATCAACATCGGTGTCGGTGCCGAGACGATTGCTGAAAACAGTTATGAAGTGACGCTGCGGGTCACGGTGACGGCCAAGGTGGGCGACAAGACGCTGTTCCTGCTGGAAGCCAAGCAAGCCGGCATCTTCGAGATCCGCAACATCCCCAAGGAACAGATGCAGCCGATCGTCAGCATCGCCTGCCCGGGCATCGTCTACCCGTACCTGCGTGCGATCGTCTCCGACGTCTGCACGCGCGCCGGCTTCCCGCCGGTGATGCTGGCCGAAGTCAACTTCCAGGCCATGTACGAAGGCCAGAAGGCCGCCGCAGCAGAAGATGCTGCCAAAGCCGCTGTCAATGGCTCAGGTGGCAGCGCACTCGCCAACTGAGCGTCTGATCCGGCCCGGGACCTGAGCGCGCGCCGGTGAACCTCAGCGTGCTCGGCGCCGGTGCGTGGGGCACCGCGCTGGCGGTCAGCGCCAGCGCCCGTCACCCCACCGTGCTGTGGGCGCGCGATGCGGCACAAGCCCAAGCGATGCAGGCGCTGCGGCGCAACGCCCGCTACCTCGACACGGTCGAGCTGCCGCCATCGATCCGGATCAGCGCTGATTTCGACGCGGCCATCGAGCACGCCCGCAACGGGCTGCTGATCGTCGCCACGCCGATGTCCGGGCTGGCCCCGGTGCTGAACGCCTTGCCTCCAAGCCTGCAAGCCCCCGGCCTGTTTTGGCTGTGCAAAGGCTTCCAAGAAGGCACTGGCTGGCTGGGTCACGAGGTGGCCAGCCACGTCTGGCCCGGCGGGCGGGTCGGTGTGTTGTCGGGCCCGAGCTTCGCGCAGGAAGTCGCTCGCGGACAGCCGACCGCGCTGGTGGCGGCCAGCCACGATCGTGCGCTGTGCGAGCAGGCAGTCGAGTTGCTGCACAGCGACAACCTGCGCATCTACACCTCCGACGATCCGATCGGCGTGGAGGTCGGCGGTGCAGTGAAGAACGTGATGGCGATCGCCACCGGTCTGGCCGACGGCCTTCAGCTCGGCCTCAACGCCCGCGCGGCGCTGATCACCCGCGGCCTCGCCGAGATGGTTCGGCTGGGTGTGGCGCTCGGCGCGCGTGCCGAGACCTTCATGGGCCTGAGCGGTCTGGGCGACCTGGTGCTGACGGCCACCGGCGACCTGTCGCGCAACCGCCGCGTGGGCCTGCAACTGGCGCAGGGCCGAGCGTTGCTGCAGATCCTGACCGAGCTCGGGCACGTCGCGGAAGGTGTGTTCAGCGCCGCCACGGTTCTGCAACGCGCGCTGGCGCTCGGCGTCGAGATGCCGATCACTGCGGCCGTGGTCGCCGTGCTCGAAGGGCGCGTGACGCCCCGGCAGGGCGTCGAGCGGTTGATGGGCCGCGGCCCGCGATCTGAACGCTGACCCGAGTTCAGTCGCCGCCCGCGTAGCCGTTTTGTCGCCAGGCCTCGAACACCGCGACCGCGACCGCATTGCTCAAGTTGAGGCTGCGCTGTCCCGGCCGCAACGGCAGGCGCACCTGCTGCTCGGGCGCGAACGCACACCGCACGGGCTCGGGCAAGCCCGCCGTTTCCGAGCCGAAGACCAGCCAGTCTCCGGCCTGCCATGCCACGTTGGCGGGCGTGCGTCGGCCGCGGGTCGTGAAGGCGAAGCAGCGATCGGGCGCGGGCTGCATGTCCATGACGAACCGGTCCCAGGACGCGTGGCGCTGTACGCGCGCGTGCTCGTGGTAATCGAGCCCGGCGCGCTGCAGCAGCTTGTCGTCCATCGAAAAACCCAGCGGCTCGATCAGATGCAGCGCGCAGCCGGTGTTCGCGGCCAGGCGGATCACGTTGCCGGTGTTCGGCGGAATCTCGGGGTGCACCAGCACGATGTTGAACATGCTCAGTGCCCGGGTGTCGGCGTGCGCGCAACGACCCAGACATGCACCGCGATCGCCCCCGCGGCCCGCAGCACCCGCGTCAGTTCGGCGGCGGTCGCCTGTGTCGTCATCACGTCGTCGACCAGCGTGATCGTGCGGCCCGCCAGCTCGGCCCGCCGCGTCGGTTCGACGGCGAACGCGCCGCGCACATTGGCCATGCGCTGCTCACGCGGCAGCGACAGTTGGTGCGGCGTTTCCTTGACGCGCAGCAGCAGGGTGGCGTCGGTCGGGCACCTGAGCGTGCGCGCACAACGGCGCGCGAGTTCCCACGACTGGTTGTAGCCGCGCTCACGCAGCCTGCGCGGCCCGAGCGGCACTGGCAACATCCAATCCGGAGGGTGCTGCGCGCGCTGCCGATGCGCGGCGACGAGCAGGTCGCTCATCGAATCGGCCAGGTCGAGCCCGTCGTTGAACTTGAAGTCGGCGATCAGGCGATCCCACGGATGCGCGTAATCGACCGCCGCCAGCGCGCTGTCGAAGGGCGGGGGCGACCGGACGCAGTCGCCGCACAGCTCGACGGCGGCCGGCACAGCGACGGCGCAGCGATGGCAGCGTCCGGTGAGCGCTGCAAAACGGTGGATGCAGCTTGAGCAGACCCGATCCCGGCCCCAGCCGCGACACACCGCACACAGGCTGGGCCAGCGGCGCCACCAGGGCGGTTCGGAGAGGCGTGGCGACCCGGATTGCGCGTTCACGCCGTCAATATACTGGGACAATGGCTGGTGGCTCCCCTTCAACGCAACGCCTGATCGACGAGGTGGCCGTTGCCGCCACACAGCAACGCCTCGGGCGCCTGCCGGCGCCACCTTGGTTGCATGCCGAAATCGCGGGCCGTATGGCTGAACGGCTGGCCTTGTTCCGGATGGCGCCGCGTCGCGTGCTCGACTGGGGGTCGTTCCTCGGGGCCGGAGCGCCGTCGTTGATGGCGGCGTACCCCGACGCCGCGCTGATCGCCGTCGAGCCGTCCGATGCTCTGGCGACGCGCAGTCGACAGGCGCTGCGGTCGCCCTGGTGGACCGCACGCCGCTGGAAGGCGCCGCCTGCTCAAGTGATCGTCGATTCGGCGGCGGCCAGCCCCGCCGACGCGCAACTGGTCTGGGCCAACATGGGGTTGCACGCGGTCAAAGACCCACCCGCATTGATGCAGCGCTGGCATCGCATGCTGTCGACCGGCGGTTTCGTGATGTTTTCGTGTCTGGGGCCGGACACGCTGCGCGAGTTGAGGGCGGTGTATGCCTGCCTGGGCTGGCCCGCACCGACGGTCGATTTCGTCGACATGCACGATCTCGGCGACATGCTGTTGCACGCCGGCTTCGCCGACCCGGTGATGGACCAGGAAACGCTCACGGTTCAGTGGGACAGCGCGCAGGCCCTGTGCAAGGACCTGCGCGGCTTGGGAGGCAATGCATCGACGGCGCGGGCCAGCGGCCTGCGCACGCCCCGTTGGCTGGCCCGCATGCAGTGTGAGTTGGACGCCTTGCGCGACGCGCAGGGTCGGCTCAGCCTGACCTTCGAGATCGTCTACGGCCACGCATTCAAGGCCACCCCGCCGACGACTGCTCCGGCACAGACGCAGGTTTCTCTGGAGGAGATGCGCCGACTGGTGCGAGAGGCCAAAAGGCCTGCTTGAACACCCCCTTTGTGGTCGTATAAACTCATCGGTGTTGGTTCGCCGACCCAAGCAGCGTTGAAGCGTCGATTCGACTCAGCGCCTCCTTATCCGCCAGAGCCGGTGGTCAACCGCCCGGCCTCACGCAGTACCCGCAGGATGTCCGCTCAACCCTCTTTTTCTGCTTCAGGCGCCCGTGCGATGCCCGCGGCCTGGTACTTCGGTACCGAGAGTGGTTCGGCGGTCGGCGAGTGGTCGGTCCAGTGGATATTGAAGCGGAATTGTTCGATGGCACCGCGCCAGTTGTTCGCCTTGTTCGGCGGCCTGTGCCTGCTGTCGTTGACCATCGCGGGTTATTTTTGGCTGCTGGGCGCCACGATGATCATGACATTTGCGTCGATTGAACTTGCCGCGGTCGGCATCGCATTGTTGGTGTACTCCCGACACGCCGCAGACCACGAAAACATCGCGATGCGCGGTGGGCGCCTCACGGTAGAGCACACCTCGGGCAGCCTGGTCGAGACCGCCGAATTTGCGCCTGAATGGGTCAGCGTCGAGCCGGTGACCGGCGACGAATCGCTGATCGAGGTGTCCGGTCAAGGACGCAGGATAGAAGTCGGGCGATTTGTGCGCCCGGAGTTGCGGCGACAGTTGGCCAATGAATTGCGGCAAGCAGTTCGTCTGGCCCGAACCCGGCCGCAGGGTGCTTTGCCATCGGCAGAGTTTTGACAACACGAGCAGTCACTATGAATAAGATGAAAGCACTTTGCACGAAGGCTGGGCAAGCCGTCACGGGCTTCGGCCTGTGGGTGGCCACGACGCTGGCTGTTGCGGTCAACGATTTGCCCGGCGGCCCCGCCGTCAATCAGCTCGATTTGCACCCGGCAGTGACGCAGATTGCCGCAGATCAGCGCTGGTTGCATTACTTCATGATGGTCATCTGCATGGTGATCTTCGTCGGCGTGTTCGGGGTCATGTTCTATTCGATCTTGATGCACCGCAAGGACAAGGGCGCCAAGGCGGCCAACTTCCACGAGAGCACCACGGTCGAGATCATTTGGACCATCGTGCCGTTTCTCATCGTCATCTTGATGGCACTGCCAGCGACCAAGGTCGTGGTCGCGATGAAAGACACCAGCTCGGCCGACCTCACGATCAAGACCACCGGCATGCAGTGGAAGTGGGGCTACGACTACCTGAAGGGCGAGGGCGAGGGCATCGGTTTCGTCTCGACCATCGACCCGGCGCACCGTCAGATGTCCGATTCGGGCCAGCCGTCCGGCGACGACTACCTGCTCAAGGTCGACAACCCGCTGGTCGTTCCGGTCGACAAGAAGATCCGCATCATCACCACCGCCAATGACGTCATCCACGCATTCATGGTGCCGGCCTTCGGGATCAAGCAAGATGCGATTCCCGGCTTTGTGCGCGACACCTGGTTCCGCGCCGAGAAGACCGGCGATTTCTACGGCCAGTGCGTCGAGCTGTGCGGCAAGGAGCACGCCTACATGCCGATCCACGTGAAGGTGGTGTCGCAGGCCGACTACACCAAGTGGGTCGAAGGCAAGCGCGCCGAAATGTCGGCCAAGGCAGACGATCCGGGCAAGGTCTGGGAGCTGGCCGATCTGAGCGCGCGCGGCGAGAAGGTCTACAACGCCAACTGCGCCGCCTGCCACCAGGCGAATGGCATGGGCGCGGGTCCGATCAAGGCCATCGACGGCGCTGCCGTCGTGCTGGACGCCGACAAGACCAAGCAGATTGCCGTGTTGCTCAACGGCCAGAACAATGGGGCCATGCCTGCCTGGAAGCAGCTCTCGGACACCGAAATCGCTGCCGTGATCACCTACACCAAGAACAACTGGTCCAACAAGACCGGTCAGGTGGTGCAGCCGGCCGAAGTCGTCGCCGCCCGCCAGTAACCTTTATCCGCCAAACGTCCAGTCGTTCCAGAAGGATTCGCCATGAGTGCAGTACTCGACCACCCCGGTGACCACGGTCACGCTCACGATCATGATCACGGCGCACCCCGCGGCTGGCGCCGCTGGTTGTACGCGACGAACCACAAAGACATCGGCACGATGTACCTGTTGTTCTCGTTCTCGATGCTGATCGTCGGCGGCATCCTGGCGATGGTCATCCGCGCCGAGTTGTTTCAGCCGGGCCTGCAGTTCGTCAATCCGCAGCTGTTCAACCAGCTCACCACGATGCACGGGCTGATCATGGTGTTCGGCGCGATCATGCCGGCGTTTGTGGGCTTTGCGAACTGGATGATCCCGCTGCAGATCGGTGCGGCCGACATGGCCTTCGCGCGGATGAACAACCTCAGCTTCTGGCTGTTGATTCCGGCCGGCCTGACCTTGGTCGGCTCGTTCTTCATGCCCGGTGGTGCACCCGCGGCCGGCTGGACGCTTTATGCGCCGCTGACGCTGCAGATGGGCCCATCGATGGACGCCGGCATCTTCGCGATGCACATCCTCGGCGCCAGCTCGATCATGGGTTCGATCAACATCGTCGTCACCATCTTGAACATGCGCGCGCCCGGCATGACGCTGATGAAGATGCCGCTGTTTTGCTGGACCTGGCTGATCACCGCCTACTTGCTGATCGCGGTAATGCCGGTGCTCGCCGGTGCGATCACGATGACGCTGACCGATCGCCACTTCGGCACCAGCTTCTTCAACCCCGCTGGCGGCGGCGACCCGGTGATGTATCAGCACATTTTCTGGTTCTTCGGCCACCCCGAGGTCTACATCATGATCTTGCCGGCTTTCGGCATCGTCAGCGCGATCATTCCCGCCTTTGCCCGCAAGCGCCTGTTCGGCTACACGTCGATGGTCTATGCGACGGCGTCGATCGCGATCTTGTCGTTCATGGTCTGGGCGCACCACATGTTCACCACCGGCATGCCGGTGACCGGGCAGTTGTTCTTCATGTACGCGACGATGCTGATCGCGGTGCCCACCGGCGTGAAGATCTTCAACTGGATCGCCACCATGTGGCGCGGCTCGATGACCTTCGAGACGCCGATGCTGTTTGCCGTCGGCTTCATCTTCGTGTTCACGATGGGCGGCTTCACCGGCCTGATCCTGTCGGTTGCGCCGGTCGACATCCAGATGCAGGACACCTACTACGTCGTGGCACATTTCCACTATGTACTGGTGGCCGGCTCGCTGTACGCCATGTTCGCAGGCGTCTACTACTGGGGCCCCAAGTGGACTGGCGTGATGTACAACGAAACGCGCGGCAAGATCCACTTCTGGGGTTCGTTGATTTTCTTCAACGTCACCTTCTTCCCGATGCACTTCCTGGGGCTGGCCGGCATGCCACGTCGGTATGCCGACTACCCGATGCAGTTCGCCGACTTCAATGCGCTGGCGTCGCTTGGCGCCTTCGGCTTCGGTTTGATGCAGGTGTACTTCTTCTTCTTCGTCGTGCTGCCGATGATGCGCGGCAAGGGCGAGCCCGCACCCGCCAAGCCGTGGGAAGGTGCTGAGGGCCTGGAGTGGGAGCTGCCGTCGCCGGCGCCGTTCCACACCTTCGAAACGCCACCGAAGTTGAACGCGTCGGCCACCAAGATCATTGCCTGACCTCCGTCATGACCACGCCCGAACAGAAAAAGCAAAACCTCCGACTGGGGCTGATCCTGGGCTCGATCGCGGTCGTGTTTTTGGTCGGGTTCGTCGCCAAGGCGGCGTTGTTCGGGCTCTGAGCCATGACGGATCCAGGCCCTCGTCCCTCGCGCGCGGCGGCGCTGCTGCGCGGCGATAACGCGCGCATGGTCGGCAAGCTGGTGGTCATCACGGCGATCATGTTCTGCTTCGGCTATGCGCTGGTGCCGATCTACAAAGCGATCTGCACGGCCCTGGGCCTCAATGTGCTGACGCTGTCCGAGAAGGTGGTGTCGGGTCGGGGGGGCGCTGGGGCGGGCGCCAACACGCAGGTCGATCGCAGCCGGACCATCACCGTCGAGTTCGATGCGAACGCGCGTGGCATCTGGAAGTTCAAGCCGGCGGTCAGCAGTGTCCAAGTGCACCCCGGTGAGCTTGCCACCGTGATGTACGAGTTCACCAACACCCAGAACCGCACGATGGCCGCGCAGGCGATCCCGAGCTACGCGCCGATGCAGGCTATGGCGCACTTCAACAAGTTGCAGTGCTTTTGTTTTAACGAGTACACGATGAAAGCCGGCGAGACCAAACAGTGGCCAGTGGTTTTCGTCATCGACCCGAAACTGCCGAAGGACGTGACCACGATCACGCTGTCGTACACCTTCTTCGAAGTCGGTGGCAAGGTGCCGATGGCGCCCGAGGCTGCAGTGCCGGTCGATCCCAAGGCGCTGCGCTCATGACCCCCCCCGAATCCGGACTGCGGGCGGCCGTCAACCGCAAGGGCTCGTTCCTGCAAACGATGCGGGCCGTGGCGTGGTCGTTTTTCGGCGTGCGCAAGGCGTCGGATTACGAGAAAGATGTGAGTGAGTTGAACCCGGTGCACGTGGTGATTGCTGGTGTGCTCGGGGCCTTGGTGTTGATTGCGGTGTTGGCCACCGTGGTGAATTGGGTGTTGTCGAGCGGCGTGGCCGCTTGACCGTTTGTGGAGGCGACAACGCCGGCGACTGCGTTGCGACCTCGTTTGAAATGTAGAGATTGAGATTCAGGAGACATCATGTCGGCAGCGACCCCTTCGGCCAGTGCACACAGCGCGGCCCCTTACTACTTCGTTCCAGCGCCGTCCCAGTACCCGGTGCTGGCGGCGATCGGCTTGTTTCTGATGATTTTCGGAGGCGGCCAGTGGGTCAACGGCGTGAGCTGGGGCAGCTATGTCACGCTGGCCGGCTTGGTCATGTGGGCGCTCGTGTTGCAGGGCTGGTTTCGCACCGCCATCGGTGAGAGCGAAAGCGGGCTGTACAACGATCGCATCGATGTCTCGTTCCGCTGGAGCATGAGTTGGTTCATCTTCTCCGAGGTGATGTTCTTCGGCGCTTTCTTCAGCGCGTTGTGGTGGACCCGCCTGCATGCGGTGCCGAACCTGGGCAGCCTCGAAAACGCGGTGCTCTGGCCCGACTTCAAGGCCATCTGGCCGAGCGTGCAGGCGGGCTTCACCGCGTCGCCGGCCGGCATCGTCGAGCCATTCACGACGATGGGCCCGTGGCCTCTGCCGACCATCAACACAGCGCTGCTGCTGACTTCGGGCGTGACCTTGACGATTGCGCACCACGCGCTGTTGGCTGGCAACCGCGCCAAGACCATCGGCTTCATGTGGATCACCTTGCTGCTGGGCTTCACGTTCCTGGGCGTGCAGGGCTACGAGTATTCGCATGCCTACAACGACTTGAACCTCAAGCTCAGCTCGGGCGTATACGGCTCCACTTTCTACATGCTGACCGGCTTCCACGGATTCCATGTGCTGGTGGGCGCCCTGATGCTGTTGTTCATCACGCTCAGACTGCAAAAAGGCCACTTCACGCCGCAGCGACATTTCGGATTCGAAGGCGCTGCGTGGTACTGGCACTTCGTCGACGTGGTCTGGCTCGGTCTGTACATCGTGGTGTACTGGCTCTGACGATCGACGCCGGCGCCAGAAACAAAAAAGCCGCGCTCAGCGGCTTTTTTGTGGGCGGGTGATGTCGTAGGCGCCGATCAAACCCGGGGAATGCCGGTCGGTTGAATCCATCCCATCAGGTAGCTGCCCAGCAGGCACAAGAACAGCAGCACCGACACCCCGACGCGCACCGCCAGCGCCCGCATCATCGCGTGGGTTTTCGGCTTGCCGTCCCGCCCGTCTTGAACCAAGGACACCCCGGCGTACACCAACGCGCCGATGATGGCTGCGAAAGCGATGCCGATGAGGTACTCCATGCGACGAGTTTATCCGCGCTTCGCCGACAGACCGGTCAAGCACCCACGCTGATGCCGGTCTCCACCGAAACAACGAACGGATTGCGCAAGCGCGCGCTCACCGTGCTGGTCGCCACCGTGATCGGTGTGGCAGCCACGGCGCGGCTGGGTGTGTGGCAACTGGATCGGGCTGCGCAGAAGCAAGCCTTGCAGCGCTCGCTCGACACGCGCGCCTTGTTGCCTGCGCTCGATTCGGCGCTGTTGGCCGACAGCGCCGAAGCGTTGGCTGAACAGCAGGATCGACGCACGGTCTTGCGTGGACAGTGGGTGTCGGCGGCCACCGTGTTCCTCGACAACCGGCAGATGGAAGGTCGCGTGGGGTTTTTCGTGGTGACGCCGCTGCGCCTCGCCGACTCGCCGAAGGCGGTGCTGGTGCAGCGCGGCTGGGTGCCGCGCGATGCGCTGGATCGCAGCAAGCTGCCGGCGATCCCCGACGAGCCGGGCCTGGTCACGGTCCATGGCCACATCGCCCCGCCGCCCGGCAGGCTGTACGACTTCGCCGCTGCCGCTTCGGGCGTGATCCGCCAGAATCTCGATCTCGGCGCGTATGCGCGCGAGTTTTCGCTGCCGCTGAAGCCGCTGTCGGTCGTGCAAGGCGCCGACAGTGCGCCGCAAGATGGTTTGTCGCGGCAGTGGACCCGGCCCGATGTCGGGATCCAGAAACACCACGGCTATGCGTTCCAGTGGTTCGCGCTTTGCGCCTTGATGACAGGTCTGTATGTCTGGTTCCAACTCATCCGTCCCCGGCTCCGATCGCAGCGCCGCGCCTGAGCCGGCGGTGCCGTTGAGCTTCGCCGTGCATTCGATGCCGCCGCCCGATCTGTCGACCCGCCGCACCGCGTCCGGGCGGCTCAAGATGCTGATGGTGCTGGCGGTGTGCGCCACGCCGGTCATCGCCTCGTATTTCACCTACTTCGTGGTTCGGCCCGAGGGGCGAACCAACTACAGCGAGTTCGTGCAACCCCCGCGTGCCTTGCCCGAGGCCTTGCCGCTGCGCAATCTGGCGGGCCAGCCGGTTTCGGCCGCCAGTCTGCACGGGCAATGGCTGGTCATCGCGGTGGCCAGTGGCGCATGCGATGCTCGCTGCGAGACGCACCTGGTGCTGCAGCGGCAACTGCGCGAGACGCTGGGCAAGGAAAAGGGCCGCGTCGACAAGGTCTGGATGATTCCCGACGACGTCGCACCGCGTCCCGAGCTGATGCAGGCCATCACGCCGGGACAATCGGCCACCGTGCTGCGCGTGTCGGCCGCCGCGCTGGCTCAGTGGCTGAGCCCGGCCGACGGACACCAGATCGACGAGCACCTGTACCTGGTCGATCCGATGGGCCAGTGGATGATGCGCACCCCGGTCGATCCCGACCCGGCCAGGCTGAAAAAAGACCTTGAGCGCCTGCTGCGCGCGTCCGCGTCGTGGGACAACCCCGGCCGATGACAACGGCGTTTCGGCGCCACTGGATCGACACCCTGACCGCGCCATCATGAATCGCGACCTCATCAATCCGCCCCGATGAACCCCCCTGCCTACGACCTGGGCCCGGTGCCGACGTTGGTGCTGGTGGGTGCCCTGCTGGCGCTGCTGCCGGTGCTGTGGGTGGCCTGGCGCCACCGGCGATCGGATGCGTCTGAACGGCGCCGCGCCTTGACGTTGATCACGCTCTTTTTAACCTTCGACCTGGTGCTGTTCGGTGCTTTCACGCGCCTCACCGATTCGGGGCTCGGCTGTCCGGACTGGCCCGGCTGCTACGGCAGCGTCAGCCCGCTGGGCGCGGTTGATGCCATCGGTGCGGCGCAGAGCGCGATGCCGAGCGGCCCGGTGACACACGGCAAGGCCTGGATCGAGATGATCCACCGCTACCTGGCGACCGGCGCCGGCGCGCTGATCACCTGGCTGGCGGTGACCGCTTGGCTCGATGCGCGCCAGCGCCGCGCGATGCAAGCGGCAAAGCCGTCGTCGCCACCGCCGCCCCCAGCGCTGTCGCCGTGGTGGCCGACGCTGACCTGGGTGTGGGTCTGCGCGCAAGGCGCTTTCGGCGCGTTGACCGTGACGATGAAGCTGTACCCGGCCATCGTCACCCTGCACCTGCTGGGCGGGCTCGGCCTGTTGGCGCTGCTCGCGGTGCAGAGCCAGGCGCTTCGGCCGACGCCGCAGCCGCTGGCGATGCCGCGTTCCTTGTACTGGGGCACGGCGGCGGTGTTCGCCGTCTGCGTGGTGCAGATCGCGCTCGGCGGCTGGGTCAGCACCAATTACGCGGTGCTCGCCTGCAGCGACTTCCCGATGTGCCAGGGCGCGTGGTGGCCGCCGATGGATTTCGAGCACGGCTTCACCGTGGCGCGAGAACTCGGTGTCGGCAAGGACGGCGGCTACCTGCCGTTTGCCGCGCTCACCGCGATCCACCTGACCCATCGCCTTGGCGCTGCGGTGGTGGTGGTCGCGATCGCCGGGCTGGTTTGGCGCCTGCGCGCCACAGGTCATCCTGAACTTCGCCGCTGGGCCACGGCGCTGATCGCCGTCATCGCCTGGCAACTGATCAGCGGCTTGAGCAACGTGGTGCTCGGCTGGCCGCTGTTGGCGGCGGTGGCACACACCGGCGGCGCGGCGGCGCTGGTGATCGTGTTGACGATGCTGCTGGCCCGGGCACAGCGGGTCCGACCGCAGGGCAGGGCCTCGGCGCTGCCGCGCTCCGGCACGGCGACGCTGGCTTCGTAGAATCACAGGCTGGCCTGCCATGACCGAAACCCTCGCTCCCCCGCTTCCCGTCGCCCGCCGTACGTCGCGCATGAAACAGTTCTATGCGCTGACCAAACCGCGCGTGGTGCAGTTGATCGTGTTTTGCGCCGTCATCGGCATGCTGCTGGCGGTGCCCGGCCTACCGGATATCCGGGTCGCGCTGGCGGCCACCGCCGGGATCTGGCTGGTGGCCGGTGCCGCCGCGGCCTTCAACTGTCTCGTCGAGCAGCACATCGACGCCAAGATGGCGCGCACCGCGTGGCGGCCGACCGCCAGGGGCGACCTCACCAACGCGCAGACGCTGACGTTCTCGGCGGTGCTGTGCGGACTCGGCAGCGCGCTGCTTTATTTCTGGGTCAATCCGCTGACGATGTGGCTCACGTTTGCCACCTTCGTCGGTTACGCGGTCGTCTACACGGTGCTGCTCAAGCCCGCCACACCGCAGAACATCGTGATCGGCGGCGCTTCGGGCGCGATGCCGCCGGTGCTCGGCTGGGCCGCGATCCGGGGCGAGGTCGGCCCCGAGTCGCTGATCCTGTGCCTGATCATCTTCCTGTGGACGCCGCCGCATTTTTGGGCGCTGGCGCTGTACCGCGCCGAGGACTACCGCAAGGCCGGGCTGCCGATGCTGCCGGTGACGCACGGCGCGGCCTTCACCCAGTTGCATGTGTTCTTGTACACGCTGGTGCTGTTCGCGGCCACCTTGCTGCCGTTCATCTCGGGCATGAGCGGCGTGATCTACCTGGTGGCTGCGGTGGCACTCGGTGCGGGCTTCACCGGCTACGCGTGGAAGCTGTGGCGCAACTACTCCGACGCGCTGGCGCGCAAGACCTTCCGTTTCTCGATCTGGCACCTGATGCTGCTGTTTGCGGCGCTGCTGGTCGATCACTACCTGGGGCCGTTGTTGTGAGCCGTTTCTCGATCTCGTCGCGCCGCCGCCTGCTGCAATGCGCGGCTGCGGTGTCGCTGCTGGTCTTGGCGGGCTGCGATGTGCCCAGCGCAGGCGGCAGTGCAGCGGCCCAGTTCAAGGGCGTCGACATCACCGGCGCCGAGTACGCCCGCACGCTGTCTCTGACCGACCCGAACGGGCAGCCGCGCACGCTGGCGGAGTTCAAGGGCAAGGTCACGGTGGTGTTCTTCGGCTTCACCCAGTGTCCCGATGTGTGCCCCACCACGATGGCCGAGCTGGCGCAGGTCAAGGCCGCACTGGGCAAAGACGCCGACCGGGTGCAAGGCGTCTTCGTGACCGTCGATCCGGAGCGCGACAGCGCGGCGGTGTTGAAGGCTTACATGGCGGGCTTCGACCCCAGCTTCGTCGCACTGCGCGGCACGCCAGAGCAAATCGCCGCCGCCGCCAAGGAGTTCAAGGTGTTCTACGCCAAGGTGCCAGGCAAGACCGAAGGCAGCTACAGCGTCGACCATACGGCGGGCTCATATGTGTTCGATGCAAGGGGCAAGGTGCGGCTGTTCGTGCGCTACGGCAGCGGCGCGCAGGCGCTG
>JANMTL010000295.1:0-7349 GCA_031390425.1 Rhizobacter sp.
CGGCCAACACCGTGGGCGACGACGACATCGAGATCTACACCGACGAATCGCGCACCGAAGTGCTGATGACCTGGCGCGGCCTGCGGATGCAAACGGTGCGGCCGGTGGTCGATGGCGAGGATGGGAAAAAGATCAAGCGCCCCAATCGCTGCCTGGCCGACTACATTGCGCCGAAAGGCTTGGGCATCGCTGACCACATCGGCCTGTTCGCGGTCACCTCGGGCATTGGCACCGAGAAAAAGGAAAAGCAGTTTCTGGACGACCACGACGACTACAGCGCCATCATGCTGAAGGCGCTTGCCGATCGGCTGGCCGAAGCCTTTGCCGAGCGAATGCATCAGCGTGTGCGCACCGAGTTTTGGGGCTATGCGGCCGACGAGAGGCTGCCCACCACCGACCTGATCGCCGAAAAATACCGAGGCATCCGTCCTGCGCCCGGCTACCCGGCTTGCCCCGATCACACCGTGAAGACCGCGATGTTCGAGGCGCTGAACTGCGCCGACATCGGCATGGCGCTGACCGAGAGCTGGGCGATGACGCCGGCTGCCAGCGTCAGCGGCTTCTACTTCGCGCACCCTGAGGCGACGTACTTCAACGTCGGCAAGATCGGCGAAGACCAGATCGAAGACTGGTCGCGGCGCACCGAGCAAGACGCGGCGCAGGTGCGGCGGTCGCTGGCCGCTCTTTTGTAGGGTGGCTGTAACGCGCTGCGCCGAGCTTGTCGGTCAGCGCGTCGCCAGCACGCGCCGGTACTGGATCGCTTCAGCCAGGTGCGCGCCCTGGATCGACGCGCAGGCGGCCAGGTCGGCAATCGTGCGAGCCATGCGCAGCACGCGGTGGTGGCTGCGCGCCGACCAGGCCAGGCGCGAGGCCGCGGTGCTCAAGAGCCGGGACGCCGTGTCGTCGAGTCGGCAATGGGTGTCCAGTGCATCGCCCCACAGCGCGGCGTTCAGGCATCCCTGGCGATCCTGCTGCCGCTGCTGTGCGACCGCGACCCGCGCGGCCACCCCGGCGGTGGCTTCGCCATCCGGCGCGCTCGCCAACGTTTCGACCGCCAGCGCCGGCACCTCCACCTGCAAGTCGATGCGGTCGAGCAGCGGACCGCTGATGCGGCTTTGATAGCGGCTCACGGCTTCGGGCGAGCAGCGGCAATGGCGCAGCGTGCTGCCGTGGTGGCCGCACGGACACGGGTTCATTGCTGCCAGCAACTGGAAGCGCGCCGGAAATTCCGCCTGCCGCGCTGCGCGTGAGATCACGATGCGGCCGGTCTCCAGCGGCTCGCGCAGCGCCTCCAGCGCCATGCGCGGGAATTCGGGCAGCTCGTCGAGGAACAGCACGCCTTCGTGCGCCAGCGAGATCTCGCCCGGTCGCGGCGGCGAGCCCCCGCCCACCAGCGCCACCGACGACGCGGTGTGGTGCGGGCTTCGATAGGGGCGCTTCGCCCACTGCGACGCATCGAAAAGGTGGCCGTTCAGGCTGATCACCGCCGCCGATTCCAGGGCCTGTGCTTCTGACAACCGCGGCAGCAAGCCGGCAAAACGCTGCGCCAACATCGACTTGCCGGTGCCGGGTGGCCCCGTCATCAGCACGCTGTGGCCGCCCGCCGCCGCCACCTCGAGCGCGCGCTTGGCGGCAGCCTGGCCCTTGACATCACGCAGATCGATCGCGACGACCTGCGCTTTTTCCGAAGCGGGCGCCAGCGCCGCCTGAGCGAGCGGCAGGTCCGTCACCAGTTCGGCATCGACCGGCAGCAGCGACCGCACGACGTCGAGCAGATGCGCTGCGCCGTGCACCCGCAGCCCGGGCACCAAGGCCGCTTCTTGCGCACTCGATTGGGGCAGCACCAGCGCGCGGGTCGATCCGGCGCGCTTCAAGGCCAGTGCCATCGCGATGGCGCCGCGCACCGGCCGCAAGTCGCCGGCCAGCGACAGCTCGCCCGCGAATTCGGTGTGTGCGAGGCGTTGCGCATCGATCTGCCCGCTGGCCGCCAGGATGCCGAGTGCGATCGGCAGATCGAAACGCCCCGATTCCTTCGGCAGGTCGGCGGGTGCCAGGTTCACCGTGATGCGCTTGTTGTGCGGAAATTCCAGCGCACTGTTTTGCAACGCTGCACGCACCCGTTCCCGGGCTTCCTTCACTTCGGTGTCGGCCAGACCCACCAGCGTGAAGCTGGGCAGCCCATTCGCCAGGTGAACCTCCACCGTCACCGGCGGAGCGTTCAGGCCATCGAGGGCGCGGCTGTGGACGAGGGCGAGGGTCATGGCGTCGCATGGTCGCATTTGAGGACGCGTGGCGACTCCCCCAGAGGTGGGGTGGGGCCAGATCGCACCATGAAGGTGCAAACTTGCCCGGCCCGCCCTGAAACGGGGCGACGCCTTCAGCGATTCGCTGATTTCACCCGCCGCCGCTTGTGAAGGGCAGCGGGCACGGTTTCTGCAGTTCTCTCCCGAGTCTCCTCCCCCTCATCCTTCAGCAGCAAACCCATGAACAAAATCAAATTCGCCATCGCGACCGCATTGCTTTGCTCGGTGTCGACCTTTACTCAGGCCGCCGATGCAGCCCCTGCGCCCACGCCCGACTGGACGATTACCGGCAACGTTTCGCTGTCGTCCGACTATCGATTCCGCGGTATCTCGCAGACCGACCGGCGGCCGTCGTTCTCGGGCGGCTTCGATGTGGCGCACAGCTCGGGTTTCTACATCGGCAACTGGAACTCGAACATCGACAGCGACTTCTTCGGCGGCGCCAACATCGAGATGGATTTCTACGGCGGCTTCAAGGGCACGCTGGCCGATGTCGGCTACGACATCGGCGTGATTCACTACTACTACCCGGGCAGCGATCGCGGTGGGAACCCCGAGATCAAGAACACCGAACTTTATGTGGGCGCCAGCTACGGCCCGATCAGCGCGAAGGTCTACTACCCGATGTCCGACTTTTTCAGCGCCGAGGATCTGTACACCGGTGGCAATGCCGAAGGCTCTTACTACCTCGATCTCTCCGGTGCCTATGACCTGGGCAGTGGATTCGGCGTGGTGGGCCATGTCGGCTACCAAAAACTCAAGGGCGCCGCAAAGCTGACCGAGATCAACGGCAACGTCACCTCCGGCTACACCGATTGGAAGCTGGGCGCCACTTACACCTTCGGCAACGGTTTCGTGGCGGGCATTGCATACGTCGACACGAACCGCGATTACCCCGGCGTGACCGGCAAAAAGATCAGCAGCAGCACCGGTGTGTTCACGCTTTCCAAGTCTTTCTGAGCGGCATTACTTTTACAGGAGAACGCCATGAAGATGGTGACAGCCATCGTCAAGCCTTTCAAGCTTGACGAAGTACGTGAGGCCCTGAGCGCCATTGGTGTGCAAGGCGTGACGGTGACCGAAGTCAAAGGCTTCGGCCGCCAAAAGGGCCACACCGAGCTGTATCGCGGTGCGGAGTACGTGGTTGATTTCCTTCCGAAAGTCAAGATCGAAGCGGCCGTCGACGACACCATCGTCGACCGGGTCATCGAAGCCATTGAAAACGCCGCACGCACCGGAAAGATCGGTGACGGAAAGATCTTCGTGTCGTCCCTGGAGCAGGTCATCCGCATCCGCACCGGCGAGACGGGCAAAGACGCGCTCTGAAGCCCAACCGAGAAAGACCAGCCAAATGAAGAAACTGATTGCTACCCTCGCCCTCGGACTCGCCGTCCTGGGCTACTCAGCCGCGGCGTTTGCGCAGGACGGCGCGGCGTCCGCCCCTGCGGTCGCCGAGGCCGTTGTGATGTCCACCGAGGCGGCCTCCGCGGTCGCCGAGGCGATGGCGCCTGCACTGGTGCCGGTCGAAGCCATGGCCGCCGCCGAAGCCCCTGCCGAAGCGGCACCGGTGCCGGTGCCGAACAAGGGCGATACCGCGTGGATGATGGTGTCCACTTTGCTGGTCATCATGATGTCGATTCCCGGATTGGCGCTGTTCTACGGCGGCCTGGTACGCAGCAAGAACATGCTGTCGGTGTTGATGCAGGTGTTCGTCACCTTCTCGATGATCGTGGTGCTGTGGTTCATCTACGGCTACAGCCTGGCCTTCACCGAAGGCAACGCGTTCTTCGGCGGCCTCGACCGGTTGATGATGAAGGGCGTCTGGGACAACTCGGCCGGCACCTTCGCCAACGCGGCCACCTTCAGCAAGGGCGTCTACATCCCCGAGATCGTGTTTGCGGCTTTCCAGGCCACGTTTGCAGCCATCACGTGCGCGCTGATCGTCGGTGCGTTCGCCGAGCGGATGAAGTTCTCTGCGGTGCTGATGTTCATGGCGATCTGGTTCACCTTCAGCTATGCACCGATCGCACACATGGTGTGGTTCTGGATGGGTCCTGACGCTTACTCGAGCGCCGATGTCGCGGCCGAGATGACCGCGAAGGCGGGTTGGCTGTGGCAGTCGGGCGCGCTCGACTTCGCAGGCGGCACGGTCGTGCACATCAATGCGGCGGTTGCGGGGCTGGTCGGTGCCTACATGGTCGGCAAGCGCGTGGGCTACGGCAAGGAGGCGTTCACGCCGCATTCGCTGACGCTGACGATGGTCGGTGCAGCGCTGCTGTGGGTCGGCTGGTTCGGTTTCAACGCCGGCTCGGCACTCGAAGCGAACGGCTTTGCGGCGCTCGCCTTCATCAACACCTTCGGTGCGACCGCTGCGGCGGTGCTGGCCTGGTGCGTCGGCGAAGCGCTGGTCAAGGGCAAGGCGTCGATGTTGGGTGCAGCCTCGGGTGCGGTGGCCGGTCTGGTCGCCATCACGCCGGCCTGCGGAAACGTCGGCATCGGCGGCGCACTGGTCATTGGGGCGGTCGCCGGCTTTGCTTGTCTGTGGGGTGTCAGCGGCTTGAAGAAGATGCTGGGCGCCGACGACTCACTCGACGTGTTCGGCGTCCACGGTGTGGGCGGCATCGTCGGTGCGCTGCTGACCGGCGTGTTCTGCTCACCCAGCCTCGGCGGGCCGGGCTATGTCGCCGACTGGGTCACCGCCACCATGGTCACCCCGGCCGACTACTCGATCGCCGCGCAGGTGTGGGTCCAGGCCAAAGCGGTGCTCACCACCATCGTCTGGTCGGGGGTGGTTTCCATCGTCGCCTTCAAGGTCGTCGACCTGCTGATCGGTCTGCGGGTGCCCGAGGACGAAGAGCGCGAAGGCCTCGACATTTCGTCGCACGGCGAAACGGCTTATCACCAGTAAGAGTCTTCGTGAAACCTCAGGAGCCGCCGCGAGGCGGCTCTTGTCTTTGTGCGCATGTTCTTCATTTACCTAAGATGTAACTTTACTGACCCCGTTGAGCTCGAAGTGAAAGTGCAAGTTTTGCGGCATCACGGTGTCGATGAATGGCAAAGGAACTGCCGGGCCAACGTGCTTACGATCCGAGGCGTCGAATGCGCGGCTGACAGTAGACGGCACCCGCAGTCGCGTGACGCCAAAACGTCCAGGCCCGAATCCACAGGAGCATGTCCCGATCATGAGGTTCAGTACCTTCATCCGAAACAACCTCGCAGCCATCATTGCCGACTGGGATGCGTTCGCTCGAACCTTGCTTCCCGCCGCAAGAACGATGTCGAGTGCGGCATTGCGGGATCACAGCCGAGAGATTCTGCTGGCGATCAGCAGCGACATGGAAAGGCGGCAAACCGAGGCGCAGCGGTCTGCAAAGTCGATGCGAATGGAAAGCGACGACACCGCGCCCGAGTCCGCTGCCGCGACCCACGGCGAACTGCGTCACCTCGAAGGATTCGACCTGCTGCAATTGGTCGGCGAGTTTCGCGCCATGCGTGCCAGTGTTCTCGCCCTCTGGCGCCGCTCAGCGATGGACATGACGGGCGATGCGGCGATTGAAGAAATTATTCGCTTCAACGAGGCCCTCGATCAGGCCCTTGCCGAGTCGGTCGACAGCTATTCGGCGCGCGTCGATGTGTCTCGCGACATGTTCATGGCAGTACTCGGGCACGATCTGCGCGGTCCGCTTTCGGGCATCGCGATGACGGGCTTGTTGCTGTCCAAACCCGCAATGTCGGAGGAGAGCAGGTTGCATGCGGCGGCGCGCATCGGGCGTGCGTCGATGGCGATGAACAGGCTGATCACCGACCTGCTCGAATTCACCCGCAGTCGACTGGGCGCCGGAATTCCAATCGAAAAATCGGCATGTGAACTTTGCAGACTTTGCGAGGAGGCAGTCGACGCCGTGCGCGCCAGCCACCCGGAGACGCATGTCGACTTACTGACGTCGGGCGATCTCCGCATCGAAGCCGATGCCCCCCGGCTGCAACAAGTGCTGTCCAACCTGCTGAGCAACGCAATTCAACATGGTGATCGCTGCCAACCGATCTCGTTGACTGTTAACGGCGGCCCCGATGACATCGTCATTCGAGTTGCCAATGCAGGAAACCCGATCTCCCCGGACGCTCTGCAGGTGATTTTCGAGCCGTTGGTGCAGGCACCCAGCGATGTGTCCGATCTCGATGAACGCTCGAAAACCAGCTTGGGTTTGGGCCTCTACATCGTGCGCGAAATTGTCCGCGGTCACGACGGCGACATCACGGTGCAATCTTCTGCTGATGCCGGAACGGAGTTCTCGATTCGATTGCCACGTCGAGGCGCCTGATGCGACGCCAGGATCCCTCTGCGCTGGCGCGACCTGAACGACCTCGGCGCTTGCAGTTCACCATCACCGCGCTGCGATTTCCCGGGTTTAGACGGCGAATCCCTGGACACCTTCCAACGAACCAGCCCCACACTGAACGGGCGCACTCCGTGTGCAGTGAAAAATTGCCGAGAGCATGCCCCGATGAAGTCGGTCCGTCGCAAGCGACCGAGCTCACCGTCTGTCGGTAACACTCGCTGCGCCACTTGGCGTCCACGGGTTGGGGCCGGTTTGCGCCACCCACGCTGCCAAGCGCCAAGCCGAGTATCGTTATCTCTCACTCGCACAACGGGCCTTCGCCATGGTTCCTCACCTCATCACCGCACTGACCGGCCCGATCAACGAACTCGAACAGCGCATCCTCGAATCGCTGCCCGCGATCGAGCGCTGGTTCCGACTCGAATGGATGGAACACACGCCGCCGTTCTACACCTCGGTCGATGTGCGCAATGCCGGCTTCAAGCTGGCGCCGGTCGACACCAACTTGTTCCCCGGCGGCTTCAACAACCTGACCCCGGAGATGCTGCCGCTGGCGGTGCAGGCGGCGATGGCGGCGATCGAGAAGATCTGCCCCGAAGCGAAGAACCTGCTGCTGATTCCCGAGAAGCACACCCGCAACTCCTTCTACCTTGCCAACGTCGCACGGCTGATGCAGATTTTTCACATGGCGGGCATGAATGTGCGC
>JANMTL010000048.1:0-20174 GCA_031390425.1 Rhizobacter sp.
TGGTGGTCGGCGTGCCGTTTCACCCCGACGGCGCCGAGCACGAGAACACGCTGCGCGCGCGCCGCTTCGCGCGCCAGTTGCACGGCCGACTGCGGCTGCAGGTGCATGAAGTCGATGAGCGCTACACCACCACCGAAGCACAGGCGAACGGCGCTGCTGACCTCGATGCGGCGTCGGCGGCTTTGATCCTCGAACAGATTCTTCAGCTTGATGTCGATCGGCTTGTTGATCACCAGGCCGAGCGCGCCCTTGTCGGTGTGCTCGCACAGGTAGATCACGGCGCCGGCGAAGGTATCGCCCGCAATGCCAGGCATCGCGATCAGGAACTGGTTGGTGAGGTTGATGCTGCCGGAACTCATCGCCGCATTTTAGGACTGCGGCACACTCATCGCATGTCTCCGTCGATCGATGCCGCACTCGTCTGGTTTCGCCGCGACCTGCGCGCCGACGACCACGCGGCGCTGCACCACGCGTTGCGGTCCGCGCGCAAGGTCTGGTGCGTGTTCGTGTTCGACCGCGAAATCCTCGATCCGCTGCCCCGCGCGGACCGCCGCGTCGAATTTATCGCGGGCAGCCTGGCCGACCTGCACGCGCGCTTGGCCGCGCTCGGTGCGGCGCGCGGCGTGCCGGGCACCGGCCTCATCGTTTGCCACGGCTGGGCGCGCGACGAGATCCCGGCGCTGGCGCAGCAACTGCGCGTGCAGGCGGTGTACGCGAGCCACGACGACGAGCCCGCGGCGCTGCAACGCGACGCCCGCGTGCGCGGTCGGCTGGCCGATCTCGGCATCGCGCTGCACACCAGCAAGGACCACGTGGTGTTCGAGCGAAGCGAAGTGCTGACCGGCTCGGGCACACCGTATGGCGTGTTCACGCCGTACAAGAACGCCTGGCTGAAGCGGCTGACGCCCGAGCACCTGGCACCGTGGTCGGTCGAGCCGCACGCCGCGCACCTGGCCGCCATTCCGGAGGATGTGAAAGCCGGCCCGCCGTCGCTGGCCGAGATCGGCTTCGAGACCACCAACCTGGCGTCACTGAAGATGGGCCTCGGTGCGACCGGCGCGCAGGACTCGTTCGCGGATTTCCTGACCCGCATCGACGCTTACGAAGACACGCGCAACTTTCCTGCGGTCAAAGGCCCGAGCTACCTGTCGGTGCATCTGCGCTTCGGCACGATCTCGATCCGCCAATTGGCGCGCGAGGCGCATCGGCGCATGCAACAGGGCTCACGCGGCGCGGAAATCTGGCTGTCGGAGTTGATCTGGCGCGACTTCTATCACCAGGTGATGCACCACCACCCGCAGGTGGTCACGCGCTCGTTCAAGGAGGTTTACGACCGCATCAAATGGGAACACGGCAAGCACGCCGACGCGCTGTTTGCCGCTTGGTGCGAAGGCCGTACCGGCTACCCGCTGGTAGATGCGGCGATGGCGCAGATCAACCAGACCGGCTACATGCACAACCGCTTGCGCATGGTGGTTGCCAGCTTTTTGGTGAAGGATTTGGGCGTCGACTGGCGGTGGGGCGAACATTACTTCGCGCAACAGCTCAACGACTTCGACTTGGCCGCCAACAACGGCGGCTGGCAATGGGCGAGCTCGAGCGGCTGCGATGCGCAACCGTATTTCCGCATTTTCAACCCGGTCAGCCAGAGCGAGAAGTTCGACCCGGCGGGCAAGTTCATCCGCCGTTATCTGCCGCAGCTCGCCGCGTTGCCCGATGCGGCCGTGCATGCGCCGTGGGCAGCGCGGCCGCTGGATTTGGCCGCCGCCGGCATCGTGATCGGTCGCGACTACCCGCCGCCGCTGGTGCAGCACGATGAAGCGCGCGCGAAGACGCTGGAGCGCTATGCGGTGGTCAAGGCGACTCCGCCGACCGCGTAGCCGAGCGCGCGCTTCAGGCGGTGACCCCACGGGCCGCGCACTGCGCAATCAAGGCCAGCAAATCCTCTTCGGAGTATGGCTTGCCCAGGTAGTGATCGACGCCGAGTTGCGCCGCGTAGTCGCGGTGCTTCTGCGCAATGCGCGAGGTGATCATGATCACCGGCAGGTCGCACAGGCGCGGGTCGGCGCGCAGGTTGCGCACCAGGTCGAAGCCGTCCATGCGCGGCATCTCGATGTCGCTGAGCACGATGGCCGGCTTTTCGGTGGCGAGCTGTTCGATCGCATCCAGGCCGTCCTTGGCCAACATGACGCGGTAGCCCTCGCGCAGCAGCATCCGCTCGGTGACGCGGCGCACCGTGAGCGAATCGTCGACCACCAGCACCAGCGGCGCCAGTGCGGGTGCGGAGGCAACATCGGCCGTTGCATCGGGGGTGCCGGACACCGGCACGCGCAGCGCCTCGAGCGTCAACGCGCGAGCCGAGTTGCCATACAGCGTCGCCAGTGCGACCGGGTTGTAGATGAGCACGACCGCGCCGGAGGCCAGCAAGGTCATGCCGGCCAGGCCTGGCATCCGCGACAGTTGCGGGCCCAGGTTCTTGACCACCACCTCCTGGTTGCCGACGACATCGTCGACGTGGATCACGATGCGCTGCGACGCGCTGCGCACGACCAGCACCTGGCCGGTTCGACCGACCGGCTCGGTGCTGCAACCAGCGGTCTGCAACAAGGCGCCGAGCCAGAAGAACGGCAGCAGGTCACCCTCCACCGTGAAGCCGCCGCTCAGGTGGGCCTGCGCGATCTCGGCCACCGGCACCCGCAGCACGCTGCCGATCAGCGGCGACGGCACGCCGACGGTGAGCGGGCCGCATCGCACCATCACGACCTGCGTCACCGCAGTGGTCAGCGGCAGCACCAGCTTGAAGCCGGTGCCCTGACCGAGCGAGGTCGCGGTCTCGATGCGCCCGCCGATGGCGATGACTTCGGAGCGCACCACATCCATGCCGACCCCGCGACCCGACAACTCGGTCACCTTGTCGGCGGTCGAGAAGCCGGGCGTGAAGATCAGGTTGGCGAGGTCGCTGTCGGACAACGCGTCGTCGTCGGCGATCAGACCGTTGGCCACGGCCTTGGCGCGAATGCGGGCCAGGTCCAGCCCGGCGCCGTCGTCGCGCACTTCGACGCTGACTTCGTTGCCGTCCTGGCTGACCGCGACGACGATGGCGCCGGTGGCGTCCTTGGCGGCAGCCGCGCGGGCCGCAGGCGATTCGATGCCGTGCGTGACGCTGTTGCGCAGCAGGTGCTCGAACGCGCCGGTCATGCGGTCGAGCACGCCGCGGTCGATCTCGATCGAGCCGCCGACGATGTCGAGCCGCACCTGCTTGCCGGTTTCCTTGGCCGCCTGCCGCACCACGCGATACAGGCGATCGGACAGGCCCTCGAACTCGACCATGCGGGTGCGCAGCAGGTCGTCCTGCAGCCCGCGGGTCAGGCGCGCCTGCGCCGCCAGCTCGTCCTCGGTGCTCTGCAACGAGCGCTGCAAGATGCGCTGCACCGTGGCCACGTCGTTGACCGACTCGGCCATCATGCGGGTCAGTTCCTGGAAGCGGGTGTAGCGGTCGAATTCGAGCGGGTCGAACGCTTGGGCAGCCACCTTGGCGGCCTCCATGCGTGCGCTGATCTGCGTCTCGGCCTGCAATTCGATGTCGCGCAACTGGCCGCGCAGGCGGTCGAGGTTTTCGGTCAGGTCGGCGAGCGACCCCTTGATCTCCTGCACGTCCGCCGCGATGCGCGAACGGGTGATGCTGACCTCGCCGGCCTGGTTGATCAGGCGGTCGAGCAACGGGGCGCGAACCCGCACCGCCGAGGTCGAGTTCGACGGCGTCGGCGAACGGGCCGCCTCGGCAATGCCCTCGGTGGCGCCGAAGCGCGACCAGTCGACTCCGGCGTTCACGTCCACGTCGGTTGACGGGCTGAGGGGGGCGGGAGCGGCGATCGAAGGCGGCGCCGACCGTGCGTCGGCCGCGTCACCCGGGTCGTCTGCTTCGGTCGAGACCGGCGGGGCCACCACAGCCGGGCGGGCCATCGAGACCGGCTCGGCAGCGACGGCTTCCGGCGCGGCCGCAGCGGCCTGCTGCAGCGCCTCGAAAGTCAGCCGCAGCGCGTCGCAGCGACCGAGCAGGGGTTCGACATCGGCGACGCTCAGCGGCGTTTCGTTCGGCAAGGCCATCAGGTTTTCGATGCGGCTTTCAAGCCGATGCACCAGCTCGCCCAGGCGCATCGCGCCAGACAACCGCGCGCCGCCCTTCAAGGTGTGCAAGGCGCGCATCGCACCGGCCGGTTGGCGGGCGTCGTCGGGCTGGCGCGCCCAGTCCTGCAAGCGGATCGCCAGTTCGCCGAGCAGTTCTTCGCATTCTTCCTCGAAGATCGGGAACAGTTCGGCATCGATCGCATCGGTGGCGTCGATGTCCTCTTCGTCGTCGAAGTGCTGCTGTGCGCCCGGCGGCACGGCATGCGGCAAATCGAGTGCCGGGTCGGGCATGTCGGCCAGCGGCTTTAGCGATGCCACGCCGAGCGGATCGAGCCGCTGAAACTCGCTGCTCACGCTGAAGTCGAGGTGGATCGGGTCGTCGAGCGGGGTCCCGTCGCTGTCGATCAGAGCCTCGGCATCCAGTTCGGCGGTCGCTGTGTCCAGGCGCTGGGCCGAGCTCAGTTCGTGTTCGGCCAGGCGCGCCAGCAAGGCGTCGGACGGCTGCCTCAGGAAGCCGGCCGCAAACTGATGCAGCAGGTGGCGAATCTCATCGGCCGCATCGACGAACAACGCGCCCTCTTCCGTGGTGCCGGTGCCGATCGCGCAACTGCGCGACAGCGCGTGTTCGAGCATGCGGGCCAGGTTCGACAGATCGGCGAAGCCGACGGTGGCCGAACTGCCGGCCAGCGAGTGCGCCAGGGCCACGGCGCTGTCGCCGACCGGCCGGTCGAGTTCCATCGCCCATTCGGCGAGTTCGATGCACAGGCGGCGCGACAACTCGTCGGCCTCGTTGAGGTAAATGTTGAACAGCGGGATGCCGATGCGCAGCGGCCCGATGACCTTGACCGCTTCGTCTTCCACCGAAGTTCGATTCGTTGTCTCCTGCGGTTCGGCTTCGACCGGCAACCCGCCCGGCGCGTTGTCGGGCGCTGCACCGGGCGCCAGGTCGATCAACTCGAACCAGGGCGAGTCGTCGGGCACCGGAACCTCGTCACGCGACATCAGCGCATCGCGGGGCAGCGGCAGGGTCGCTTCGGGATCGAAGGGCTCGAACATGGCCTGCGCTTCGCTCGCGTCGAGGTCCAGCGACAGCAATCCGACGTCGGCGGAGCCGAGGCTGCCCAAGTCGATCAGGGGCAGGGTCGCCTCCGGATCGAAGGACGCGCCGACCGGTGAGTGCGCTCCGGCGGCGGGCCGGTCGAGGTCGAGGTCGACGAAGGCATCGGCGTCGAACGCCAGTTCGCCTGGGTCTTCCGATGGCGGCAACGTGGCCGACTCGAACACGAGCACGTCGTCCGGCAGGTCCAGCTCGAACGCCGCTGGTGCCGACAGGTCGGGCAGCGCCGCGTCGATCGGCGGGAGCTCGGACGCCGAAAAAGCGAACTCGTCCACCACCGGGGGCAGCGCAGGGGTGAGCCAGGACGGCGGCGCTTCGACG
Organism: Rhizobacter sp.; assembly: GCA_031390425.1. GTDB lineage: Bacteria > Pseudomonadota > Gammaproteobacteria > Burkholderiales > Burkholderiaceae_C > PBB1. The sequence goes on from JANMTL010000048.1 coordinate 5,567, forward strand.
GCCGCTTGCAACTGCGCTGCCGCCTGCTGAATGCGCGCGGCACTGTGTGTGGTCTCGCGCGCGGCGGCGATGTCGTCGACCCAGTCGGTGAACTGGTCGAGCGACCAGGCGGTGAAGTCGAGCAGCGGCGCATCGGCCGGGTGCTGGTCGGACAAGCGGGTGTTGTAGAGCTGCTCGCAGACCCAGGCGGCGTCGCCGAACTCGGTCAAGCCGACCATGCGGGCACTGCCTTTCAAAGTGTGGAAGGCGCGCCGCATGACGGTGAGCTGCTGCAGATCGCTCGGCTGGACCGCGAGGGTGGCGGCGGCGCTGCGTGCGGCGTCGAACACCTCGCGGGCTTCTTCGAGGAACACCTCGCGCATCTCGTCGTCTTCGACGGAATCGTCGGCACCGACGGCGCGTCCGTTCGTATTTTCGGAGTCGAGTCCGACCGCCTCAGAAGCGGTGTGCACGAAGTCGGCCAACGCTTCGGACAACTGGTCGCGCGCCGCGATCACCGCATCGGCGTCGCGCGCTTTTTCGAGCGCGACGCGGGCCTGGTTCACCGTCGCAGCCAGCGCCGGCTGATCGGCCGCCGTCGCTTCGTGCGACAGGCGTTCGAGATCGCGCGCAACGGCTTCGACCGACACGTCGTCGCGCGCCGCGTTGAACGCCAACAGTTGCGCCTGTTCGATCAGCCGCGGCTCGGCCAGCGACGGCACCGGCTCACCCGGCATCACCGGCGCGCGTTCGCCGCGACCCATCACCGGCGCCAGCGTGCCGGCTTCGGCGTCGTACACGAACAGCGTCTTGGCCAGCGCCGGCTGCACGCTGAGCATGTCGATCAGGAAGCCGAGCGCGCCCAGGTTGTCGGCGAGCCGGTCGAACACCCCCGCCTGCGGCACGCGCGCCACGTCGACCTGGGTCGAGCTGAGGCCGTCGACTTCATCGCGCATGCGCAGCAGCGCGCTGGCGGCGTGGTCCATGCCCAGCACCGACAGCACGCCGCGCATCGACGACAGGTGATTCGGTACCGGGATCAGGACCTCGGGGTCGGCCGGGTTGCGGAAGAACTGATCGATCAGCTTTTCGGCCTCGGACAAGGTGGCGCGCAGCTCCTGCACCACGCTGCCCATCGTCTGGCGGTCGGAGACGCGTCGGTACAGGTCTTCCATCCAACCTTCGAGCGGCTGCGGCGCCTCTCCCTGCCGCACGCTGGCCATGCGTTGCGACATGCGCTGCACGCGGGCGCCGAGGTCGGGATGATCGAACTCGGCGTCTTCGAGGCAGGCCTCGACGTACAGCAGGCTGGTGGCCGCTTCCATCGCCAGCGGCGCCGATGGCGGCACAGCGGACTGCTGCGCCTGCGCCGCCGCAGCGCGCAATTCTTCGGCCAGCGCGTCGCCGGACGGGAACAACCGTTTCAGCGATTCGCCGGCCAGCGCGAACTGCTCGGCCAGCCCGCTCAGGCGGTGCATCTCGCCACCGGCCACGCCGGACCACGACTCCTTGGCGGCGGCGACCCGTTTGCGGGCCTGCGCGATCAACGCCGGATCTAAACGGCCGAGCGCGCTGACGTGGTAGTCGGTGCTGAGGTGGTGCACCAGGTCGTAGGCCTGGCGCACGGCGGCCAGGCGCGGGGCCTTGCGGCCGTCGCCGGGTGAGGCGGCCTGGGCGCAGAAAAAGAGCAGGTCGCGGGCAAGCCGCTCAGACACCTCGCGCCCGCCGCGCTCGAAGATGCGCAATTGCGCCAGCAGCCGCGACGCGACGCGCTTGCTGAACACATCAGGCGCCAGCAGGCCCTGCGACTGCGCCTCGAACATCGCTGCTGCCAGCTTCCACAGCGTGCTGGTCTGCGGGTGCGCGGTGCCGGCGCCGAGCCCGGCGCAGATCTCGCTCATCCGGCTGGCGGATGCCGCCGTCGGATTGCGAATGGTCGACAGCATCTTGCTTTCGATGGCCGAGCGGGTGGCGGCGTCGGGTGCGCGCGGCACGGCCAACTCGTCGTCCGGCAGCGACTGCCATTGCCAGTCACGCACCCACAGATCGGCCGGGTGCACGCGGTCGGCACCGGCCACTTCCTGGATCGCGCGGTACTGCGGGAACATCGCCAGCGGCGACACCGTCTTGCCGGAGAGCAGCCGGGCCACGTAGTCGAGCACGGCGAACGACGCACTCTCGATCGTTGCGGCCGCATGGCTGTCGAGCAGTCGCGGCTTGGCGATGCAGCGTTGCACCGCCGCCTCACAGGCACGCAGCACGCTGGCGCCCGCCGACAGCCCGACCAGTTCGAGCGCACCGACGCCTTGGTGGAGGTGCTGACGGGCGCTGTGGATGACCGCCGGATCGACCGTGTCGACGTCGGCATCGAAGGTGGTGTCGGCGTCCTTCAAATGGCGCCGCAAGGCCTTGTTCGCCAGTTCGAGCGAACGCCTCAACTCGTCTTGCACCCAGGACAGGGCGCTCAGGTCGCTCAGGCTTTCCGGGTCACCGCCGCCGCGGCTGTCGGTCGATGGCGGATGACGCAAGCTGTCCATGCGGTGCCTTGTGTGGGGAGGTTCTTCGATGACGGAAGCGGGTCGACAACTGCCGGGCGCGGCGTTCAGGCGATCTTGAAGCGCGCCACCGATTGCTTCAATTCTTCGGCGGTGTGCGACAGCTCGCGTACCATCTGGGCGGTCGAGCGGGTGCCTTCACCGGTCTGCTCGGTGACCGCGAAAATGTGCTGGATGTTGGCCGCCACCACATTGGCCGATTGCGCTTCGCCGAGGGCCTGGTTCGAGATGTGCGTAATCAAATCCGACAACTGCCGCGACACGCGGTCGATGTCGCCCAGCGCCGAGCCGGCCGCATCGGTCAGCCGGGTGCCTTCGACCACGCCCTGGGTCGAGCGCTCCATCGCGGCCACCGCATCCTGCGTATCGGTTTGAATGGTCTTGACCAGCGCGGCGATCTGGCGCGTCGCGTCGGCCGAGCGTTCGGCCAGCCGCTGCACCTCTTCGGCCACGACCGAGAAGCCGCGACCCGCTTCGCCGGCCGATGCGGCCTGGATCGCAGCGTTCAGCGCGAGCACATTGGTCTGCTCGGTGATGTCCGAGATCAACTCGGTGATCTCGCCGATCTCTTGCGATGACTCGCCCAGCCGCTTGATGCGCTTGGAGGTTTCCTGGATCTGGTCGCGGATCGAATTCATGCCGCCGATGGTGTCTTGCACCGCCTTCAAACCCGACTCGGTTGCGGTCAGCGACTGGCGTGCGACCTGCGCGGTCTGCTGCGCCTGCGCCGACACCTCGTTGATGCGACCGGCCATCTGCAGCACCGATTCGCCGGTGTCGCGGATCTCGCGCAGTTGCTCGCTGGACGCAGCCATCAGCTCGGTCGACGTGGCGTCGACCAATTGCGTGGTTTCGGTCACCCGGCTCACCGTGCCTTGCACCTGCGCGACCAGCGTGCGCAGCTCTTCCACCGTGTAGTTGACCGAGTCGGCGATCGCGCCGGTGATGTCTTCAGTGACCGTCGCCTGCTGCGTCAAGTCGCCCTCGGCGACGCTCTGCAGCTCGTTCATCAACCGCAGAATGGCCGCCTGGTTGGCGTCGTTGACGCGCTTGGATTCGTCTTGCACCCGCTGCGCTTCGACGCGCTGCTGCTCCATCTGCTGCGTGCGCTCGGCCTGCTCGGCACCGAACACCTTGCGCTGGCCGAGCACCCCGGCAAACATCGCCAGTCCGGACGCCAGCAACAAACCCGCGGTTGCGCGCTGCTGCGGCTCGGTGTCGGACGCGGCGAACGACAGCAACACCACTGCCAGCACGCCGAACAGCCCGATCAGCATCAGCGCGCTCAACCACTGCTGCTGTTGCGCGAGCGGCCGGTGCCCGATCAGCGGCACGCCGGAGCCCACGGCTTGCGCCATCGCCGCTGGCTGCTGCGACCGGGATTCGGCGAAATCGGTCATCTCGGAGGGCGCCGCCTCGGTGATGATGGAGGATTCGATGTCGCGTGCGCTTCTGCCGCCGAACCCGTCGAGCACGACGGTACGTTCCATGTCCATGTTGATCTCCAGCGGCGACCGCTCTTGCACTGCGTCAGGGGCATCGGCTGCGTGCGCCGACACATCGAAGGATCGTGTGTCGGACGCAGCACGATCGCGTCCGGACGAGGGGTTCTTGAACTTGTCCAAAAAAGCCATGGGGCCTCCTGGGTCGCCGATTGTTGTTAATTCGGGGCGGATCGAACCGCCGGATATCGGTAAGTTGTCACTGCCTGTTCGTCGCATCGGCGCCGACGGTGCGTCGAGGCGATCAACCCACGATCTTCAAGAAGGCCTCGTGCCGCACGAGGTGGGCCAAGTTGATCTCTTGCCAAACCCGGCCATCGACATCGTGCAGGCGCTGCCCGACAAAGCTCGGTTGCCCGACAGACGCCTCGCTCTCCAGAAACAACTGCTCCTCGCCGCGCAGACCCGCCAGCCGATCGACCTGCAGCGCCGCGTTGACTTCGAGCGCCGCGTTGAACGCCACCAACATCGCCTGATCGCGGTTGTCTGCCGCCGCCTGGATGCCGAAGAAGGCGGCCAGGTCGACAACGCCGTGCAGGTGCCCCCGCAAGTTCGCCACACCCAGAAACCACGGATGCGCATGCGACACCGGCGCCAACGTGGTCATCGGGAAAATCTGCCCGGCATCTTTCAGCGGAAACAGGAATCCGAGTCCGCCGCATTCGACCGCCAACCAGGTGCGCCCGCGCACCGTCGAACGGGCCTCCTGCAGCCGCTCGGCCAGCCGGTGTTGCAGTGCGCGCAATGCTTCTTTGTTGGCCATGAACGGGTCGCGTTGAATCAGTGACAGCTTCAGCTCAGCGCCGACGAAAAGCGCCGAAGCGCCAAGGCAGGGAGCGCAGCGTAGCGATCAACCGAAGGCACGAATCTTGGCCGCCAACTCTTCGGCGTTGACCGGCTTCACAAGGTAGTCGCGTGCGCCTTGTCGGATGCCCCACACCTTGTCGGTTTCTTGGTTCTTGCTCGTGCACATGATGACCGGCACCCGCGCGAAACGCGGATCGCGGGTGATGGCGCGGGTCAATTGAAAGCCGTTCTGGCCCGGCATCACGACGTCCATCAGGATCAGATCGGGGGTTTGTTCTTCCAGGCGACGCATCGCTTCTTCACCATTTTCGGCCGTCCGCACGGCGTAGCCTTGCTTCGTCAGCAGGCCGGACACGTGATACAGCTCGGTCTTCGAATCGTCGACCAACAGAATGTTCTTGATTGGCATTTCCAGTCCTCGGGAGTCGCGTTGCAGCGCACGGGGTCGGATCAAGCAATCCGCGCGCCGTGAAAACCATGACAAAGCGCGTCAGTTCTGCGACACGACCGCATCCTCTTTCAGGTGCTGACGCACGGCGCCGAGCAACTGATCCTTCGTGAAGGGCTTGGTGAGATAGTCCTGCGAGCCGACCATGCGTCCGCGCGCCTTGTCGAACAGCCCGTCCTTGGACGACAGCATGATGACCGGCAAATCGGCAAAACGGCTGTTGCGCTTGATGATGGCGCAGGTCTGATAGCCGTCGAGACGCGGCATCAGGATGTCGCAGAAGATCAGCGACGGCGCATGGTCGTTGACCTTCGACAGCGCATCGAACCCGTCTTCGGCCAGGTAGACGTCGTAGCCGCCCTGCTTGAGAAAGATCTCCGCGCTGCGACGGATGGTGTTGCTGTCATCGATGACCAGAACCCTGGTCTTGGGCGTTGGTACCCCGGTGTCCTCGTTCACTGACATTCTCCTCATCAGGACACGCACGTCGCGTCCCGCCTATCGGGTTATCGGTCAGATTTGCACCATCTCAAAGTCTTCTTTTCGCGCGCCGCATTCCGGACAGGTCCAGTTCATCGGAATATCGGCCCAGCGGGTGCCCGGCGCAATGGCGTGTTCCTCGTCTCCGAGGGCCTCGTCGTAGATCCATCCGCAGATCAGGCACATCCAGGTTCGCGCGTCGGTCACGGTGTTGAGGCGTCATTACAATGAAATCGATTCTAGCGATGCAATATTTGCGGCGCGTCGGATCCGGTGTGCTGTTGTTGTTCATCACCCCCAGTTCGACCGCACCGACCCGATTCCCGGTCATCGCCTTCGAGGCGCGCCGCTCTTCCCTCACCCGAGTCTTCCGCCATGACCGCACAAACCCAACCGACAGCCGAAGCCGCTGACGAGTTGTTGGAAGCGCCGGCCCCCGCCTGCGTGATGAGCTTCAATGCGTCGGATGCCACCGGGGCCGGCGGCATCAGCGGCGACGTCGCGACCATCGCGGCGATGGGCGCGCACGGGCTGCCGGTGATCACCTCGATCGTGATGCGCGACACGGCCGAGATCTTCGACCACCACCCGCTCGAGGCCGACGTGGTCGCCGAGCAGGCGCGCTGCGTGCTCGAAGACATCACCATCGCCGCCTGGAAAGTCGGCTTTCTCGGCTCGGCCGAAGGCGTCGGCGCGGTGGCCGAGATCCTGTCCGATTACCCCGACGTGCCGCTGGTGGCCTACATGCCGAACCTGTCCTGGCTGGAAGAAGACCAGCAACAGGCCTACCTCGATGCCTTTCGCGAACTGGTGTTGCCGCAGACCGAGGTGCTGGTCGGCAGCCACCAGACGCTGACCGATTTTTTGCTGCCCGACTGGGACGGCAGCCGCCCGACCTCACCACGCGAGCTGGCGGTGGCCGCCGCCGAGCACGGCACCAACTTCGTGCTGGTGACCAGTGTGCTGGTCACCAGCAGCAAGAGCAGTGACCAGTTTCTCGACAACGTGCTGGCCTCATCGCAAAGCGCGCTGACCGGCGAGAAGTTCGAGCGTTTCGACGCCAGCTTCATTGCGGCAGGCGACACGCTGTCGGCTGCGCTGGCGGCGTTGTTGGCCTCGGGCAGCGAATTGCACACCGCCGTCGGCGAATCGCTGGCCTTTCTGGATCAGGCGCTCGACGCCGGATTCCGCCCGGGCATGGGCAACGTGGTGCCGGATCGCTTTTTCTGGGCGCTGGCGCCGGGCGAAGACGAGGAAGACGCCGCCGCCGAAGCCCCGGAGTCCGACCCGCCGGGATCCCGCCACATCCACTGAGACAACCCGCACGGACGCCAGCGCCCTCGGCGTGGCCCACCCGTCTGCAGACCGCCATGACTTCCACCAACGCACAACTGTTCGAGCGCGCCCAGCGCGTCATCCCCGGCGGCGTCAATTCGCCGGTGCGCGCCTTCCGCGCGGTCGGCGGCACGCCGCGCTTCATCGCCCGCGCGCAAGGGTCCTACATCTACGACGCCGAAGGCACCCGCTACATCGACTACATCGGCTCGTGGGGGCCGATGATCCTGGGTCACGGCCACCCGGCCGTGCTGGATGCGGTGCAAAAGGCCGCGCTCGACGGCTTCTCGTTCGGCGCGCCGACCGAGCGCGAGATCGAACTGGCCGAAGAAATCCTGAAACTCGTGCCCAGCATGGACCAGGTGCGCCTCGTCAGCTCGGGCACCGAAGCGGCGATGAGCGCGCTGCGGCTGGCGCGCGGCGCGACCGGCCGCGACAAGATCGTCAAGTTCGAGGGCTGCTACCACGGCCACGCCGATGCGCTGCTGGTCAAGGCCGGCTCGGGCCTGGCCACCTTCGGCAACCCGACCAGTGCCGGTGTGCCCGCAGACGTGGTCAAGCACACCGTGGTCCTCGAATACAACAACATCCTCGAGCTGGAGCAAGCGTTTTCGCTGCACGGCGCCGACCTGGCCTGCGTGATGATCGAGCCGATCTGCGGCAACATGAATTTCGTGCGCGCCAGCGTGCCGTTCATGACGCGTCTGCGCGAGCTGTGCACGCAGCACGGCGCGCTGCTGGTGTTCGACGAGGTGATGACGGGCTTTCGCGTCGCGCTCGGCGGCGCACAAAGTCTGTACGCAAAACTGATCCCCGGCTTCGCGCCCGACGTCAGCGTCTTCGGCAAAGTGATCGGCGGCGGCATGCCGCTGGCGGCCTTCGGCGGTCGGCGCGCGGTGATGGAACAACTGGCGCCGCTCGGCCCGGTCTACCAGGCCGGCACGCTGTCGGGCAACCCGGTGGCCACCGCCTGCGGCCTGGCCACCCTGCGCGAGATCCAGAAGCCCGGCTTCTTCGAGGCACTGGCTGCCAGCACACGGCAGATGGTGGCCGGACTGCAAGCGGCAGCCGATGCGTGTGGCGTGCCGATGGTCACCGACAGCGAAGGCGGCATGTTCGGCTTCTTCTTCGCGTCTGCCTTGCCGCAGAACTACACCCAAGTTCTGGCCACCGACAAGGCGCGCTTCAACCAGTTTTTCCATGCGATGCTGGATCGCGGCGTTTACCTGGCCCCGGCCTTGTACGAAGCCGGCTTCGTCAGCGCGGCGCACACACCGGCCGACATTGCGGTAACCGTTTCGGCAGCGGCACAAGCCTTGCGATCGTGATCCTGCGGGCGCAAGAAGCCCGTCGGCCTGCCTGACAAACAGCGTCGCCGCGGCCCCTTTTCACTGCGACCCCATGCACATCCATATCCTCGGCATCTGCGGCACCTTCATGGGCGGGCTCGCGGCCCTGGCGCGCGAAGCGGGGCACCGGGTGACCGGCTGCGACACGGGCGTCTACCCGCCGATGAGCGATCAGTTGCGCGCGCTCGGGATCGAGCTGACCGAAGGCTACGGCGCCGATCAGTTGGGCGTGCGGCCCGATGTGTTCGTCGTCGGCAACGTGGTCACACGCGGCAACCCGTTGATGGAAGCGGTGCTGGATGCCGGGGCCGCCTACACCAGCGGCCCGCAGTGGCTGGCCGAGCAGGTGCTGCAAGGCCGCCATGTGCTGGCGGTGGCCGGCACGCACGGCAAGACGACCACCACCGCGATGTTGGCCTGGGTGCTGGAGCAGGCCGGGTTGCAGCCCGGTTTTCTGGTCGGCGGTGTGCCGCTGAATTTCGGTGTGTCAGCCAGATTGGGCGACACGGGCATCGGTTCGCCGTTCGTCATCGAAGCCGACGAGTACGACACCGCGTTCTTCGACAAGCGCAGCAAGTTCGTCCACTACCGCGCGCGCACGGCCGTGCTGAACAACCTCGAGTTCGATCACGCCGACATCTTCGACGACCTGGCGGCGATCGAGCGGCAGTTCCACCACCTGGTGCGCACCGTGCCGTCGCAAGGTCGGCTCGTGGTGAATGCCCGCGACGAGGCGCTGCAACGCGTGCTCGGCAAAGGCTGCTGGAGCGATGTGGTGCGCTTCGGCGCGCGCAAGGAAACCCCCGGCGAGCTGCGCGCGCGCGGCGAGCCGCATGCGTTCGACGTGCTGCGCGGCAGCATGAAGATCGCACGAGTCGAGTGGTCGCTGGCCGGCGAGCACAACCAGATGAATGCGCTGGCCGCGATCGCCGCGGCCGATCACGTCGGCGTGCCGGCCGAGGTCGCGGCCAAGGCGTTGGCCGACTTCAAGAACGTGCGGCGTCGGCTGGAGTTGCGCGGCAGCGTCGCAGGCGTCAGCGTGTATGACGATTTCGCGCATCACCCGACCGCGATGCGCACCACGATCAACGGGCTGCGCCGCCAGATCGACGCGCGCTGGGATGCGGCCACCCAGCCGCGCCCGCGCATCCTCGCGGTGTTCGAGCCGCGCTCGAACACGATGAAGCTGGGCGCGATGAAGGCGCAACTGCCGTGGTCGCTGGAAGAAGCCGACCTGTCGTTTTGCCACAGCGGCGGGCTCGACTGGGACGCGGCTCAGGCGCTCGCCCCGCTGGGCAAGCTGGCCTCGGTCAGTGACCGAATCGACACCCTCGTGTCGTGCGTTGTCGCGGCAGCCAAGCCGCAAGACCATGTGCTGTGCATGAGCAACGGCGGCTTCGGCGGCGTGCACGAGCTGCTGCTGCAAGCGCTGAACGCCAAAGGCTGATCGATGCAGCTCGGCGCGTGCTTGCCGATCACGCACCTGCTCTACCTGCACGGCTTTCGCTCGTCGCCGCAATCGAAAAAAGCCCGCCAGTTCGGCGACTGGCTGCGTGCGCAGCGGCCCGACATCCACTGGTGGTGCCCGCAACTGCCGCCGTCGCCGCGCGAGTCGCTGGCGATGTTGAGCGAGGGCACGGCCGACTGGCCGCTGGCGCGCACCGCCGTGATCGGCAGCTCGCTCGGCGGCTTTTATGCGACGGTGCTGGCCGAGCGCTGGGGCGCGGCGGTGCGTGCAGTGGTACTGAATCCGGCCGTGCATCCGGCACGCGATCTGGCACAGCACCTCGGCCAGACGCAGGCGTGGCACAGCGACGAACGGTTCTTTTTCCGCCCCGAATTCATCGCCGAGTTGCAAGCGATGGCGCCTGCGGCGATCACGCATCCGCAGCGCTACTTCGCCGTGATCGCAAAAGGCGACGAGGTGCTCGACTGGCGCGAGATGAGCGCGCGCTATGCGGGTTGTTCGATGCGCCTGATCGAGGGCAGCGACCATGCACTGAGCGACTTCGACGATCACCTGGCGGCGGCGATCGCATTCATCGGCCTGGCGTGAAGCCGCCAGCAGTCACCAGTTGATGATGGTCTTGACGACGCTGCCCCAAACCTCGACGTTGAACCACAACAGCGCGGCCGCGAAGGCAAAGCGCCGAAAGATCAGCGTGCGCTTGAGCCACAGGTCGATGCCGGTGCCGATGAAAACGGCGAACGACACCAGGCTGATTGCGCCCATCACGGCGAAGATCACGCCCATCACCCAGCGAAACACGGTCATTGGTTCAGACTTTCAAGTGGACGGTCGCGGATCACAGCGCGATCGCGAGACGTTCGAGGATCAGCACTGCGAAAAAACCGAGCGCGGCGATCACGCCCCATTGCACGATGCGCAAACCGATGCGGCGGTAGCGCACCTGTCCGGTGCCGACGTACAGCGCCAGACACACCAGCGCAGCCACACCCAGCAACATCAGCACCCAGCGAAAGATCAACATCACCAGGCCGGTGCCAGCTCGGCCAGACCCGTCGGCGCTTTCGAGGCATCGTCGAAGGTGACGATCTCGAAGGCGGCCGGATCGCCCAGCACCGCGCGCACCAGCTTGCTGTTCAGCGCATGGCCCGACTTGAAGGCGCTGTAAGCGCCGATCAGCGGGTGGCCGATGACGTACAGATCGCCGATCGCATCGAGGATCTTGTGCTTGACGAACTCGTCGTCGTAGCGCAGCCCGCCGCTGTTGAGCACCTTGTAGTCGTCGACCACCACCACGTTGTCGAGGCTGCCGCCCAAGCCCAGGCCGCGCGATCGCATCAGCTCGACATCCTTGGTAAAGCCGAAGGTGCGGGCGCGCGCGATCTCGCGCTTGTACTGGCCCGAGCCCATGTCGAACACCACGTGCTGGCCGGTCTGATTGACCGCCGGGTGGTCGAACGCGATCTCGAAGGTCAGCTTGTAGCCGTCGAACGGTTCGAGCCGCGCCCACTTCAACGTCGACCCCTCGCCTTCGCGCACCTCGATGGCTTTGAGGATGCGCATGAAGCGCTTCGGCGCGTCCTGCAACGCGATGCCGGCGCTCTGCAGCAAAAACACGAACGACGCCGCCGAGCCGTCGAGGATCGGCACCTCTTCGGCGGTGATGTCGACAATCAGGTTGTCGATGCCGAGCCCCGCGCAGGCCGACAGCAGGTGCTCGACGGTGTTGACCTTCGGCGCGCCCGGGTCGCCACCGGGCGACAGCGCGGTCGCCATGCGGGTGTCGCACACCGAGCTCGGATGAACACGGATGTCCACCGGCTGCGGCAGATCGACGCGGCGGAACACGACGCCGCTGTCGGCAGGTGCCGGGCGCAAGGTCAGCTCGACCCGCTGCCCGCCGTGCACACCCACGCCAACGGCGCGGGTGAGGGATTTCAGGGTGCGTTGGGCAAGCATCGATTCATTTTAGGGACTGATGTGGCTGCCTCGCTTCGTTGGGGAGAGGGCGGGAACGAACCAAGCACCGCTGCCATGCGAACGGGGCATGGCGTCGCAGTGGGCGCCGTGCGCAGGCTGCGCAGCGACGCCTGCGCTTCAAGGCCCGGTGTTCGTCCAGCCGGTGCCCGTAATCTGCAACGGCGTCGGCAAGCCGCTGGTCGTGTTGCGGCCCACCGTGCAGGGTGGCGTGCAGTTCGAGGTCAACACGATGCCGTTGAGCGTGGGTGCGGTCACTGGATCACTGTTGGAGATGGTGTTGCGCAGCACGCTCAAACCCGTGCTGCTGCCGCCCAGCAGAATGCCGGTGCGAAACAGGTCGCCCGCACCGGCCAGGCTCGCCCCGCGGCCACTGTCCACCAGCGTGTTGTCAGTGATGGTCGATGCCCGGCTCGAGCCGATGTGTGTGGTGCCCAGGATGCCCGGGCCGATGGCGTTGCGCACGGTGTTGCGCGCCAGAGTGAGCTCGTCGATCGGCATGCGCCCTTCGGCGCCGCGCAGATCGATGCCGGCGGAGACCCGGTCGCGATCGGCGTTGCGCCCGCTGAAGGTATCGAACGTGATGCGGTTGTCGACGATGTCCAGGCGCGCCAGGCGGGCGTTGGCCACGTCGGTTTCAAAATGAATGCCAGCCGGTGCGTTGATCACCATGGCGGGCGACGCCCACCAGGCGTCGGCGTCGATGCGGATGTCGTTGCCCTGCAGCACCAGCGCGGTGTAGGCCGGCGCCGTCGGGTTCATTGGCGTCGTCAGCGGCCAGATGTTGATGCCCACGGCCACGGCGCTGATGCGGTTGTCGCGGTAGAGCTGACGCGCTGGCCGCGTCACGTCGGCAACCGCGTTGGCACCCTGCAAGTAGCCGTGGATGGTGTTGCCGACCACCGCCTGATCGTCGGTGTGAGTTTCGATGGCGGTGCGTGCGCCCAGCGTGCCAGCGCCGAAGCGGCTGCGGAATTCGTTGTCGGCAATGCGAATGCGCAGGCCGTCGGCGTAAACGGTGGAGTGATCATGGTCGATCGCCGCACCGCCCACGGCGAGAAACTTGTTTTGCTCGATCAGCACGTCCGAGATGTCGTTGCCGTTGAAGCTGAGCGTGTTGCCGTTGTCGTTGTTGAGGAAGCTGCAGTTGCGCACCTGCACCCGACTGCCTGCAAAGCTGCGGATCGTGTAGCGCAAAGTGGGCGTGCCCAGACTGCCATCGGTTTCATCGGCCGAACGCACCGGGTTGTTGAGCCCGTTGGCGTCGAACACCAGGCCGTCGAACACCACGTCGTCCAGCCTGCTGGCGTAGCTGGCCGTGGCCAGGATGCTTTCGTAGACGATCTGGCCGTCTGCCAGCCGCAGCGTCGCTTGGCCCGCAGGTCGGCCGAGCAGCCGCAGCCGCGGATGCAGTGTCAGTGCACGCTGCAGCGCGGGGTCGATGCGGATGTCGTAACGACCGGGCGGCAAGACCAGCGTGCCGCCGCCTGCGCCGTTGACGGCGTCCAGCGCACGTTGGATCGCGGCCGTGTCGTCCACACCATCGTCGGGCACCGCGCCGAAGGCTGTGACCAAAGTTTCGCCCGCCGGCACCCGAGGCTCGGCGATGGCGCTCGGCGTGAACATGGCGCTTGTAGCTGGCGGGCTGGCGGGCGCTGGGGTCGGGTCGTCACCGCCCGAGCCGCAGGCCACGCACAGCGCCGCGGCCGGAGACAACATCAGCCGACGAAAGACGCTCACGGTTTGCATTGACTGTCCCTTGAGTGCAGTGGTCGCCCGTGCCCGCGGCACGGGTGAGGGATTTCAGGGTGCGTTGGGCAAGCATGAATTCATTTCTCGACCAGCGACGGTGCGTTGCTGGGTCAAATCGCTGATCGAAATTCTAGGGAAGGTGTTATCGCCTTTCCCTTCGGGCAGGGCAGTTGCTCGACTCCCTCGCCCTCTGGGAGAGGGTTGGGGTGAGGGCCGCATGGCACCGAGATCGTTTGGGCGACCCCATCCCGGCCTTCCCCCAGCGGGGGAAGGTGGCAACCGCAGGCCGACATCAGTCGGCCTGTTTTCTGAGGAAGGCCGGGATCTCGATTTCGTCCATGCCGTTGCTGGCCAGTGCATCGACCTTGGCCGCTGCGGTGCGGGTGCGCCAGACGCTCGGCGTGCTCAGCGAGCCGTAGTCGGGGCTGTTGTGCCCGCCCTGCATGCCGAGGCCCGGTGCGCTCAGCGCGTGGTTGAGGATCGGCAGGTTGTCGGTGCCGGTGCGCTGCATCGGCGCGCTGTGCACCACGCTGATCGGCGCCTGCTGACGGCGCGCCGGGCTCAGGCCGGTGGCGATCACCGTGACGCGCAACTGGTCGCCCAGGTTCTCGTCGTAGACGGTGCCGAAGATCACGTGCGCATCTTCTGCCGCGTAACGGCGGATCGTGTTCATCGCGTTCTTGCTTTCGCTCAACTTCAGCGTGTTGCGGTTCGCGGCGATCAGCACCAGCACGCCTTTCGCGCCCGACAGGTCGATGCCTTCGAGCAGCGGGCAGGCCACGGCCGCGTCGGCTGCTTTGGTCGCGCGATCCGGACCGCTGGCCTGGGCCGTGCCCATCATCGCCTTGCCGGGCTCGCTCATCACCGTCTTCACGTCTTCGAAGTCGACGTTGACCATGCCGTGCATGTGAATGATGTCGCTGATGCCGCCGACCGCGTTTTTCAGCACGTCGTTG
>JANMTL010000024.1:0-5251 GCA_031390425.1 Rhizobacter sp.
GGCCAAGCGGCTCGGGTAACCCAGGTCAAAGTCCCGGAGGCGGCGCAGGCCAGGGCTCGCGTCGGTCTGTCCCAGCAAGCGTTCGCGATACTCCTGGGCGTTTCGCCTCGAACGCTTCAAGATTGGGAGCAAGGGCGTCGCAAGCCTACCGGTGCAGCACGAACTCTGCTTCGCGTCGCAGTTGAACATCCAGAGGTGCTGCTTGCGCTGCACACATGACGCCCGCCCCTTCCATCGAGGGGGGCACAAAAGGCTGTGCATTTTCTGTTTGTAAATTTCGTGACGTACCTTTTTTGGGGCCAGTTCAGGGCAGGAAATCTTCCATACATCGCCCGCAGTGCAAGCCATCCACCTGCTTGAAGTGAGCGTCCAGCGTTAGCAGCCCAGCGCCATGCTCGACCGCGCTGGCGGCGATCCACAAATCGTTGGTGGGGATGGGCTGGCCCTTGCGCCGCAGCGCGGCATAAACCAGGGCGTAGCTGTGGGCCGTGTCGGCGGTGACGGTCAGAACATCGACGCGGGGCGAGTTCATGAACTGAGCCAACTCGCCCCGATTGCGGGCTTGGCGGGTGCCTGCGGCAAAGCCCGCGAGCAACTCACCGACGACCATGCTGTTCAGGTAGAGCTGCTGCGCATGGGCGATCGCCTCGACGATGCTGGCGTCACCCCGCATGAAGGCGGTGTAGGCGTTCGTGTCGATCAGCAGCGGACGCACCGCGTCACCTCCAAAGGGCTGGTTCGATCTGTCCGAACGAGCCGGTGACCTTCTCGAACGCGGCTGAATCCTTGGCGCTCCAACACCCGGCGAGCGCGTCGAGATCGTCATGGCGTAGCCGCGTCGATTTGGCAGGTTTGCGGCCCAGACCGCGATCGATGAGGCGCAGTACCAAGGCATTGACGCTGGCGTTCTCTTTGCCAGCCAGCGCTTTCAGCTCGGCCATCACGGCGGGATCGACACCACGCAAGCTGAGGTTGGACATGATTGTTCCAGTGCTATCAAAGTGAGTATATTGATGATATCTGACCTCACGGCACCACCGTCAGGAACAAGAATGCCGCGAACAGCACCAGGTGCACTGCGCCCTGCATCACGGTGGCGCGGCCGCTGCCGAGGGTGAGGGTGCCGACGATCAGCGTCAGCATCAGCAGCACGATGTCGATCGGGCGCAGGCCGAGCACCAGCGCGAACGGGAACCACGGCGACAGCGCGGCCACCACCGGGATGGTCAGCCCGATGCTCGCCAAGCCCGAGCCGAGTGCCAGGTTCAGGCTGCTCTGTATGCGGTTGCCACGCGCCGCGCGCAAAGCGGCGCCGGTCTCGGGCAGCAGCACGATCAACGCGATCAGCACGCCCACCACGGCCTTTGGTGCGTCGGCGGCCGCCACGCCCGCTTCGAGCGCAGGCGCCAGCGCCTTGGCGAGGCCGACCACGCCGATTAGCGACAGCATCAGCAAAACGAGGGCGCTCCACGCGACCCAGTTCGCAGGCGGTGGGGCGTGGGCCTCTTCATCGTCGGTGCCGATCGGCAGGAAGTAATCGCGGTGGCGCACGGTTTGCACGAAGACGAACACGCCGTACAGCGCCAGCGAGGTGATGCCGGCAAAGGCCAGTTGCGAGCCGCTGTAGGTGGGCCCCGCGGTGGTGGTGGTGAAGCTCGGCAGCACCAGTGCCAGTCCGGCCAGCGCGGCCAGCGACGCGAGCGCCGGGCTGGTGCCCTCGACGCGAAACGCCAGCACGCCGTGGCGCAGACCGCCGACCACCAGGCACAGACCGACGATGCCGTTGCACGCAATCATCAGTGCTGCGAACACGGTGTCGCGCGCCAGCGTGTTGGCGGCCGCTCCGCCGGCCAGCATCAACGCGACGATCAGCGCCACCTCGATGATCGTCACAGCCACCGCCAGCACCAGCGTGCCGTAGGGCTCGCCGACACGGTGGGCAACGACCTCGGCATGGTGGATCGCGCAGATCACGGCCAGGAACAGCGCCGCTGTCAGCACCGTTCCGAGGACCAGCCCCAGCGGCATGCCCCAGGCCAGCGCGAGCGTCAGCACCGCCAGCAGCGGCACCGCGACGCTCCACAGCGGCAGGCCGGGGATCGGCCAGCGGGGGGCTGACCGCGCAGACGCGACATCAATGCTCATCGGCCCATCCTAACCAGCCCCTGTGCACGACACAGGGGCTGTCGGTGCGACGCCCAATTCGGCTACAACCGGGGCCGGCGCCGACGCAATGTGCGGTCGAGAGCCCATCTGCACTTAACGGGAGCCACGCATGAACATGGAGTCAATTCAAACCTTCCTCGGCACCACGGCGATCGACATCGGGCTCAAGGTGCTGGCGGCGCTGGCGTTCTGGATCGTCGGCCGTTGGTTGATCAATCGCGTGATCGGGCTGATGCAGGCGGCGATGAACCGCAACAACGTCGATCCGACGCTGACCAAGTACCTCGGCTCGATCATCGCCATCGCGCTGAACATCGCGCTGGTGCTCGGCATCCTGGGCTATTTCGGCATCGAGACGACCTCTTTCGCCGCCATGCTGGCAGGTGCGGGCGTGGCGATCGGCGCAGCCTGGAGCGGGCTGCTGGGCAACTTCGCGGCGGGCGCGTTCATGCTGATCCTGCGGCCCATCAAGGTGGGTGACTTCGTCACGGTGGGGGGTGTGACCGGCACGGTGCGCGAGCTGGGCTTGTTCGGCACCACGATGGTGACGCCTGACAACGTGATGACGATCGTCGGCAACGGCAAGATCTTCGGCAACACGATCCAGAACTTCTCGGTGCTGCCGGTGCGCCGCGTCGAGCGGGTGGCACAACTGGCCAACGGCGTCGATGCGCTGGACGCTATCGCGCGCTTCAAGGCGGCGGTGCTGCTGATCCCCAATGTGTCGAAAGACATGCCGCCCGAAATCAACCTGCTCGAAATGAAACTCGAAGGCCCGCAGATCGCCGTGCGGCCGTACACGCACACCGACCACTACTGGCAGGTCTACTTCGACACCAACGAAGCAATCGTCAGGGTGTGCAAGGAAGCGGGCTGGCCGGTGCCCTCGGCTTTGCACCAGATACGCCAGGCGTGAAGGCTCGATGCGGCAGTCGATGCGCGCTGCGGGCTGCAAGATGCGGCTGACGAGCGCGGGGCATTGAACCCATCGGGTCGAACCTAAGACAACGCTGAACAAGTCCCCGCCACGCGCGTTCGAGTCCAAAACCCAGTGAGTTGTGCGCCAACGTTGCGCGTCGTGTGCCCGAAGGCACACGCAAGCGACTTGGTGCGCAAATCGCCCGTTTTGGGCCGAACCCCTTCGGGGGCGGGCCTTTGCGGGCCGTTTTCTTGCGTGAACAAGGCGTCGTTCCGAAGCCGGGGGCGGGCAGAGAGCCCGACCCCGATTTCGCGCCTTGCGCCTCATCCCGCAAAGACTCCGCCGCGCACGGCGCGGACTTGTTCAGCGTTGCCCTAAGGGCAGAGCGTGCTGTCGCACCCGTTCGTGCCGCTGGCGCCTACGCCGAGTACCTGCGGGTTGGTCGAGCCGCCGTTGTTGGACGAGAACTGGTTACCTGTCGTGAGCGAAGCGCCGCCTGCCGCGCCATAGCTGCCGTTGGCGATCACCACGTTTTGCGTGACAAGGCTGTCGTTGGTTCGGATGCCGATGCTGCCGTTTTGCGACACCAGGTTGTGAGTGATCACCGAGTTGGAGGCAGTGATACCGGAGTTGCCGTTCTTCATCGTCCGGTTGTTCATCACGACAGATTGGCTCGCAAAGATTCCGTCCACGCCGTTGTTGGTGGCGGTGACACCTTCGATCAAGCCGCCAGACCCGCCCAGCAACACGCCATAGCGGCCCATGCCGATGATCGAACCGTTGCGCACCGTCACGCCGCGTTGCTCGACGAAGCCCGAGACACCTACCGCTGTTTCTATGCCTCGGCCCGGGCCGGTCGGGCTGCAAACCACGGGGAAGTTGCCGCAGACCGTCGGGCCGAGGATGGCGAAGCCATTGAGGTCGATCGTCACGCCCGACACATCGGGTGCGATTTGAACGGCCGTGGTGGCTGCATTCGGCACCGTCAGGTTGCTCGACAAGCGATAGCTGCCGGGTTGGGTGAGAGTGACCGGGAAGCCCGGCGCGTCACCCGGCGTCACGCCACCGGCAAGGACCTTGTTCTGGTCGATCAGCACCACACCGTCGACGGCCCATGCGGCGGGATGGGCCGCTGTGAGCAAGCTGATCAACAGGGCAGCGGGGACGCAAGACGTCATCGAATGTTTGGACATGGTTCCTCCAGAAGTAACGGTCATCGAGGGCACCGATTTTTTCAAGCAGCGATCGATCGCAAGCCACCGCGCGCGTTGGCACGGACCCTGGCGGCCAGCGCCAGCGCGAGCAGTGCGAGCGCCGACGACCCGGGTTCAGGGACGGTCTGGGTGCGGCACCCGGACAGGCAGACGAGGCTGTCCACACTGCCCAGAAATTCAGCGTCGGAACTGAAGAGCCGGAACTGCCGCAAGTCGAATGCCGCGAAGGCAGGCGGCGCCGTCGGAAGCGCGTCGCTGCCCAGCGCAGTGCCAGTCGCATCCTGAAAGAAGAGTTCCAGCGTCAGGTCGCCTGCGCTGCCGATTGCGCCGTACTGGTCACCGCTGAAGATGGAGTTGGCGACGTTGACTGTGAGCGATCCACCGATGGTGTACCCCGTGCCATCGACGTTCGAGGTGAACCCGAAGCCTGCGCCGACGCTGGCGTAGGAGCCATTTGCTGCACTGGTAATGGAGTCGGTGACGGTGTTGTCGAAGGTAAAGCTGCCGCTAATGGGAGCGCCGAAGCTTGAAAGCCCGAACGGGTCGTCGGTGACCTTTCCGGCGAAGCCAAAGGTTACCGGTCCGGCCAGCGCTGGTCCAACCAGCGCAGCAAGGGCCAGCGCAGCCAATGTTTTGGCACTTCGCTGACGGTGATCGACTCGGGGAGAGTGAAGCATTGCGGGTGTCTCCAGTGGAGGTCGGCAAGCCAGGCCCGGCCCTTCGCCTCGCCAACGATAGCCAGATATGCAGCGCATGTACCTTTCCAAATTAGGGGGTGGCTGCAGAAAACAGCCCCCAACCCAACGGCCCTCAACCAGCCGAGACGGGTACGTCGCTTGCCAGGCCAGTCCTCCGCCATCACGCGGTCGCCATGCGCGGCCGATTCCCGGCGGCGCGCTCGCCGTAGAAGCCGAAATCGAGTGCCGGGCGTTTGCCGCTGATCAGCTCGGCC